>JBDTIS010000089.1:0-7778 GCA_039936235.1 Burkholderiaceae bacterium | reverse complement strand
GTTGACCGCGCGCGGTCAATCCAACGGCATGCCGATTCCGATGGCGGGCATCCCGTTCCATGCGCTCGACGGCTATCTCGCGAAGCTGATCGCCCAAGGCGAGTCGGTCGCGATCTGCGAGCAGATCGGCGATCCGGCCATGTCGAAAGGGCCGGTCGCGCGTCAGGTCGTACGCATCGTCACGCCCGGCACGCTAGCGGACGCCGGACTGCTGCCGGACAAGGCAGACCGGCTGCTCGCCGCCATCAGCATCCGGCGGTCCGCACGGACCCGCTCGAAGCTCGCCGGCCTCGCATGGCTGAACTTCGCGTCCGGCGACCTGCGCTTGCTCGAATGTCCGCTCGAAGCGGTCGAACGCCTCCTCGATCGCTTGCGGCCCGCCGAAATACTGGTCGCCGATGTCGGCGAGGACGACGCCGGTGGCGAGGCACGCTCGCTGCAGCACGCGGTGCCCTGGCCATTGCATGACTTCGACGCGGACGCCGGCAAGCTTGCGTTGAGCCGCCACCTCGGCGTCAATGATCTCGCCGCCTTCGGCGTGGTCGACGAGACGCTCGCGCTGGGCGCGGCCGGCGCGCTGCTGAAGTATCTGCGCCGGACGCAGGCGCTCGACGCCGACACGATCGCCGACTTGGACGGCAAAGCGCTCGGCGGACCGTCGCGGACGCTCGCGCACATCCGCAGCGTCGCGGTCGAACGCGCGGACCGGACCATCTCGATCGACGGCGTCACGCGCCGCAACCTGGAGATCAGCGAGAGTCTTTCGAATGCGGATACGCGGCGTGACACGTCGGTCCCTACGACACTGTTCGGCCTGCTCGACGTCTGCTCGACCCACATGGGCAGCCGGCTGCTGCGGTCGTGGCTGCACGAGCCGCTGCGCGATCGCTGCGAGCCGTCGCGGCGTGCCCTCGCGGTCGACGCATTGATGACGCGCCGCGGCGCCGATACCCATGGCGAGGCGCTGCAGCAGCGGCTGTCGGGCATGGCCGACGTGGACCGGATCGCCACGCGGATCGCACTACGGAGCGCACGGCCGCGCGACCTCGCCGGCCTGCGCGATGCCTTCACGCGCCTCGACGGCCTGCGCGATCTGCTGGCTCCGGTCGCCGTGGCGACGGTCGTCAAACCCCTATCCCTCATCGAAGAACTACTGGCCGCGCTCGCAACGCCACGTGCTGCGCTGGACCTCCTTGCCGACGCGATCGCCGATATACCCGCCACGCTCGTTCGCGAAGGGGGCGTGATCGCGACAGGTCACGATGCGGAGCTCGACGAATTGCGTGCGCTGTCGACCGATGCCGGGACCTTCCTCGTCGCGCTCGAGGCGCGCGAGCGCGCGCGCACCGGCATAGCGAGCCTTCGTGTCGAATACAACAAGGTGCACGGCTTCTACATCGAGGTGACGCACGGCAAGGCCGACAAGGTCCCCGACGACTATCGCCGCCGCCAGACGACCAAGAACGCAGAGCGTTACATCACGCCCGAGCTGAAGGCCTTCGAGGACAAGTCGCTGTCGGCCCGCGAACGTTCGCTGACGCGTGAGAAGCACCTCTACGAGAAGGTGCTCGACCGCCTTGCCGAGTTCATCGACGGGATGCAGCGGATCGCGCGCGCGATCGCGGCCGTCGACGTGTTGTGCGCGTTCGCCGATCGTGCCGGCGCGTGGAACTGGGTGCGCCCGGAACTGGTCGCCGAGCCCGGACTGCAGATCGAGGCAGGGCGGCATCCGGTCGTCGAGGCCCAGTGCAACGAACGCGCCGGCACCGAGCGCTTCATCGCGAACGACAGCCGCCTGTCGCCGGACCGGCGGATGCTGATCGTCACCGGCCCGAACATGGGCGGCAAGTCGACCTTCATGCGGCAGACCGCGCTGATCGTGCTGCTCGCGTACTGTGGCAGCTTCGTGCCGGCGACCCGCGCGGTGATCGGACCGGTCGATGCGATCTTCACGCGGATCGGCGCGTCGGACGACCTTGCCGGCGGCCGCTCGACTTTCATGGTCGAGATGACCGAGGCCGCGGCGATCCTGAACCAGGCCACGTCGACCAGCCTGGTGCTGATGGACGAGGTGGGTCGGGGTACGTCGACCTTCGACGGGCTCGCGCTCGCGTGGGCGATCGCGCGTCGGCTGATCGAACACAACCGGGCGCTGACCTTCTTTGCGACCCACTACTTCGAGCTGACGCGACTGGCCGATGAATTTCCGTCGGTCGCGAACGTCCATCTTTCGGCCGTCGAGCACGGCCGCGAGATCGTGTTCCTGCACGCGGTCGAGGAAGGGCCGGCGAGCCGCAGCTACGGTCTGCAGGTCGCACGGCTCGCCGGCGTGCCGCACAGCGTGATTCGCAGCGCCGAGAAGCAGCTCGGCGTGCTCGAGGAAGCGGCCCGCAACGCGCAGCCGCAGCGCGATCTGTTCGAGGTGCCGTTCGGGGATGATCCCGTCGACCCGATCGACGATCTTGCCGTTGCCTCTGAAGTCGTCGATGCGCTGGCCGCGCTCGATCCGGACCAGCTCGCGCCACGCGACGCGCTCGACGCGCTGTATAGGCTGAAGAAGATCGCCGGCGGGCAGACCGGGTGAGCCGGATCGCTGCGCCCGGGCGCCGGTGGATGCCTGCGACGCTGGTGTTGCTGTCATGCCTGGCGGTCGCGCACGCACAATCCGACGCCGTCGGTGACACGACCCCGGGCGAAGCGACCGGCACGTTCAGCGTCGCGGTGATCGGCAGCGCCGGCGAGGAGACGGAGCGAGAGACGGCCGAGGCGCTGCGCGCGATCGACGGCACGGGGGCACGTTTCGTCGTCCACTTCGACCTGTCGAAGCCGTCCGACGTCTCGTGCAGCGACGCGTCGCTCGAACGGCGGCGCAGACTGCTGGACGCCAGCGCGAAACCGGTCGTTCCGGTGGTCGCCGCATCCGAGTGGGCCGACTGCAAGGGCGTGAGCGATCCGCTCGAACGGCTCTCGCGGATCGGCGACACGCTGTTCGACGGCGACGACTCGCTCGGACAGACCCGCCTGCAGTGGCTGCGGCAGACTGCGGTGCCGCGCTTTCATCGCTACCGCGAGAACCTGCGCTGGCAGATCGGCCGCGTCCTGTTCATGACGCTGAACCTGCCGGACAACAACAACAATTTTCGCATCGGCGCGGGCCGCAACGGCGAATTCGACGAACGCGCGATCGCCAATCGGGCATGGCTCGAACGATCGTTTCGCGTGGCGACCGAGCGACGGCTCGCGGGCGTCGTCCTGTTCGTCGATGCTGCGCCGCGCTTCGCGATGCAGATGCGATCGCCGGACGTGCGCAGCCGCGAGCGCGACGGTTACTACGAATGGAAGCTCGCGATGCGCGACGTGATGGCGTCGTACAAGGGACAGGTCTTGCTCGTCCAGGCGCACCGGGCGGCGACGCCGGAAGTCCCACGGCGCGACGAGAGCGAACATCCGCTGCACGATGCAGCCAATCGGCCGGTCGAGAACCTCCGCCGCGTCGCCTTCGTGGACCGTGCCGGCCCGATGCAGTGGATGCGCATCGATATCGATGACAGCAGCGCGCGCGTCTTCGGCGTTCGCAGCGAACGCGCGTTCGACGATCCGAGCGGTGAACTGTACGGACCGGCGCGTCCACGATGACCAGGGCGATCCCATGAGAACCACGCGTGCCCAGGCCGCCGAACTGCTGCGCCATCCGCTGGGCTTCGTCTGGGAAGCGATCAAGGGCTTTCGTGCGTCCCAGGGACTCCTGCTCGCCGGCGCGGTCGCTTACTACTCGCTGCTGTCGATCGTGCCGCTGTCGATCGTCAGCGTGATCGTGCTGTCTCGCTTCATCGATCGCAGCGAACTGCTCGGCACGATCGGCCGATATCTCGAATGGCTGCTGCCGGGTCAGTCGCGCGCGATCGTCGTCGAGCTGTCGAGCTTTCTCGTCCATCGCGACGTCCTTGGCCCCGTGCTACTGGTGACGATGATCTTCTTCAGTTCGCTGGCGTTCACGGTGCTCGAAAGCGCGATGGCGGTGATCTTCCATCACCGCAAGGCCGAACGGTCGCGGCACTTCCTCATGTCGGCCGTGATGCCTTACCTCTACATCTTCAGTTTGTGCCTGGGACTGTTGCTGGTCACGGTCGTGTCCGGCGTATTGCAGCTCGTCGGACAGGAGAGCGTCGAGCTGTTCGGCCGCAGCTGGTCGTTGTCCGGCGTGTCCGGCGCGCTTCTGTATCTGCTCGGACTGGGCGGCGAGATCTGCATGCTGACGTCGCTCTATCTGGTCATGCCGGTCGGCCGGCTGTCGTTGCGGCATGCGTTGCTCGGCGGCGTGACCGCCGCGTTGCTGTGGGAGATCACGCGCCATGCGCTGGTCTGGTACTTCTCGACGCTGTCGCAGGTGAGCGTGGTCTACGGGTCGCTGACGACCGCGATCGTCGTGCTGTTCAGCCTCGAAATCGCCGCGACGCTCGTGCTGTTCGGCGCGCAGGTGATCGCGCAATACGAACGTCTCGAGCGGATCGACCGTGGCGGGTTGCCGCCGAGCGCCGATGCGACGGGCGCTCTAGGCGAGCGACGCTGAGTCGACTGCCCGGGGCACGATCGCCAGTCTGTGCGATGCCGTACGGACAGCAACCTTCGGATGAGCAAATATCGGTTACCGGGCCGCGTCGCTGACGCAAGCTCGACGAACTGGAGAAGGCTCGATGAAAGAGGGTTCTTATGCGATGAGCCTCAACGCCGGCGGTCACAGCGGAAACGGCGAGGTCTCATTGAAGAAGCACATGCTGATCGGTCGCGACAGGAGCTACATCGTCAGCGGCCAGATCGCCGAGGTCGGGAATACCCTGATTGGCTCGGTTCTGTTCATTCCGGTTGTAAACATGCTGATCGACGAACAGGTCCGCGGTAAATTCCTCGTCTCCGTAACCGGTATCGCAGAACAGGAGCGCTTCACGCTGATCGGCCTCGGTCCGTTCGGGCTGATCTTCGAGGTAACCTGCATCTGGCAGGACCCGCTGGAGGTCGCGCCGACGCTGCATTGAGTCGCGGATCGCAAGCGTCGCGACCAGGAGCGACCTGCGCAGCCATCTTGCCGGCTCGTATCCGTATGTTTAAACACAGCGGACGGTCCCCGGGATCGAAGTAGAATCTTCGCCGTGCAACGCCTGACCCACTTTCGCTCTCGTGCCTTGATCGCCCTCACGCTGTTCGTCATGGCATTGGGCGTGATGATTCTGGCCCCGCTGCTCCGTCCGGCCACGCTCGAACGGATCTGTTCCGTTCAGGGATCGCGTTTCGTGGACCTGTCCGGCACCGGAAGTGCAGAAGGTGCGGGCCATATCGGGCATGGCGATGCCAGCGCGCACTGTCCCTTGTGCATGCCGGCGGGCCTTGTGCCGGACGCGATCGTCTGGGACTTCAAGCCGCTTCAGCCGCTTGCCTTCGTGCGGCAGGGCATTCCGGCGGCGCGACTGGCGAGCCTGGTCGGCGCGCCTCTGCCCGCCAGAGGGCCGCCCCTCCTCACCTGATCGAACGGTCCGTCAGGGCCCGGCCGCGCCGTACTGAGTTCCATTCAGTGCCGACGCGCTTTCGTATCCGGACAAGGAATTCCCGATGGCATTGCCTCCCGGTGTGCCGCGCGCACGCGCTTACGTTGCCATTGCATCACGCGTCACGCTTTCGACGGTAGTCGAGCCCTCATCGGCTCAGCAAACTGCCGCCGAAACGCTCGAACAATTCGCGGTCACCGGCCCGAGGTCGTCCTCGATTCCGCTCGCGCTCCCGCCGACCGTCGAGCGCATCACGCGCAGACAGATCGACGAGACCGACGCAAAAGACGTCCTCAAGTGTTCTTCGAGCCTGTTCGTTCGCAAGCGCTACATCGGCGACTACGATCACGCCGTCCTCGGATCGCGCGCATCGGGCACCGGCAACGGCGCCCGCTCGCTGGTGTATGCAGACGGCATCCTGCTGTCGAACCTGCTCGGCAACAGCGCCGGCTTCACGCCGCACTGGGGCCTCGTGATGCCAGAGGAGATCGAGCGGGTCGATGTGCTCTACAGTCCGTTCTCCGCGGCCTATCCGGGCAATTCGGTCGTGGACTTCGCGACCCGCATGCCGACCGAGATCGAAGCGCACGCCAAGCGCGACTTCTTCAATCAGCACTTCCGCGAGCGCGCCAGCGATGGACGTTACGGCGGTGGAGAGGGGAGCTTCGCGTTCGGCAGCCGTTCGAACGGCGACGCACCGACTGGCCCGTCGGCGCAATTCAAAGGCAATACCGATCTGACCAGCCTCTGGGCCCGGGGCGCAGGGCGACTCGCGCCCGACTGGAAGGCGATCGTCGGCAACGTGATCACGGACGACGACCCGAACCTGAATCCGGAGCGTTCCTGGACTTCCGAGCCGACGGCCGAGCGCGTGGTCGACATTCATTGGGTGGGTTTCACCTACTTCAACGCGCGTAGCCACGACGCGCTGCATGCGCAGACCAACGTCGACGTTGAGCCGAACGTCACGAACGTCCAGAGCGTCGACCTAATCCGCACCAACGGTTTCGAGGTCGCCGCTGACGCGAATTCGCACAGTCGGCAGCGGCCCTGGGTGCCCGCTACAGCGGCCGACAGTACAGCACGCTCGACAACAGCGACCCCAACGGATTCACCTACACCGGCTTCTCGAGCTTCCTCGTCGTCGACACGCGCGTCCGCTATCGCTTCGACAGGAACTGGTCCGGCTCGTTCGGCATCGACAACCTCAGCGACAAGAAGTACGGGGCGTTCCACCCGTACCCGCAACGGACCTACGTTGCGGAACTCGGCTACGACCTTTGACACCGACTTCATCAACTTTCTGGAGCACGCATGAACGCTTTTCTCAAGACCCTCATTCAAGGCATGACGTCCGTCGCACTGCTGATCGCGGCGACCTCCGCTCCGGCCAATGGCTCGACGCTCGGCGATATCGGTATCGAGCACCCGTACTCGGTGCCGACGCCAGCCGGCGCGACCACCGGTGCGGCTTACATCAAGGAACTCTCCAACAAGGGAAAGACCGACGACAAGCTCGTCAGCGCTTCGTCGCCGCTCGCGGATCACGTGGAACTGCACACGATGTCGATGGACGGCGACATCATGCGCATGCGCGCCGTGCCCGGCATCCCGCTTCCGGCAGGGGGGCACGTCGACATGGCACCAGGCAACGGTTACCACTTGATGATGATCGGCATCAAGCAGCCGTTCAAGGTCGGCGACAAGATCCCGCTGACACTGAAGTTCGAGAAGGCCGGGACGGTCGACGTCGAAGTGCACGTGCAGGAACGCGGCGCGGCCAGCGACATGCACATGCACTGACGGACAACCTGCTCGAGGCAAAACGTCGCAATGTGCGAGCGCTTTCGTGGACGACGGCTACGTCGACGGATCTGACGCTCACTACACATGATGCTTCGAGGACGATGCCGGAGTCGCCGGGTCGCGCGCGAGGTCGACGAACGCATTGAGATAGTCGGTGGCGACGTCCGCGTCGCGCGCGCCCAAGTAGATCTGCTTGGCGATGCCGCGCAAGCCCAGACGCACCGCGACGACGTTCATCTTCTCCGCGTATTCGTCCGCCAGCCAACGCGGCAGCGCCGCGACGCCACGGCCGCTGGAGACCATCTGCAGCATGATGTCCGTGGTCTCGATGGCCTTGTGCCGCCTCGGCTGCACGCCGGCCGGCATCAGAAATTGATTGTAGATGTCGAGCCGGTCGATCGCCACCGGATACGTGATCAGCACTTCGTTCGC
>JBDTIS010000088.1:0-34993 GCA_039936235.1 Burkholderiaceae bacterium | reverse complement strand
CCGGGTATCGGTCGCGAGTGTGGGAATGACGGAATGCATGCGCTGCTGCACTTTTGCCGGACCGGGCTCCACCCGGGGATGGACCGGCCGTCACCGACCTTTTCAACCGATGGCGCCTCGAAGCCTTCGCTCGAGGACGACGCGACGGCTTTGCAACTGGATCGAGCGTCGGAAAGCTTCAACGCAACGGATCGGGGTCCGGCGCAGGGATCGGGTCTTGCCTTTTGCCCACCCGCTTGCCTACGCTTGATTCGACCAGGCAAAAGGCAAGAGCTGACCCAAAAGTCGCCGAAGTAGGTGATCCCAAAGTCTGCAAAGTCTGACCCGAAGTCTCAGGCGACCACGACGGACTCCCGCTCGACAGCCTCCCTTTCGAGTTGCATCGCGCGATGCGGGTCCCGGGTGTCGTCAGCGGCGTTCAAATTGGCATTTCGATAGCGCGGGATCTGCCCGGGCGATTCGGGCTTGCAGGTTCTCGCTGCATCAGCCGACCCTTCGCATGATCGTGCCTACGTCGGCATGGCATGTGGCCCGTCGGAGGCATCGGCGTCACCTCCCTTCGATCGAGGGATGCAAACCTGACGCATGTCATCCTGCAAGGTGGGGCAATACCGGAAGTGCGTGAGGAGCGATCTCGATGGCCAGCCTGCTGTCCGTGAACGTCGGCATGCCGCGCCACATCGAATGGCGCGGCAGATCTGTGCACACCGGCATCTGGAAAGAGCCGGTGCGGGGTCGACGCCACGTCGGGCGTCTCAACGTCGACGGCGACGGGCAGGGTGATCCGGGTGGGCACGGTGGAGAACAGCGCGCGGTTTTCGCGTATCAGATCGAAAGGGGTAGCGCGTGGGAGACCGAGTTGAGCCGGCGCGTGCGAGGAGCGTCGATGCTCTCTTCAGGCTCCCTCGCGCTGGTCTGAAAACCTTCCGTGCTCAATTTCGCAGACGGCATGCAGCAGGTGCAGCGGATGCAAACATTCGGAAGCAGCGCGCGCCTAGCGTGCGCAGGCATTCATGAGTCGGACCCTGCGTGATTCGATGGCGCAGGGCTCGCCCCCGTGCCGCCGACCGTCGTGTCGATCCGCTGGACGCCAGTGGACCTCAATGGAATCCCCTAAATCTTCATCGGCAATATCACCATCTGGATTCCCTCCAGATGCAGCCTGCGCTGCAGCGCCAGTGCCGCCTGGTTGTGCAATAGCCGGGTCATGAAGTTCTCGGTCTCGGTAATCAGCTTGCTGGTGAAGAAGATCGCGCTCGGGAACTCGCAGCGGACCTGATCCGAGATCTCGGTGATCGCCTCGACGGCGTCGGTGCCGAAGCCGAGGTAGGACGTCGATGCGAGTCCGTGGCTGTGGCAGAAGTCGACGAAATAAGACAGCGATGCGCTCGCCTCGTCCTTCATCTTCGCGATCGTCTCGTCGCCGCCGTAGGCCTGCGAGTCGACCGTTCTCGCCATGATGAACAGGAAGTTGCGGAAGTGGCTCGGGAACATCCGTTGTACCCACAGCAACGCATGCAGACCGCCGCCGCGCGACATCCCGACGATGAATACCGCGGTCGGCGCTTCGGGATCGAGCTCGGGGTACTCGGTCTCGGTGCCGTTCGGCGTGTTGGCGAACACCGCGTCGACCGCGCGGATGCGGTCCTTCGTGTCGTGATAGTGCCTGCGGATGAAGATGCAGCCGGCGATGACGCCGCTGGTGATCAGCACGGTGATCCAGCCGCCTTCGTCGAACTTGGCGATCGTGGTCACCACGAGAATGCTGAGCGTGACCGTCAGCCCGACGGCCGACAGCGCGAGGCGCGGCAGCCAGCGCGCATCGTCCTTGCGATGCTTGATCCAGTAGATGCACAAACCGGTCAGCGACAGGCTGAACGTGAGGAACACGTTGATCGAATACAGCACCACCAGGAAATCGACCGCGCCGTGCGACAGGATCAGGATGCCGATCGCCGCGATGCCCATCAGCACGATGCCGTTCTGCGTCACGAGCCGCGTCGACAGATAGCGGAACTTGTGCGGCATCCACGAATCGGCCGCCATGTTGGCGAGCACGGCCGGGCCACCCAGGAAGCCGGTGTTGGCAGCGACGAACAGCAGGCCGGCTTCGGTCGCGAGCACGACGATCAGCGCGATCGCGAGGCTGCCGCCGGTGAAGCCCATCTCGTCGAGGATGCTGCTGAACACGACGGCGTTGAGCGTGCTGCCGGGCACCGGCTGCGCATGCCACAACAGATAGAGCAGGATGATGCCGCCGGCCGTGAACGCGAGGCTGGCGGCCATGTACAGCATCGTCAACTTGCCGGTGCGAACGCGCGGTTCCTTGAGCGACTGCACGTTGTTCGATACCGCTTCGATCCCGGTGTAGGTGCCGCCCCCGAGCGAGTAGGCCTTCAGGAACAGTGCCGCCACGAACACCCAGCTGGTCTCGCTGGCGAGCTTGCTGGTATCCCTGAGTGTGTCGGGGATCAGCATCGGCAGCCCGCCTGCATGGCTGAGGATGCCGTAGACGATCAGGATCACGTGCGTGGCCACGAAGCCGAGGAAAATCGGCAGCAGGATCTTGATCGACTCCCTAATGCCGCGCAGGTTGAGCACGATCAGCACGAACGCGAGAAACAGTTCGACGTAGAGCTTGGCGCCCTGCCAGCCGACCGGCAACAGGCTGAACAACGCGTCGGTACCGCTCGCGATCGAGATCGCGATCGTCAGTACGTAGTCGACGATCAACGCGGCACCGGCGGTCAGTCCCGCATACGGTCCGATCAGCGATGTCGCGACGCGGTAGCCGCCGCCCCCGGTGGGGAAAAGCTCGATGATCTGGTTGTAGGCCAGCGAGATGATGAAGACCGTGACGGCCGTCGCGATCGCCAGGTAGAGGCCGAAATGCGTGTGTACGCCGAGCGCCTTGAAGGCTTCTTCGGGACCGTAGGCCGATGACGAAAGTCCGTCGGCGCCGAGTCCGACCCATGCCAGAAAGGCAACCAGCGCCAGCGAGTGGCGCGTCTCGGTCTTCAGCGGGTCGAGTGCACGTCCGAGAACCAGATCCCGGACCTTGTGTGAACGCATTGACGATTCCCAGGCGTCGTCTTGCGCAGGGCCGGCTTACCGCATGCGACGAACTGTGGACCTTGGCGGACGAGCCGCGCAGTCTCTTCGGGTTCATGCGGCCCTGCAACGACAAGGCCGGGATGATACGCCCGGCCCCCGGATTGACCAATCGGACACTGACGGCCGAGCGGAGCGGTCGGATAAACTCGCGAGTGGTCCCGGACGCCCGATCGCATGAGCCCTGAACGTCCGCCGTCCGCCCATCCCTACCTTCAAGGAATGCCATGAGCGTTACCGTCATCTCGACCGAAAAGGCGCCAGCCGCCGTCGGTCCGTATTCGCAGGCGATCCGCATCGCTCAGATGTTTCCGGCCGGCGAAGGCAACATGATCTATTCGTCGGGGCAGCTCGGGCTCGATCCGGCTACCGGCAAGATGGTGACCGGCGACTTCGAGGCCGAGGTGCGTCAGGCCTTCGCGAACCTCGAGGCGATCGTCACGGAAGCCGGCTCGACGCTCGGCAACGCGGTCAAGCTGACGCTGTTCCTGACCGACCTGTCGCAGTTCGCGACCGTCAACGCGATCATGAAGGAACTCGTCCCCGAGCCGTTTCCCGCGCGCACGACGATCGGTGTCGCTGCGCTGCCGCTCGGCGCGACCTTCGAGATCGAAGGCATCTTCGCCGCCTGAGCTTTTTCTCCGGTCATCGCTGCGCAGCCCGAAGCCATGCCGGCCCGCAATCCGGCCGTCTCGCGAACCCCGGCCGCGAGGTCGACCGTGGCTGCGTGGTCCGACGCACTCGCGGGCCGGCTCGCGCGCATCGGTCTGCACGACGAGCGCGACTGCGTGCTGCATCTGCCGCTGCGCTACGAGGACGAGACGCGCGTCGTCGCACTGGCCGATGCGCGCGACGGAGACACCGTGCAGATCGAGGCGATCGTTCGCGACCATGCAGTCCAGTACCGGCCGCGTCGTCAACTCGTGGTCCATGTCGACGATGCGAACGCGGACGAAGGTGATTCAGGACTGACGCTGCGCTTCATCCATTTCTACGGTAGCCAGCTGAAGCACTTCGAAGTCGGCACGCGCTTGCGGATCCGCGGCGAGCTGCGTGGCGGCGGCTTCGGCCAGGTGTTCGGCCGCGAGATGATCCATCCGCGCTACGGCGTGATCGGCGACGACACCCCGTTGCCGGACCGACTGACGCCGGTCTATCCGAGCGGTGTCGGAATCGGCCAGATCGTGCTGCGACAGGCGATCGCGAAGGCGCTCGCACGCGTCGAGATGGACGAGACCGTGCCGCGACGATGGCTGATGCGGCATCGTCTGCCCGCGATCGACGAAGCGATCCGGCTGATCCACAACCCGCCGCCGGACGCCTCGCTCGAAAGTCTCGCGGCGCGCTCGCATCCGGCGTGGCAGCGGATCAAGTTCGACGAGTTGCTCGCGCAGCAGCTGTCGCTCGCGAAAGCGCATGCGGCGCGCCTCGCGCGGACGGCACCGGCGTTGCGTGGCGAAGGCACGCTGGTGACACGCTTCTTGCAGCAACTTCCGTTTGCGCTGACGACGGCGCAGCGGCGAGTGGTCGGCGAGATCGAGAGCGATCTCGCGCAACCGCATCCGATGCAGCGTTTGCTGCAGGGAGACGTCGGCAGTGGCAAGACGGTCGTCGCGGCGATCGCCGCACTGCGCGCCATCGATGCCGGTTACCAGGCGGTGCTGATGGCGCCGACCGAAATCCTCGCGGAGCAGCACTTCCGCAAGCTCGCCGAATGGATCGAGGCGCTCGACGTGCCAGTCGCCTGGCTGACCGGCAGCCTGAAGAAGAAGCAGAAGGCGGCGGCGCGCGACGCGATCGAGTCCGGTATCGCGAGGCTCGCGATCGGCACGCATGCGCTGATCCAGGAGGACGTGCACTTCGCGCGGCTGGGCCTCGCGATCATCGACGAGCAGCATCGCTTCGGCGTCGGTCAGCGCCTCGCGCTGCGATTCAAGGCGCGCGTGACCGGTGACGGCGCGGCGCCTCCACGTGAGCCGCATCAGCTGATGATGAGTGCGACGCCGATCCCGCGAACTCTGGCGATGACCTACTTCGCAGACCTCGAGGTCTCGACGATCGACATGCTGCCGCCGGGTCGTCGACCGATCGTCACCAGGCTGATCGAGGCGTCGCGGCGCGACGACGTCGTCGCACGCATCCGGCATGCGCTCGGCGAAGGGCGTCAGGTCTACTGGGTCTGTCCGTTGGTGGAGGAAGCCGAGCCCGCAGACCCGTCCGTCCCGGTGCGCCGAGCGACCGCTTCGCGCAACGAGACGCTGCAACTGCAGAACGCGATCGACACGTGTGACGCCCTGGCGCTCGCGCTGCCGGAGTTCCAGGTCGGTCTCGTCCACGGCCGGCTGCCGGGCGCCGACAAGGCCGACGTGATGCGCGCGTTCGGCGACGGCAGCGTGCAGCTGCTGGTCGCGACGACCGTGATCGAGGTCGGCGTCGACGTGCCGAACGCATCGCTGATGGTGATCGAGCACGCGGAGCGCTTCGGCCTCGCGCAGCTGCATCAGCTGCGCGGAAGGGTAGGCCGCGGCACGGCGGAGTCCGCCTGCATCCTGCTGTTCCAGCCGCCGCTGTCGCTGACCGCGAAGGAAAGGCTGAAGACGATGCGCGAGACGCAGGACGGCTTCGAGATCGCGCGCAAGGATCTCGCGCTGCGCGGCCCCGGCGAGTTCCTCGGGCATCGTCAGTCCGGTGAGGCGCTGCTTCGTTTCGCAGACCTGCAGAGCGATCAGCCGCTGGTCGACGCGGCTCGCGAGACGGCGGTCGCGATGCTGGCCGACGACCCGGACGGCGTGGATCGGCATCTGCAGCGCTGGCTGCGCGGGGGCGAGGACCTGTTGAAGGCGTGATTCCACCGATTCGATCGCGCGCGACTTGACGCATGCGCATCGTTGGCCCGACTCTTCGTTGGCGCGGTTCAAGCCGCTTCCACGACGCGCTACGGAAACCGACGTCCACCAGGAGACGGCAACATGGCATCGACCGACTCGAATCCCATCGTCGCCAGCCCGCAGCCGATGCCGCCCGGTAGTCCGCTATCGATACTCCATCCGAGCGGCCCGGCCTGTGCGCGCGCTTTCCCGCGGGCACTGCGATCGCCGCTTGCTATGACACACGGATCGAGAAGTAGCCGGAAGGCCGCGTCGACGAGCGGCGCGCAGTAGCGAGCTCACTGCTGTGGCTGCGCTACGCGGAGTCCTCTCCCCGACCCTCCCGCAAGAGGGAACAGGAACAGCGACTTGCGCGCTGGAAGCGTATCCGCCACGCGGGTACTGCGATGCATCGGCTCGACAGTCCGGCAACGAAGGAGGAAATTACGTTCCGATGACCGGACAGATTGCAGACACGACGGCGAGGGCCCCCGTTCTGCGCCACGCGGTGGTGGACTCGCTGCAATGGATCGGCCGCACGGAAACGATGAAAGACGTCGTCACCGCGGCGCCCGGTTCCGGCGCTCCGTTGCCGCTGCCGCGCCGGATGTGGGCCGGCGGCCGGCTCGCATGGCACGATCCGCTCCGCATCGGCGCCGCCGCGACGCGCGTATCACGCGTCGAGGATGTCTCGCAGAAGAGCGGTAGGACCGGCGGCCTGGTGTTCGTGCTGGTCGGCCACGTCCTGTCGACCAAACGCAGGCTGGCGTTGACCGAGAAGCACGACATCATCTATCGCGGATTGCCGGCTGCCGGTTCGTCCGCCCTTCGGCGCGGACGTTCAACGCGCACCGCATCCATTACGACCGCCGCGACGTGAACGAGCTCGAGGTTTATCCGGGACCGATCGTCCATGGGCCGTTGATCGCGACGCTGCTGGTCGAACTGCTGCGCGCGCGGATGCCTGTCGCCACGCCGGCCCGATCCGCGTTCCGTGCGATCAGTCCGCTTTTCGACATCGCGCCATACGAGATCTGCGGTCGGGCCGCCGACGACGGCGCGAGCGTCGATCTGCGGGCGCGCAACGCCGACGGCGGCCGGGCGATGCGGGCGACCGCGATGCTCGCATCGGAAAGCGTCCGATGACGACGGAACTGCCGCACGCCGATCGGTTTCAGGACATGCGCGAAGCGCTGCGCGGCCTGATGGCAGGCTACGACTCCGGCTACTGGCAGAAGGTGGATCAAGAACGCGGTTACCCCGAGGCCTTCGTCGATGCGTTGACGAAGGACGGCTGGCTGGCGGCGCTGATCCCCGAGGCGTACGGCGGATCCGGACTCGGTCTCGCCGAGGCGTCGGTGATCATGGAAGAAATCAACCGGTCGGGCGGCAACGCGGGCTCCTGCCATGGGCAGATGTACAACATGGGCACTCTGCTGCGCCACGGCTCCGCAGCGCAGAAGCAGCGCTACCTGCCGAAGATCGCGAGCGGCGAACTGCGGCTGCAGTCGATGGCCGTGACCGAACCGACGACCGGTACGGATACGACGAAGATCAGGACGGTCGCCGTCAGGCAGGGCGATCGCTGGGTCGTCAGCGGTCAGAAGGTATGGATCTCTCGGATCCAGCATTCGGACCTGATGATCCTGCTCGCGCGAACGACGCCGCTGGCCGAGGTCGCGAAGAAGTCCGAAGGCATGTCGATCTTCATCGTCGACCTGCATGAAGCACTCGGCCACGGGATGACGGTCAAACCGATCGCGAACATGGTCAACCACGAGACCAACGAAGTGTTCTTCGACGCGCTGGAGATTCCGGCGGAGAACCTGATCGGCGAGGAGGGCCAGGGCTTCCGCTACATCCTCGACGGGCTCAATGCCGAACGCACGCTGATCGCGGCCGAGTGCATCGGCGACGGCTGGTGGTTCGTCGAACACGCCCGCGACTATGCGAACGACCGCGTCGTCTTCGATCGCCCGATCGGCCGCAACCAGGGCGTCCAGTTCCCGATCGCCGAGACCTACATCGAACTCGAGGCCGCCAACCTGATGCGTTTCAAGGCCTGCGAACTGTTCGATGCACACCGGCCATGCGGAGCCGAGGCGAACATGGCGAAGTACCTGGCGGCGAAGGCATCGTTCGAAGCGGCCAACGTCTGCCTGCAGACCCACGGCGGCTTCGGCTTCGCGGCCGAGTACGACGTGGAGCGCAAGTTCCGCGAGACGCGGTTGTACCAGGTCGCGCCGATCTCGACGAACCTGATCCTGTCGTACGTGGCCGAGCATGTGCTGGGCTTGCCGCGATCCTTCTGAAGCGGCGCGCAGCGCCGCTTATTTCTCACCTCCCCTTTGACAGGGGAGGAGGGCACCGAACCCTGACTACGATGACTCTTCCCTTGACCGGCATTACCGTCGTCTCCCTCGAACACGCGATCGCCGCGCCGTTCGCCACGCGGCAGCTCGCCGACCTCGGCGCGCGCGTCATCAAGATCGAACGGCCCGGCGTCGGCGACTTCGCGCGGGCCTACGATCAGCGAGTCCACGGGATGGCCTCGCACTTCGTCTGGGTCAATCGCGGCAAGGAGAGCCTGACGCTCGACCTCAAGCATCCGGACACCATCGAGGTCCTGATGCGGCTCATCGCGAAAGCCGACGTGCTGGTGCAGAACCTGGCGCCGGGCGCGGCCGCTCGCATGGGTCTGTCGGCCGAGGCCCTGCGGCCGACCCATCCCGGGCTGATCGTCTGCGATATCTCCGGTTACGGCGCCGACGGACCCTATCGCGACAAGAAGGCCTACGACCTGCTGATCCAGAGCGAGGCCGGCTTCCTGTCGGTGACCGGCTCCGAGGACGAACCGGCGAAGGCCGGCTGCTCGATCGCGGACATCGCCGCCGGCATGTACGCATACACCAGCATCCTCGCGGCGCTCTATGCGCGCGAGAAGGACGGCCTCGGTTCGCACATCGACGTGTCGATGCTCGAAGCGCTGGTCGAATGGATGGGCTTCCCGATGTACTACGCCTACGACCGCGCGCCGCCTCCGCCGCGCTCGGGCGCGGAGCACGCGACCATCTATCCGTACGGACCGTTCGCGGCTGGCGACGGCAGGACGGTCATGCTCGGGCTTCAGAACGAACGCGAGTGGCTGCTGTTCTGCGAGAAGGTGATCGGCGACGTGTCGCTGGCCGACGACGAACGCTTCGCATCGAACAGCCAGCGCCACCTGCATCGCGATGCGCTTCGGACGCTGATTCTGGCGTCGTTCGCGAGGTCGACCGCGGCCGAGATCGTCGCGCGCCTCGACGCGGCGCAGATCGCGAACGCGCGGATGAACACGATGGACGAGGTGTGGGCCCATCCGCAGTTGGCAGCGCGCCGCCACTGGCGGCAGGTCGATACGCCGGCCGGCCGGATCACCGCGGCGCTGCCGCCGGGCCGCTTCGATCGCTTCGACTACCGGATGGGAGCGGTCCCGGCGCTCGGCGCGCACACCGACGCGATCCTGCGCGAACTCGGCATCGACGCCGCGACGATCGCCGCGCTCGGCGCTGCCTCTGCCGTGTAGTCTCACGGCGCATCAGGACGCCTCAGGGCGCCTCGCGGCGGATCGGTCGCTCAGGAAAACTCCCGATGGTGCGCCGCGAGGGCGCGGGTTGTAATGCATCGCTGCCCTTCGAATGCTTGTGCTGCCGCCACCGGACTCCCGATGATCGACGTATCTTCCAGCCTGCTGACGGCGCGCAGTTTCCTGTTCGTGCCGGCGAACCGGACCGATCGCTATGCGAAGGCGATGGCCTCGGGAGCCGACATCGTCGTCATCGACCTCGAAGACGCGATCGCCCACGACGCGAAGGATCGGGCGCGGATGCTGCTCGATTCGGCGTGGGGCGAGTTCGACCACGAGGATCGCGTCGTGATTCGCATCAACGACCTCGACTCGCTGGACCTCGCCGACGACGCGGCGCTGTGCGCGTCGCTCAGGCCTGCCGGCGTGATGGTCCCGAAAGCAGAGAGTCCGGTGGCGCTGGCCGCATTGCACGAGCGGCTCGGCGAGATCCCGCTGGTTCCGATGATCGAGAGTGCTGCCGGCTACGCGGAGGTCCACGCGATCGCGCGGTCCAACGGAACGATGCGGCTGGCCTTCGGCCACATCGACTTCCAGGCCGACCTCGGCATGGTGCCCGGTCCCGAGCAGAACGAACTCGCGCCGGCTCGTTTCGGACTCGTCGTCGCATCGCGAGCTGCCGGCATTCCCGGCCCGATCGACGGCGTCACGCTCGAGACCAGCAAAGCGAGCGAGATCATCCAGGCCACGCGCCGCGGGATCCGCTTCGGCTTCACCGGCAAGCTCTGCGTTCACCCTGACCAGATAGCGCCTGTGCATGCGGCGTACGCGCCGAGTGCCGAAGATGCGGCGTGGGCACGGCGGGTCGTCGAGGCTGCCGAAACGTCGCACGGCGCGGCCATCCGGATCGACGGACGGATGGTCGATCGCGCGGTGATCCTGCTCGCCGAGCGCGTACTGGCTCTCGCGTCGCAGACCGACTCGCGCAGGAGCTGATCCGCATCGCGAACCGTCGCGAGACGGTAGCCGCGCGGCAGGCTCGCCGCGCGCAGTAGTGCGGCCAGCGCGAACGCTGCCGCGACGACGAGCGCCGTGACGAGCGGAATGCGTCGCAGCGGCTCGGCGTGACGGGCCGACGTAGACGATGCAGGCGCTCGTGACGTCAGCCTGCGAAGGCAGACCAGGGTGGCTGCCAAGATCAGCAGCGTGATGGCCGCACCGCGCGGCACCTCGATCGACGGAGACCCTGTCGCGAATTCGACGTAGCCCTGCGAGTAAGGCCGCGGAGAAGACGGTCGAGCCGACAGGCACCCGCATGATGGGATCGTGAAAGAACGGCATCGCGACCGCCCTGCCGCGGTCGGCTGCGGCGAGGACGACGGCGGATCCCGCGGAGCGCCTGCACGCGTCTACCCGAGCAGCCGCTGAAGTCGCGCCACGCCGACGACGACGAACACGATGAAGTTGTGGACGCCCAGGCTGGTCGCGAAGTAGACGAGCGCAGAGACGACGCTCAGTGCGAACGCGTGGCGTGCGAAGCGGTCTGGCTCTTCCACGGGCGCACGAGGTCCGGTCCGCAGGGCGGTCGACAGTCTGTGCGGGGGAATCCGAACGCTTCTGCGCACGGCTGTGAAGCCGTCAGCGGTTGTAGGGGGGTCGTCTTCGCCGGGTCAGGGTTTCGAGCCGGGGTGTTGGATCGGCGCTTGGTTACACTCGCCGCTTCCATCCATCTCGAGTGATCACTGCATGACCCTGACGGAATTGCGCTACGTCGTGGCGGTTGCGAAGGAGCGTCATTTCGGCCGTGCTGCCGAGTCGTGCTTCGTCAGCCAGCCGACGCTGTCGGTCGCGATCAAGAAGCTCGAGGACGAACTCGGCGTCACGCTGTTCGAGCGCGGTGGCAGCGAGATCGGCGTGACGGCCATCGGCACGCAGATCGTCGAGCAGGCCAGGCGCGTACTGGAACAGAGCCATGCCATCAAGGAAATCGCGAAGGCCGGCAAGGATCCGCTGAACGAGCCGCTGCGGCTCGGCGTGATCTACACGATCGGACCGTACCTGTTGCCGCAACTGGTGAGGCGCCTGATCGCCGATGCACCGCAGATGGCGCTGATCCTGGAGGAGAACTACACGGTCAGGCTGATCGAGCAATTGAAAGACAGTCAGATCGATGCAGCCATCCTCGCGTTGCCGCTGCCCGAAGCCGGGCTGATGATCCAGCCGCTGTACGACGAGGACTTCATCGTCGCGGTACCGCGCGACCACCCGTGGACGACGCGCGAGCGCGTGACGGCCGCCGACCTGAAGGACGAGACCATGCTGCTGCTCGGCGCTGGGCACTGCTTTCGCGATCAGGTGCTCGCCGTATGCCCGGAGCTGCAGCCGTTGCCGGTCGCGTCGTGGGCGCACGACTCGGGCATCCGCCGTACGTTCGAAGGCTCGTCGCTCGAGACCATCCGCCACATGGTCGCGAGCGGGATCGGCGTGACCGTGCTGCCGCGCACGTCCGTGCCGTCTCCACTACCGGCCGACAGCCTGCTGCGCTACATCCCGTTCGAGCAGCCGGTGCCGGGGCGTCGCGTGGTGCTCGCGTGGCGCAAGTCGTTCCCGCGGCGCGCCGCGATCGAGGTGATCCGTGCCGCCGTGCGCGACTGCAATCTCGACGGCACGACGAAGCTCGACGTCGGACCGTCCATGATCTGACATCGCCGGCGCGGCCGGATCGAATGTGCGTGTGCGCGCTACCATTCACGCTTCGTTCAATCAAGGAGCGTCGGATGGCCAAGAAGAAATCCAAAAGCGTCGTCCCGGTCGATTCCGCCTCGATCCACATCGGCATCTCGCCGGAAGACCGCGCCAGTGTCTCGATGGCGTTGTCGCATCTGATGGCGGACACGTATTCGCTGTACCTGCAGACCCACAACTTCCACTGGAACGTCGAGGGTCCGATGTTCAATACGCTGCACCTGATGTTCGAGATCCAGTACAACGAGCTATGGCTCGCGGTCGACACGATCGCCGAACGGATCCGTTCGCTCGGCTTCCCCGCCCCCGGCACGTACGGCGAACTCGCCCGCCTGACGTCGATCGAGGAAGTCTCCGGCGTCCCCGAGGCGATGGACATGATCAGCTATCTCGTCAAGGGTCACGAGGCCGTCACGCGCACCGCGCGTACCGCGTTCCAGCTCACCGACAAGGCTGGCGACGAGTCGAGCGCCGACATGCTGACGCAGCGTCTGCAGATCCACGAGAAAACCGCGTGGATGCTGCGCAGCATGCTGAAGTAGTCGCCGGGCATCGGTGATGGCGACGCATTCGCGTATCGGCGGCGGCGAAGGGCCGGTATCGCGCCTGATGGTGCGCCTCGCGCTGTACGCGAAGCTGGTCCGCCTCGACAAGCCGATCGGCATCCTGCTGTTGCTGTGGCCGACTTTGTGGGCGATGTGGATCGCGTCCGACGGACGCCCGTCGTGGTACCTGCTGGCCGTGTTCGTGATCGGTACGGTGCTGATGCGATCGTCCGGGTGCGCGATCAACGACTGGGCCGATCGCGACTTCGATCGGCATGTCGCCCGCACGGCCGAGCGGCCACTGACCAGCGGCCGCATTGCGGGTTGGGAGGCACTGACGGTGGCCGCGGTGCTCGCACTGCTCGCGCTGCTGCTGATCCTGCCGCTCAACGGGCTGACCCTGGCGCTGTCGCTGGTCGCGGCGTTCGTCGCGGCCAGCTATCCGTTCACGAAGCGCTTCTTCGCGCTGCCGCAGGCGTATCTCGGGATCGCGTTCGGCTTCGGCATTCCCATGGCGTTCGCGGCGATCGATGGTCGCGTGCCGGCGGTCGGCTGGGTGCTGCTCGCGGCCAACGTCGCCTGGGCGGTCGCGTACGACACGGAATACGCGATGGTCGATCGAGACGACGACCTGCGGATCGGCATCCGCACCGCGGCGATCACGTTCGGCACTTTCGACGTGATTGCGGTGATGGTCTGCTATGCGATCACGCTATCGCTGCTGGGGGCCGCGGGGGCGATGGCGGGGCTGGGATGGGCCTGGTTCGCGGGACTGGTGGTCGCAGCCGCTATCGCGGTCTACCATTACCGGCTGATCCGCACGCGATCACGGGCAGGCTGCTTCAAGGCGTTCCTGCACAACAACTGGTTCGGCGCGGCGGTGTTCGCGGGGTTGGTGGTCGATCGGCTGGTGGGGGGGTGAAGGAAGTGTCGAGCGTGTCGACGTTCGGTATGGAGCGTCCCTCTCCTTGTTGTCACGCCGGCGAAGCTTCGGAACGACATACAACCTGCTGTCGTCCCGACGAAGGAGGGATCCTTGTCCGCCAAGCACGAAGTGCGGACCCACGCGCCGCGGTAGAGCTTCCTCACTGCGTTCGGAACGACATGCAGGGCAATTGTCGTCCCGACGAAGGAAGGACCTTCCTCCAGGCATGACCGTGCGTCGCGGTAGAAATCTCTCACATGTGTTCGAAACGAAATCAGACGGCGCGGTCCAATTTCGTGCGGCTACCACCCGTCGCGGTCACCGCCACAGCTCTATTTTCCGAACTCGTCTCCCAGCTCCGCCGAACGCTTCGCGGCCGCATGGATCGCCTGCACGATCGCCATCTGACAACCGCTCTCGGTCATGTGCGTCAATGCCGCATGGGTCGTCCCGCCCTTCGACGTCACGCGTTCACGCAGCGCGGCGATCGGTTCCTCGGACGCCGCCGCGAGACGGCTCGCGCCGACGAAGGTCGCGACCGCGAGGCGCCTGGCGTCTCCAGCGTCCAGGCCGAGCTCGATGCCACCTTGCTCGAGCGCCTCGATGAACGAGAACACGTAGGCCGGTCCGCTGCCGGATACCGCCGTGACCGCGTCGAGCGCGTTCTCCGTGTCGACCCACAGCGTCTGACCCACCGCAGCCATCATGGTCTGCGCGAGGTCGCGTCCGCGCTGGTCGACCGTCGGCATCGCATACAGCGCGGTGATGCCTTCGCCGATCAGTGCCGGCGTGTTCGGCATCGCGCGGACGATCGCCCGCGGCGAGCCGTCCGCGCCCAGCCAGTGTGCGATCTCACGGGTACGGATGCCGGCCGCGATGCTGACGATCAGCGGGCCGTCGAGCCAGCGCGCCGCCGGGGTCACGGCCTCGCGGAACTGCTGCGGCTTGACCGCGACCACCACCGCGTCGCAGGTCGCCAGGTCGGCCGACGGCACGTCGTGCAGCGCTACGTGGGTCATGAAGTGCGCGACGATGTCGCGCGTCGGCCCATGCGGCTCGACGACGACGAAACGGGCGTCGTCGTGCCGCGCGCGCAAGCCTCCCATCAGCGCCTGGGCCATGTTGCCGCCACCGATGAATCCGATCTTCATGGACTTTCCTTCTTCATGGTCGCGGGACGCACGCCGAAGATCGCGGTGCCGACACGGACCATCGTCGCGCCTTCGGCGATGGCTGCCTCGAGATCGGCGGACATCCCCATCGACAGATGCTCGCAGGGCAGGCCGTCGCTGCGAAGACGTTCGGCCAGCACTCGCAGCTCGGCGAACACGGCGCGCTGCGCCGCATGGCCGGTCCGCGGCGCCGGTACCGTCATCAGTCCGCGCAGCCGCAGTCGCGGCAACCCGGCGATCGCGTGCGCGAGCGCCGCGACGTCGACCGGCGCGACGCCGCTCTTGGTCGCTTCCCGGTCGAGATTGACCTCGATCAGCACGTTCAGCGGATCGCGATCGGGGTCGCGCTGCGTCGACAATCGTTCGGCGATCTTCAGGCGGTCCACGCTGTGGACCCAGTCGAAGCGCGTCGCGATCGCCCGCGTCTTGTTGCTCTGGATCGGTCCGATGAAGTGCCAGACCGGCTCGAGGACCGCGGCATCCGAGCGCGACGTGCTGCGCCAGTCTTCCAGCGTCGCTGCGACCGTGACGATCTTGTCGACCGCTTCCTGCAGATAGTTCTCTCCGAAGTCGCGCTGCCCGTCAGCGAGGACGTCGAGCACCGCCGACGCCGGGAAAGTCTTCGTGACGGCGATCAGCGTCACGGAATCCACCGCTCGTTGCGCCGCTTCCACAGCGTCCCGGATGCGTTGCCGGACGCCTTGCAGGTTGTTTGACGTTACGGACATAATCGTTCGGATTAGGAGGCGGAGATGAGCCGGACCCGATCTCGGATCGGACGGTTGCCGACGGGCCGTTTGGCGACCCGGTCCACAATGCGTCGGCGTCGGTCAGATTTCTCCCGGCGATGCCGATCGCCGGGCGGATACCGCGCTTCGTGCGGGTCGCCAACATAGCACGGGGTCGTCGGCTGCCACGCTGGCGCACCGCTCCCGCCGCATCTGCTTCCGACGTCCGCCCCGGGCGGCGCCGTGCCAGCCGCAGCGACGTCGCGCGGCGCCTTTGAGGGTCATCGATGGACATCTCCGAACTGCTCGCATTCGTCGTCAAGAACAAGGCGTCGGACCTGCATCTCTCCGCAGGCCTGCCACCGATGATCCGGGTTCATGGCGATGTCCGCCGCATCAACCTGCCGGCGATGGAGCACAAGGACGTTCACGGCATGATCTACGACATCATGAACGATGGTCAGCGCAAGTTCTACGAGGAAAATCTCGAGTGCGACTTCTCGTTCGCGATCCCGGGACTGGCACGCTTTCGCGTCAACGCCTTCGTGCAGAATCGCGGCGCCGGTGCCGTGATGCGGACCATTCCGTCGAAGGTTCAGAGTCTCGAGGAGTTGAACGCACCGAAGATCTTCGCCGACATCTCGAACCAACCGCGCGGCATCGTGCTGGTGACCGGACCGACCGGCTCCGGCAAGTCGACGACGCTGGCGGCGATGGTCAACCACATCAACGAGAACGAATACGGACACATCCTGACGATCGAGGACCCGATCGAGTTCGAGCACGAGTCCAAGAAGTGCCTGATCAACCAGCGCGAAGTCGGACCGCACACGCTGTCGTTCAACAACGCGCTGCGCAGCGCGTTGCGAGAGGACCCGGACGTCGTTCTGGTCGGCGAGCTGCGCGACCTCGAGACGATCCGTCTCGCGCTGACGGCGGCCGAGACCGGTCATCTGGTGTTCGGCACGCTGCACACCAGTTCGGCGGCCAAGACCATCGACCGGATCGTCGACGTGTTTCCGGCGGCCGAGAAGGACATGGTCCGCACGATGCTGTCGGAGTCGCTGCGCGCCGTGATCTCGCAGACGCTGCTGAAGACGAAGGACGGCAGCGGCCGTGTCGCCGCGCATGAAATCATGATCGGCACGCCGGCGATCAAGAACCTGATTCGCGAAAACAAGATCGCCCAGATGTACTCGGCCATCCAGACCGGGCAGAACGTGGGCATGCAGACGCTCGACCAGAACCTGATCGATCTCGTCCGCCGCAACATCGTCGCCCCGATCGAGGCGCGCAACCGCGCCGCGAACAAGGACAATTTTCCGCTCTGAGCGCATCGTCGCAGTCGCTGAATTTTCGAAAGGAGCAGGACGATGGAACGCGAACAGGCCACCAAATTCATGTACGACCTGCTGCGGCTGATGGTCGGCAAGAAGGGCTCCGACCTGTTCATCACCGCCGAATTTCCGCCGGCGTTCAAGATCGACGGAAAGGTGACGCCGGTGTCGAACCAGGCGCTCACCGCGCAGCACACGGCCGAACTGGCACGCGCGATCATGAACGACAAGCAGGCGTCCGAATTCGAGGCCACGAAGGAATGCAACTTCGCGATCAGCCCGGCGGCCATCGGCCGCTTTCGCGTCAACGCCTTCGTGCAGCAGGGACGCATCGGCCTCGTGCTGCGGACCATCACCACGCGCATCCCCACGATCAGCGAGCTCGGCATTCCAGAGGTGCTCGAGGAAGTCGTGATGACCAAGCGCGGGCTGATCATCATGGTCGGTGCCACAGGCTCCGGCAAGTCGACCACGCTCGCTGCGCTGATCGGCCATCGTAACGAGCACAGCTACGGCCACATCGTCACGATAGAAGACCCGGTGGAATACGTGCACCCGCATCGCAACTGCATCGTCACGCAGCGCGAAGTGGGCGTCGACACGGCCGACTGGTCCTCCGCGCTGAAGAACACGCTGCGTCAGGCGCCCGACGTGATCCTGATCGGTGAGATCCGTGAGCGCGAGACGATGGAACACGCGATCGCGTTCGCCGAGACGGGCCACCTGTGTCTCGCCACGCTGCATGCGAACAGTTCGAACCAGGCGCTCGACCGGATCATCAACTTCTTCCCCGAGGAGCGGCGCGCGCAGTTGCTGATGGACCTGTCGCTGAACCTGAAGGGGATGATCTCGCAGCGGCTGATCCCGCTCAAGGACACGAAGGGTCGCGTGCCGGCAGTCGAGATCATGCTGAACTCGCCGCTGATCTCCGACCTGATCTTCAAGGGCGAGGTGCACGAGATCAAGGAGATCATGAAGCGCTCGCGCGAGCTCGGCATGCAGACTTTCGACCAGGCATTGTTCGACCTCTTCGAGTCCGACCGGATCTCGTACGAGGATGCACTGCGCAACGCCGACTCGGTCAACGATCTGCGGCTGGCGATCAAGCTGCACAGCAAGAACGCTCGCGCGGCCGATCTCCTGAAAGGCATCGAACACCTCGGCCTGGTGTAGCTGCGCCTCGAGTGGCCATCCGATCGTCTGCCTCGCATGCGGCAGCCTTGCACGGACGGGGGACGGTGCTTCATACCCTCGAAATGATCAGTGCTGCGCTATGCTCCGCGGTCACCGAGGAGAACGTAATGACCGCAGACACAGCCACCAGCATCTACGACTTTTCCGCCACCTCGCTCGACGGCAAGAGGGCCGACCTGGCTGCGACCCGGGGCAAGGTGCTGCTGATCGTCAACACCGCCAGCCAGTGCGGCTTCACGCCGCAGTACGAAGGCCTCGAAGCGTTGTACGAGAAGTATCACGACCAGGGCTTCGAAGTGCTGGGCTTCCCGTGCAACCAGTTCGGCAGCCAGGAACCCGGTGCGAGCACAGACATCGCGCAGTTCTGCGAGACCAAGTTCGGTGTGACCTTCCCAATGTTCGAGAAGGTCGACGTCAACGGCGACGGCGCGCATCCGCTGTTCAAGTGGATCAAGGGCAAGGCGCCGGGGTTGCTCGGCAGCAAGGACATCAAGTGGAACTTCACGAAGTTTCTCGTCGACCGCAACGGCAAAGTCGTCGACCGCTTCGCGCCGACGACGCGACCGGATTCGATGAAGGGTGACATCGAGAAGCTGTTGAAGTCCTAGTCCAGCGGACCGGTGAACGCCATGGAAGAACAGATCCGCTTCGAAGACGGCGCAGCTTATGAAGACTTCATGGGCAAGTGGAGTCAGCTCGCCGGTGACACTTTCCTGAAGTGGCTCGCGCCTTCGCCCGGCTTGCGCTGGGTCGACGTGGGCTGCGGCAACGGTGCGTTCACCGAGATGCTGGTCGATCGTTGCGCGCCCGCCGATGTGCAGGGCATCGATCCATCGGAAGCGCAACTCGCCTTCGCCCGCGGACGGCTGGCCGCGGACGCCGCGCAGTTCCGGCCGGGCGACGCGATGGCACTGCCTTACGCCGACGGCGCGTTCGACGCGGCCGTCATGGCACTGGTCATCTTCTTCGTCCCCGACCCGGTGAGAGGCGTCGCCGAGATGGCGCGCGTCGTCAGGCCCGGGGGCAGCGTGTCCACCTACGCGTGGGACATCCTCGGCGGCGGCTTCCCGTTCGCAGCGATACAGCAGGAGATGGCCGCTCTCGGTGCGCCGCCGTTATGGCCGCCGAGTGTCGACGCAGCGCGAATGGACCGGATGCAGGCGCTGTGGGCCGGCGCCGGCCTGGTCGAGGTGGAGACGCGCGAGATCGTCGTGGAGCGGACCTTTTCCGACTTCGACAGCTTCTGGAAGATTGCGCAGTCCGGCCCACGGCTCACCCCGAGACTCGCCGCGCTGGCTCGCGGCGATGTCGGCCTTCTCCAGGAAAGGCTGCGTACGCGGCTGCCTGCGGATGCGAGCGGCCGGATCACGTACAGCGCGCGCGCCAACGCGATCAAGGGGCGGGTGCCGCAGTAGGCCGGATCGGTTGCCACCACATCTGAAGCAACGGCAGACGTTTCCGGCCGGTTCGCGGGTGGCGGCGACTCGCCGAGATGGCATCGTCGCGACTGGAGCGCCATGAGGGGAAGTCCTTCCTCCTACTGGGGAAGGTCGGGACGGGGCTGCGCGAAGCGCGCTATGCATGGCATGTCGTTTGGAACGCATGCGAGGAACCTCGCCCGTGACGCCCCGGTTTGCACGTCATGCCTGCCGCCATTGGCGCGTGACGCCTATCGGTGCTGTCCCGACACGAGCTCGAAGCGATACAACCTGCATTCGATCGCGCCGTTGAACAGCACGACGCGACGATCCGGCGACAACCGCAGTTTGCGCTGCAGGTTCATGTCCGACGTCAGGATGTGGCAGGTCCATCCGGCGAAGCGCTGCTTCAACGTGTTGCCGAACTCGCCGAAGAACACGGTCAGCTCGTCGTCGCTGCTCTGGTTTCCACGTTCGCTGCGCTCGCCGCGGATCGCGATCCGTTCGCCGTAAGGCGGATTCGCGATGACGAGGCCGCTGTCGGCCTGCGGCTTCACCTGGCGTGCGTCGATCTGCTTCGGCGCGATCTGCAGCGCGAGCTCCGCCGGAATGCCCGCGCGCTCCAGGTTGGCGCGCGTCATCGCGACCGCGTCACCGGAGACGTCGCTGGCCTGGATCAACGCGACCGCGGCGAGTGCTTCGGCGTCCGGCATCGACACCGAGTCGTTGCGCATCCGTTCCCACGCGTCGCTGTCGAAGTTCTTCAACTTCTCGAAGCCGAAGACGCGCGTCTCGCCGGGGGCGATCTTCAGCGCCGTCTGCGCGGCTTCGACGACGAAGCTGCCACTGCCGCACATCGGGTCGAGCAACGCGATGCCCGGCTTCCAGCCTGCCAGCCGCAGGATGCCGGCGGCGAGGTTCTCGCGCAGCGGCGCATCGCCGGACTCGGCCCGCCAGCCGCGCTTGAACAGCGGCTCGCCGGTGGTGTCGAGATACAGCGTGCAGGTATTCGCGTCGAGATAAGCGAAGACGCGGACATCGGGCTGACGCGTGTCGATGCTCGGCCGTTCGCCGACCGCATCGCGAAAGCGGTCGCAGATGCCGTCCTTCACGCGCAGCGTGACGAACTCGAGACTCTTCAGTCCGCTCTTGTTCTTTCCGCTGCCGGCCGTCGTGTCGACGCGCAGCGTCTGCCCCGCGTCGAACCACATCGTCCAGTCCTGGGCGTGCGCGAGTCGATGGATGTCGTCCTCGGTCCGGTAGCGACCCTGAACGATGCGCACCAGCACCCGGCTCGCGATCCGCGAATGCAGGTTGATCCGCATCGCGTCGGGCCATGAGGCGGTGAAATGGACGCCGCCTGCCGTCGCGTGCGCCGGTGCGATGTCGAGTTCGCGCAGTTCGTCGACGAGCACGTCTTCGAGTCCGCGCGGGCACGGTGCGAAGCACAGCGATGCGTCGACGTTGCGTTCCATCGCCATCGTCAGAAAGGCTTGACGATCACGAGCACGACGATCGCCGCCAGCAGCAGGACTGCCGACTCGTTGAACACGCGATAGAACCTGTCCGAGCGCCGGTTCGTGCCGCGTTCGAACTTTCGCAGCATCGTGAAGCACGCGTGGTGATAACCGATCACGACCAGCACCAGCGCCAGCTTCGCATGCATCCAGCCGTTGCCCGGGCCGCGCAGGCCGATACCGTAGCCGACGAACAGCCACAGTCCGAACACCACTGCCGGCACGGCGAGGATGGTCGTGAACCGAAACAGCTTGCGGGCCATCGTCAACAGTCGCGCATGCGCCTGCGGATCGCTCTCGAGGACCAGGTTGATGTAGAGCCGCGGCAGATAGAACAGCCCGGCGAACCACGAGACGACGAAGATGACGTGCAGCGATTTGACCCAGAGCATGAATGGTCCGCGTTGGTCCTGAGGAGGGGGGCGACGCGGGCGGGCGTTGCCCCGGTAGCCGGGAGGTCAGCCGTTGCCGTCGGCACGCGCCCGTTCGACGGCGGCCAGCACTTCGCCGAGCGTGCGCTCGAGCGTCGCGAGATCGTAAGGCTTGCCGAGCACGCCGACGCCGGGGCCGAAGCTCTGCCGGTTCAGGTCGGCCCCGTAGCCGGATGCGATCACGACCGCCTGCAGCGGATTCGCGAGGCGCGCGCGCTTGAGCAGTTCGATGCCGTTCATTCCCGGCAGGCTGACGTCGGTGAAGATCACGTCGTAGCGGGCGGTCGCCATCGCTTCGAGCGCGGCTTCGGCGGTCTCGACGGCCACGACGTCGTAGCCTACCTCCTCGATGAACTCGATCGTCGTCTCGCGAACCTCCTCGCTGTCCTCGACCAGGAGGACGCGTAGCCTGATCTGCGACGCGGCCGGCGTCGCAGCCGGCTGGTCGTCGAGGTGCACGTCGGGCGTCTCCTGGGAGACTTCGAGCACCCGCGGCATCCCGTCGATCGTGTCGTCGAGCATCTGGCGCAGCTTGCGTGCGAGTTCCTCGCGCGCGTAGGGCTTGCTGAGCAGGTTCACGCCGGCCTGCAGCCGGTCGCGGTGGACGATCGCGTCGCGCGTGAAACCCGACGTGAACAGCACGCGCAATTGCGGCAGCAGCAACTGCGCCTGCCGGACCATTTCGGTGCTGGGCACCGGCCCGGGCATGATCACGTCGGTGAACAGCAGGTCGATCGGGACGCCGCTGCGGACGATCGTCAACGCGCTCTGGCCGTCGGCGGCACGCAGCACGCGATAGCCGAGTTCGGTCAGCGTGTCGACCACCGTGACGCGCACGGCGTCGTCGTCCTCGACGACCAGGATGGTCTCCCCGTCCCCGCGCGCGGGTGCCGACGAAGACCTCACCGCCACCTGGTCGACCGGCTCCTCGGAACGCGGCAGGTAGAGCCGGATCGTCGTGCCCTGGCCTTCCTCGCTGTACAGCGACACGTGACCGTCGCTCTGTTTCATGAAGCCGTAGACCATCGACAGGCCGAGGCCGGTGCCTTCGCCTTCGGGCTTCGTCGTGAAGAACGGTTCGAACGCGCGCCGCTGCACGTCGGGGCTCATCCCGCTGCCGGTGTCGGAGATCGCGAGCGTCACGAAGCTGCCGGGATTCAGACCCTCGTCGCGCTTCGCATGCAACTCGTCGACGATCACGTTCTGCAGTTCCATCGTCAGGCTGCCGCTATGGTTCATCGCGTCGCGTGCGTTGATCGCGATGTTGAGGATCACGTTCTCGAGGCGCGGGACGTCGACCTGCGTGTTCCACAGTTCCGGTGCCGTGTGCACGCGGACGTCGATCGATTCGCCCAGCGCCCGGTGCAGCAAATCTTCCATGCGCGCCAAAATCTGACCGAGATTGACGACTACCGGTTCGAGCGGCTGGCGTCTGCCGAAGGCGAGCAGTTGCGAGGCCAGCTTCGCGCCGCGGTCGACGCCGTCGAGCGCGGCCTCGACGCGGTTCGACAGCCTGCTGCCGGCGTCGAAATTTCGCTGGAGCAATTGCAGGTTGCCGCGGATGATCTGCAGCACGTTGTTAAAGTCGTGCGCGACGCCGCCGGTCAGCTTGCCGACCGCCTCCAGGCGTTGCGCGCGATGCAGTGCGGCCTCCGCGCTGCGGCGTTCGCTCTCGCTGCGTTCGAGCGCCCGCGTGCGCTCGGCCACCATCTCCTCGAGGCGTGTGCGGTAGGCATGCAATTCGTCTTGCGTGGCCTTGACCATCGTGACGTCGTTGCCCTGCATGAAGACGCCGAGTACCTTGCCGGCCGCGTCGACGATCTGCTGGATAACGACGTCGACGTAGATGGTCTGCATGCCGTCGTCGCCGCGCGGCACGCGCAGCGCGAGCCCGTGCTCGATGATCGGGATGCCGCTTTCGTAGACGGCGTCCAGCAGCCGTGTCGGCAGCGGGGCTTCGCCGCGATGGGCGACGCCGTAGCCGCGGTCGCGCAGGTTTTCTTCCCCGACCATCTTCAGATAAGCCGGGTTGGCGAGCTCGACGATGTGCTCGGGCTCGCGCATGAAGACGGTGAACGACAGCGACTGGTCGAACAGCCGCAGCAGGCGCAGGCGATCGCTTTCGAGCGAGCGGTTCTCAGACTGGACCGACTCGGCGCGGCGCAGCAGGTCTTCGTGGCCGAGGTCGTCGAGCCCGTCGTCGAAGCGCTGGCCGACCCGTCCACCCGATGTCGGCAGCCCGGCCGCATTGACCGCGCCTCGCAATGTCTCCCGCAGATCGGCGAGGTTCTGCGGGTTCTGAAGCACCAGAACGACGCTGTCGCTGCCGTTGGCGAGCGGGTGATGAGACGCGCGCCAGATGCAGTCGCGATAACCCCGGCCCTCGACGGTGTCGAGCGCGATCGAATAGCGGAAGAACGGCACCGCGTCGGGCTGCCCGGTGTCGAATACCCGATCGATCGACTGCTTCAGCGCGGACGCGTCGTTCGGCAGCGAGCCGTCCGGCTCGGCCGGGAATGCGTCGAACAGGTTCCTGCCGATGACATCGTCGCGTTGCCTGTGGGCCAGCCGAAGGAACGCGTCGTTGACCTCGGTCACGCCGTAGTCCGCCGTCACGACGACATAGGCGTTCGGCGACACCAGGAACAGCGTTCGATAGTCGATAGACGTGTTCATGTCGGGGTGGAGACGGTCGTGCGCCGGCAGCGGCGCCCGCGAATTGTAGCGACTGCGTGCATCAACGGCGGACTTCGCCGTGACCGAACACCACATACTTGAGGCTCGTCAGCCCCTCGAGCCCGACCGGCCCGCGCGCATGCAACTTGTCGTTCGAGATCCCGATCTCGGCGCCGAGTCCGAACTCGTGGCCGTCGGCGAAGCGCGTCGACGCGTTGACGATGACCGAGGCGGAGTCGACCTCGCGCAGGAAACGCAGCGCGTGTCCGTAATGTTCGGTCACGATCGTGTCGGTGTGCTTCGATCCGTGCGTGTTGATGTGATCGATCGCCGCGTCGAGACCGTCGACGACGCAGACGGACGCGATCGGCGCCAGCCATTCGGTGTCGAAGTCGCCGTCGGCAGCCGCGACGGAAGGGACGCCGGCCGCCTCCAGCAGCACGCGGCTAGCGGCGCAGGCGCGCATCTCGACGCCCTTGTCGGCATACACCCGACCGATCAGCGGCAGGAAAGCCGGCGCGACGGCTCGTGCGACCAGCAGCACTTCCATCGTGTTGCAGGTGCCGTAACGCTGGGTCTTCGCGTTGTCGGCGATGCGGACCGCCTGAGCGACGTCGGCGGTTTCGTCGACGTAGACGTGGCACAGCCCGTCCAGATGCTTGATCATCGGCACGCGCGACTCGCGCATCAGCCGCTCGATCAGTCCCTTGCCGCCGCGCGGCACGATGACGTCGATGTACTCCGGCATCGTGATCATCGCACCGACCGCCGCACGGTCGGTGCTTTCGACGACCTGCACGACCTGCGCCGGCAGCCCGGCATAGGCGAGGCCTTCGGCGATCAGCGCCGCCAGGGCGGTGTTGCAGCGGATGGCCTCGGAGCCGCCGCGCAGGATCGCGGCGTTGCCGGACTTGATCGTCAGTCCGGCGGCGTCGACGGTCACGTTCGGCCGCGCCTCGTAGATGATCCCGACAACGCCCAGTGGGACGCGCATGCGGCCGACCTGGATGCCGGTCGGCTGGTAGCGCAGGTCGCTGATCTCGCCGATCGGGTCCGGCAGCTTCGCGACCTGTTCGAGTCCCGCAGCCATCTTCTCGATCGCATCGTTCGACAGCGCGAGACGGTCGAGCATCACGGCGTCCAGGCCTGCGTCGCGCGCCGCCGCGAGGTCTGCGGCGTTGGCGGCCTTGAGCACGTTCGCGTCGCGGCGAATGGCCGCCGCGATCGCGAGCAGCGCATCGTTCTTGCAGCGCGTGTCGGTCTTCGCGATGACGCGCGACGCGGCGCGCGCCGCGGCGCCGATGTGCAGCATCCGTGCATGCAGTTCAGTCGCGTTCATCGCGCGGCCTCCTTCGCGGCGCCGTGGCCGGCGATGACGATGCCGAGCCGCGACAGTTCGGTCCATGCGTCGCCCATCGGGGTACCGAGGTTGCGCAGGCCCTTGACGATGCGGTCGATCTCCGCGCAACGCGTCATCGCACTGCGCAGCACCGGCAGCGACAGCCTGCGCATCGCCGGCTCGAACAGCCGTTCGCGGCCGCCCCACACGCGCAGCTGGCGCAGCAGCGCCGACAACGGCTGGCCGCTAGCGACGCCGAGCTTGGCGCGAAACAGCGCGCGGACTTCCTCGGTCATCGCCCAGTGGACCAGCACCGGCGACTCACCTTCGCCGCGCAGACCGTCCACCATCCGCGCGACGCGCACCGCATCACCGGCCAGCATCGCCTCGCCGAGCTTGAAGACGTCGTAGCGCGCGACGTCGAGGACCGCTTCGCGGACGTCGTCGTAGCCGATCTGGCCGGTCGGATAAAGCAGCGCGAGCTTCTGCACCTCCTGGTGGGCGGCCAGCAGGTTGCCTTCCACGCGATCGACGATGAATGCCAGGGCCTCGATCCCTGCGCTCTGTCCCTGCGCCGCCAGCCGCGCGGCGATCCAGTTCGGCAGCCTGGTGCGATCGACCAGCGGCGCGTCGATCGCGATGCCGGCCGCGTCCAGCGCACTGAACCACGCCGACTTCTTCTGGTCGGCGTCGAGCCGCGGCAGCGTGATCAACGTGATGGTGTCGCCTTCGACGATGGACTTCGCGTAGGCCTGCAGCGCGGCCGACCCTTCCTTGCCGGGCTTGCCGCCGGGGATGCGCAGCTCGATCAGTTTACGGTCGCCGAACAGCGACATGCTCTGGCCGCTTTCGAGAAGGCGGTTCCATTTGAAGTGGCGGTCGACCTGCAGCACGTCGCGTTCGCTGTAGCCGGCCTTGCGGGCCGCGGCGCGGATGCGGTCCGACGCCTCGATCGCCAGCAGGTGCTCGTCGCCATGCACGACATACAGCGGCGCGAGCCGCCTGGCGAGCTGCGTGGGGAGCGCGTCGAGCCGGACCTGCATCAGGAAGCGCCCGCGTCCGGCTTGATGGCCGACAGCCGGCGCAGCAGTTGCTGTACGAGGTCGGACTGCATGTCGCGATAGAGCAGGTTCTCCTCGGCTTCCTTCGCGAGCTGGGTGTTTTCGTTGACCGAGATATTCCGTTTGAGCGTGATGCGGGTCGGTGCGATGAAGTCGCGCCCCTTGCCGTCGTCGACCCGGAAGACGAACGTGTAGTACAGGTTGTATTCGCGGACTAGTCCGGCGGCGTTCAGGCTCAGGATCTCCTTCTGGCGCGTTTCACCGAGCACCTCGAGCTTGGCTTCCGCCTTGGCCGGATCGTCAACCAGCGTCGTCGATGTGCCGCTGCGGATATAACGCTTGAACTCGGTACCCAGCGGCGACGCGTCGGAGAACCCGACCCATAGCGTGCGGAAGGGCAGCTCGGTGGAGCCGCGCAGCTGGAAGCCGCAGGCGGTGAGCCCGAAGGCGAGGAGCACGCACAACACGTGACCCATCCCCCAGCCAGCCTCCCCGTTGAAGGGGGAGGTGCGTCGAACTGCCGAGTCCGTCATGCCATCTCCATCATCGGGTCACCACATTGACCAGCCGACCCGGCACCACGATTACCTTCTTCGGCGTGCCGGGGACGAACTTGCGCACGGCTTCGTCGGCCAGTGCGATCGCCTCGATGCTCGTCCGGTCGGCGTCTGCCGGAACGCGGATCGTGCCGCGCAGCTTGCCGTCGACCTGCACGACCATGTCGATCTCGTCCTTTTGCAGCGCAAGCTCGTCGACCATCGGCCACGGCGCATCGATCAGCGGACCGTGGACCGCCGCATAGCCGAGCGCGTCCCACAGCGCGTGCGTGATGTGCGGCGTGACCGGATACAGGACGCTCAGCAGGATGCCGACACTCTCGGTGACCGCCGCGTTGCCGGCCTCGCTCGCGCCGTCGAGCGTATTCAGCATCTTCATGCAGGCCGATACGACGGTGTTGTACTGCAGCCGATCGTAGTCGAACTGCGCCTGGCGCAGCGTCGCGTGGATCTCGAAGCGCAGTGCCTTGTCGGCTGCCGTGGTGGCCGCCGCGTTCTCGCGGGCGTCGATGCGGCCGGCGCGATGCATCGTCAGCGCCGACGTCCACAGCCGGTTCAGGAAGCGCGACACGCCCTGCGCGCCGCTATCGGACCAAGACGCGCTCTGCTCGGGAGGACCGGCGAACATGGAAAACGCACGCGCGGTGTCCGCACCGAAGCGGTCGATGAACGCGCGCGGCTCCACGACGTTGTTCTTCGATTTCGACATCTTCTCGTTGCCGCCGAGGCTCACCGGCAGCCCGTCCTCGCGGGCGGTCGCGCCGCTCGGCTTGCCGCGTTCGTCGGTCCTGACGTCGACCTCCGACGGATAGAACCAGCGCTTGCGCCCGCTCTCGTCCTCGCGGAAGTAGCACTCGTTGGTCAGCATCCCCTGCGTGAACAGCTTCGTAAACGGTTCGCCGTACTTGACGATGCCCATGTCGCGCATGACCTTGGTCCAGAAGCGCGCGTACAGCAGGTGCAGGATCGCATGCTCGACGCCGCCGATGTACTGATCCATCGGCATCCAGTAGTCGTTGCGGGAGTCGATCATGGCGGCGCTCGCGTCCGGCGACGCATAGCGCATGTAGTACCAGGCCGAGTCGACGAACGTGTCCATCGTGTCGGTCTCGCGTTCGGCAGGCTTGCCGCAGGTCGGGCAGGTGCACGCGAGGAACGCGGCATCCTTCTTCAGCGGGTTGCCACTGCCGTCCGGCACGAGGTTCTCCGGCAGCACCACCGGCAAATCGGCCTCGGGGACCGGCACCGGTCCGCAGACCGGGCAATGGATGATCGGGATCGGCGTGCCCCAGTAACGCTGGCGGCTGATGCCCCAGTCGCGCAGCCGCCACGTCGTGGTCTTTTCGCCCAGGCCCTTGGCTGCGAGATCGGCCGCGATCGCGTCGACCGCGGTCGTGAAGTCCATCCCGTCGTAGACGCCGGAGTGGACGCAGGTGCCGTAGGAGGCGAACTCGTCGCGCCACTTGGCCCACAAAGTGTCGTCGGGTCGCGGGATCGAAGTCGTGTCGCCGTCGGGCGCGACGATGACGGCTGGACCCGGTTCGACGACCGCTTCGGCCGCGGCGTCGCGATCGCCGGTGCCCAGCGACGGCGGCACGATCACCGGCCTGATCGGCAGGCCGTACTTCTTCGCGAACGTGAAGTCGCGTTCGTCGTGCGCCGGGACGCCCATGACGGCACCTTCGCCGTAGGTCATCAGGACATAGTTGCCGATCCAGACCGGCACGAGTTCGCCGGTGAGCGGATGCGTGACATGGAAGTGGCTCGTCATTCCCTTCTTTTCCATCGCCGCCATGTCGGCCTCGGCGACGCCGCCCTTCGCGCATTCGGCGATGAAGTCCTGCAATGCCGGCTGGTCCCTGGCGAGGAAGGTCGCCATCGGATGCTCGGCCGCGATCGCCACGAAGGACACGCCCATCAGCGTGTCGGCGCGGGTCGTGAAGACACGCAATGTTCCCGTTGGCGCCAGGGTCGCTGACTCATTCGGCATCGCGTCGGTGCCGTGCGCCGTGACGACCGCACCACCGAACGTGTTGAGATCGTACGGGAACGCCACCGTCACGCCGACGCTGCGGCCGATCCAGTTGCGCTGCATCGTCTTGACGCGCTCGGGCCAGTCGAGGCCGTCGAGCGAAGTCAGCAATTCTTCGGCGTAGTCGGTGATCCGCAGGTAGTACATCGGGATGTCCCGCTTCTCGACAACAGCGCCCGATCGCCAGCCGCGTCCGTCGATCACCTGCTCGTTCGCGAGAACTGTCTGGTCGACCGGGTCCCAGTTGACCTTGCCGGTCGTGCGGTAAGCGATGCCCTTCTCGAGCATCTTCAGGAACAGCCACTGGTTCCACTTGTAATAGTCGGGCTTGCACGTCGTGACCTCGCGTGACCAGTCGATCGCCAGGCCGATCGCCGCGAACTGCTCTTTCATCGCAGCGATGTTCTGGTAGGTCCACTGCGCCGGCGGGACCTTGTTGTCGATGGCGGCGTTCTCCGCCGGCATGCCGAACGCGTCCCAGCCCATCGGCATCAGCACGTTGTAGCCGCTCATCCGCAGATAGCGTGCCATCACGTCGTTGATCGTGTAGTTCCGGACGTGGCCCATGTGCAGCTTGCCGGACGGATACGGCAGCATCGAGCAAGCGTAGAACTTGCCCTTCGGAAAGCGTGGGTCGTCTTCGATCATGTGCCATGCGTCGGCACCATCCCAGGTGGCCTGCGCGGCGGCTTCTACAGCGTTGTGATCGTAGACGGGTATCGAAGTGTCGGACATGGTCGGCGGAGAAGGCGCGATGGCGCTTCGCGGGGACGAAGCACGACGGGCGCACAGGCTTTCGGCGGAGCGCGATTATAGCGGCGGGGTCGCTCTGCCCGACTACGGTGGGCGGCTGGCGCGGAACGCTACCGCACCGCGAACGTGTAAACCGAGTCACCCGCCGGCTGGTCTATAGCAAATACGAATGATTCGTGTTCAAATACGTCGGCAGGTCGTCTCTCGGGTCGTGTTCGCGACTTCGGCAGCGTGCCTTTTCCGAAGGAATCCGATCATGATTGCGTACGAGCCTGTCCTTCTGACCGACCCGGAGTCGGTCGCGGCGACTGGGCCAAAGGGTTCCGCCGGGGTGATCAGCAGCACCGATCTGCTCGCCGATCGCAAGCTGATCCATATCCAGCATCGGGGCGAACTCTACTCATTGCGCGAGACACGCCTCGGCAAGCTGATCCTCACGAAGTAACCTCATTTCCGCGGGCGGTGAACGCGCGATCACGCGCGATCGACCGCGAGCCGGCGCCGGTGACTGCATCGTGATGCCGCCGACGCGCGGGTATCATGTCCGGGTCCCAATCCGTCGTGCCGCTGATCGCGCCCCTGTCCCGCCCATCCATGCAAGAACCCGATGAACTGCCGGTCGCGTCGACCGCGTCGTTCCAGCAGCCGACGCTGCTGTTCGGCCTCAATCCAGAGCAGCTCGCTGCAGTCACCCTGCCTCCGCAACCCGCGCTGATCCTGGCGGGCGCCGGCAGCGGCAAGACGCGTGTACTCACGACGCGCCTCGCATGGCTCGTGACCACGCGCCAGGTCTCGCCAGCCGGCGTCCTGGCGGTGACGTTCACGAACAAGGCCGCCAAGGAGATGCTCGCGCGGTTGTCGACGATGTTGCCGATCAATTTGCGCGGCATGTGGATTGGCACCTTCCACGGGCTCTGCAACCGCTTCCTGCGCACCCACTATCGCGACGCGGCTTTGCCACAGACCTTCCAGATCCTCGACACGGCCGACCAGATCGCGGCTGTCAAGCGTCTGCAGAAGGCCTACCAGATCGACGACGAGCGCTATCCGCCGAGGCAGACCGCGTGGTTCATCAACGGGTGCAAGGAGAAGGGTCTGCGCGCGAAGGATGTGGAGGTCGACAGCGACTTCGACGGCAAACTCGTCGAGATCTATCGGCTATACGACGAGCAATGCCAGCGCGAAGGCGTGGTCGACTTTGCCGAGCTGCTGTTGCGCTCGTACGAGCTGCTGACGCGTAACCAGCCGCTGCGCGAGCACTACCAGTCGCGCTTCCGGCACATCCTCGTCGACGAGTTCCAAGACACCAACGTCCTGCAGTACAAGTGGCTAAAGCTGCTCGCCGGCCTGGGCACGCCGGACCCGGCCGCGATCTTCGCGGTCGGCGACGACGACCAGAGCATCTACGCGTTCCGCGGCGCGAACGTCGGCAACATGGCCGAGTTCCAGCGCGAGTTCCGGGTCCAGAATGTCATCAAGCTCGAGCAGAACTATCGCTCGCACGGCCACATCCTCGACTCGGCCAATGCGCTGATCAGGAACAACGGCACTCGGCTCGGCAAGAACCTGTGGACCGATGCCGGACTGGGCGAGCCGGTGCGCGTCTACGAGGCGATGAGCGACGGACAGGAAGCGCAGTGGCTGGTCGACGAGGTCAAGTCGCTGGTTCGTGAAGGACTGTCGCGGTCGGACATCGCGGTGCTGTATCGATCGAACGCGCAGTCGCGGGTGATCGAGCATGCGCTGTTCTCGGCGGCCATTCCGTATCGCGTCTACGGCGGCCTGCGCTTCTTCGAGCGCCAGGAGGTGAAGCACGCGCTCGCCTACCTGCGCCTTGTCAACAACCCCGACGACGACACGTCGTTCGTTCGCGTCGTCAACGTACCGGCGCGCGGGATCGGCGCGCGGACCATCGAAGTGCTGCAGGACGCGGCGAAGGCTGGCGGCGGCGAGGCCGGACCGCTTTCGTTGTACGCGGCCGCGCAGAAGCTCGGCGCGCGCAGCGGCGCGGCCGCGAAGATCGCCGTCTTCGTCAGCCTGATCGAGCGCCTGCGCTTCGAGACGCAGGCGATGCCGCTGTCGGAGATGATCGAGCACGTCAATCACGCCAGCGGGCTGATCGCGTTCTACGAGACCGAGAAAGAGGGCGCGGAGCGGATCGAGAACCTGAACGAACTCGTCAACGCGGCCGCCAGCTTCTCCGGCGAAGAGGGCTTCGCGTTGAATGCACGCGCGAACCAGATCCCTACGACGATCGCGCCGCCACGCGCCGAGCTGCAGACCGAAGGCGCGATCGTCGTCGACGATGGCGACCTCGAAGTCATCGATGCCGGCGTCGTCGATCCTGCTTACGCGTCGCCGCTCGATGCCTTCCTCGCGCACGCGTCGCTCGAAGCCGGCGACAACCAGGCGAGCGCCGGCCAGGACGCACTGCAACTGATGACGGTGCATTCGGCCAAGGGCCTCGAGTTCGATGCGGTTTTCATCGGCGGGCTCGAGGAAGGTCTTTTTCCCCACGACAACAGCACGACCGATCTCGCGGGTGTCGAAGAAGAACGCCGGCTGATGTACGTCGCGATCACGCGTGCCCGCAAGCGTCTCTACCTGTCGTTCTCCCAGACACGCATGCTGCACGGCCAGACGCGCTACAACCCGAAGTCGCGCTTCTTCGAAGAGCTGCCGCCCGAGTCGCTGAAGTGGCTGACGCCGAAGCAGGGGCTGCAGCGTGCCGGCGGCTTCGGCTTCGGAGCCGGCGGCAATACCTACGGGCGTCACAGCGCGGCGTGGGCCGACGTTGCGCCGAACGAGCCGAGGCCCGCGTGGGCGGAGACCAAACGCGGTGGCGAGTCGCGCTTCCGGATCGGTCAGTCGGTGGTCCATGCGAAATTCGGCGAAGGCGTCATCGTCAATCTCGAGGGTGGCGGCAACGATGCCCGCGCGCAGATCAACTTCGGCCGCCAGGGCCTGAAGTGGCTCGCGCTCGGCATCGCGAAGCTGGAGCCGGCATGACGCGGCTGGAGATCTCCGCGAATGTGTTCAATCTGCTGTCGGTCTGGTTCTCGTCGCGCAACAGCGTCCACACGTGGTGGAGCGGCATCATCGGCTGCGCGCTGTACGGCGTGCTGTTCGTCGAGGTGAAACTGTACGCGGACGTGACGCTGCAACTGTTCTTCGTCGCATCGTGCGCCATCGGCTGGTGGAACTGGCAGCGCGGTGGGGGTCGCGCGCCCGACGTCGGCGCGCAGCAGCCCGCGATCGAGTCCGCCTCGTCGCTCGTTGCGCCGGCGGAGCTGCCGATCACGCAGGTCACGCCGTGGACGGCGATCGGTCTGACGGTGGTCGCGATCGCCTGCGCAGCCGCTTACGGTGCGCTGCTGCAGGCGTGGACGCCCGCGGCCAATCCGTTCGTCGATTCGATGGTGCTCGCGCTGTCGATCCTCGCGCAGCTTCTGATGGTGGCGCGAAAGATCGAGACCTGGCCCGTGTGGTTCGTCGTCGACTGCATCGCAGTGCCGCTCTACGCTTCGAAGGGCCTGTGGCTCACGGCCACGGCCTATGCGTTCTTCCTGATTCTGGTCTTGACGGGCTGGCTGCGCTGGTCGCGCTTGATCGTCCGCGATCGCGTTGCCGAGCCCGCAATGACCGTAGTCCGATGAGCGACGGCGATCCGCTCGTCTCCGACCGTGCCGCCAGGGCGCTACCGTCGTCGATCGCGCCGCTGGTGTTCGCAGTCGACGGGCCTGCCGCGACCGAACACATCGCCCGCATCGCCATCGTCGGAGGCGAGAGCACCGGCAAGAGCACGCTGGTCGAGGCGCTCGGCAAGCGTTACCGCGAGCCCTGCGTCGCCGAATTCGGTCGCATGCTGTGGGAGCAGCAGGGCGGTCATGTCGACTACGCAGACCTGCGCACGATCGGCGTCCGGCACGTCGCCTACGAGGAGGCTGCGATGCGTGCCGCGATGCGTTGCGCGTTCATCGACACGACGCCGCTGACCACGCTCTGGTACAGCATCGACGGCCACCGCACCGCCGACCCCGAACTCGTCGAGCTGTCCTGGCGACCCTACGACCTGACTCTGGTCTGCGCGCCGGACTTCGCGTTCGTGCAGGACGGGTCGCGATCGTCCGAAGACTTTCGCCTGCGGCACGACCGCTGGATCCGCGCGACCCTGCGTGCGCGCGGCACCGACTACGTCGACGTGCGCGGCTCCATCGATGCGCGACTGGCGCAGGTGTCGGCGCTGATCGAACCGCTGTTCGACGCGCCTTGACGAGCGCGCCCGAAGCCGTCTACGGGCGCCCCGCGGAGACGTTCGAGTTCTTCGTGCGCGTGTATTACGAAGACACCGACACCGGCGGCATCGTCTTCTATGCGAACTACCTGAAGTACTTCGAGCGGGCCCGCACCGAGTGGCTGCGGCGCGGTGCGGACGGCGTCCCGGGCGTGTCGCAGCAACAGATCGCCGACGATCTGGGACTGATGTTCGTCGTCAGGTCGACCGCCGTCGACTACAAGCGTCCGGCGCGCCTCGACGACGCGATCCGTATCGTGTCGACGGTCGAGCGGCTCGGCCGGGTCGGCATCGACTTCCACCAGGAGGCCTGGTCGCCCGATGCGTCGGGAGGCGACGAGCGCCTGCTGGCGATCGGTCGCATCAAGGTCGGCTGCGTGTCGCGCGAAGCGCTCAAGCCCGCGCCGATCCCCGACGCGGTGCGCCTCATCTTCACCGGACGGTAATCCGGATGCTGCCGTCGCGCGTTGCATTCGGGGTGGCGGTCCAGGCCGGGTTGAACCTTGCCGCCGATATAGAGTCAGTGTCCCGTCCTTGAGTCGCTGCCGCATCGCGCCTCGTCTCCTGCATTTTCCCGTCCCACTACCGATCGCCCATGAACGTCTCGCAGGACATGTCGATCCTCTCGCTGATCACGAACGCCAGCGTGATCGTGCAGATCGTGCTCGCGCTGCTGCTGCTGGTCTCGCTGATGAGCTGGACGTATATCTTCAAGAAGTACTTCGA
>JBDTIS010000087.1:0-25209 GCA_039936235.1 Burkholderiaceae bacterium | reverse complement strand
GGGCGCGACCTTCTGGCCGCGGACGACCCACGTCCCGTTGGCCAGCGCCCGTTCCTGGAACACGGTCTTGATCGTGTCGAGGTAGTACTCCGCAGGCATGTCGAGCACCGCGTTGTATTCGTCGTAGAAGCGCCGATGCTCCTCGGCGTCGTCGTCGTCGCCGCGGACGAGTTGAAGGTAGTAGTCGTAGTGCGAGTTCATGTGGCTGTCGGGATTCATCGCGACGAAGCCGGCATGCTGCAGAAAGCCCGGATAGACGCTGCGCCCGGCGCCGGGGAAGCTCGGTGGCACGTCGTAGATGACATGGTTCTCGAACCACGAGTAAGGCTTCGTGGTCGCCAGGTTGTTGACCGCGGTCGGATTCTTCGACGTGTCGATCGGTCCGCCCATCATGGTCATCGTCCGCGGCAACTTCGGGTCCTTCGCGGAAGCCATCAGCGCGATCGCGGCGAGCACCGGCACGGTCGGCTGACAAACCGAGATCACGTGGACGTCCGGGCCGAGGTAGCGGATGAACGCCTGGATGTAGTCGATGTAGTCGTCGAGGTGAAACGGCCCCTCGGCCAGTGGCACCATCCGTCCGTCGGCCCAGTCGGTCACGTAGACGTCCTGATCGGTGATCAGCTGACGCACCGTGTCGCGCAGCAACGTCGAGTGATGGCCGGACAGCGGCGCGACCAGCAGCACCTTCGGATCGGCGTCCCGCTTTTCCATGCCCTTCGTGAAGAAGCGCTCGAAGTGCAGCAGCCGGCAGAACGGCTTCTCGATCTCGACCTTTTGCAGTACCGGCACCTCGACGCCATCGACGATCGTCGAATGCAGGCCGAACTCGGGCTTGTGGTAATCCTTGTTGATCCGATAGAACAGTTCGTACCCCGCAGCCATCCGACTCGCGAACGGCATGTACGACAGCGGGCTGTTCGGGCTGGAGAACATCCGGGCCCCCGCCTCGGCAAACGCGGTCATCGGGTTCAGCATGGCGCGCTGCATCTCGTGGAGTTGATAGAGCATCTGATTCCTGATTGGCCGGCTGGGCGGAGCCCGTCGCGCGCCGGATTATCTGTCGCGCCGACGGGGTGAGGCAAGTCGGCGGGAAACCGAATCGTGTGCGGAAAGCGCCTACCAGAAATTCTCGACGATGAACTGGCCCGGCACTTCGCGCCGCACCGGCGTCATGCCCCGCGCGCCGAGTAGCGCACGCGTCTGTCTGATCATCGACGGATTGCCGCAGATCATGAGGCGGGAGGCTTCCTTCGAGATCGTCAGGCCGGTCTTCCGCTCGAGCTCACCGGTGTCGAGCAGCGTGGTGATGCGGCCGTGAAGGACCGCGCCGACCTGGAACTCGTCGCCGGTCAGAGTCGGCAGGTAGCGAAGCCGCGCGCCGGCCACCCGCGGGCGATCGACCCATCCTTCGATCGCGTCGCGATAGGCCAGTTCACCGCTGCGGCGGACGCTGTGGACGACGACGATGTCGCCGTAGCGCGACCAGATCGTGTCGTCGGCGAGCATCGCCATGAACGGCGCGATGCCGGTCCCGGTCGCGAGCAGCCACAGTGTTTCGCCTCCTTCGAAACGGTCCGCGCGCAGGAATCCGTAGACCGTCGGATCGATGCGGATCGTGTCGCCGATCTCGATCCGGGCGAGGGGCTGCGTGAAAGGACCGTCGGGGACGACGATCGAATAGAACTCGAGATGGTCGGCCGCGGGCGGCGAAACGATCGAGTAGGCACGCCAGACCGGCGTGCCGTCGGCGCCGGTGACACCGAGCCGCACGAACTGGCCGGGGACGAACCGCATCCCGGCAGGACGGACAGCGCGAAACGAGAACAGGTGCGGCGCCCAGTCGCGGCGCCACGTTACGGCACAGGCGACGGCTCGGTCTTCGACGTTCATCGGAATGCGGGCGTCGCGATCGGCGACCGCCGCTCACTTCTCCAGGTACTGGCGCTTGTCCTTGACATCGCGCCACTCGTCCGAGTCCGGGAAGTGGGGCTTCATCCGCGTGATGCTCGGCCAACCCTTCGACAACTCGACATTGAGCGGGATGAACGCCTTCTGGTCGTCGGGGACGTCCTCTTCGGCAAAGATCGCGTTGACGGGACACTCCGGGATGCAGACCGCGCAATCGATGCATTCGTCGGGATCGATCGACAGAAAATTCGGACCTTCGCGGAAGCAGTCGACCGGACATACGTCGACGCAATCGGTGAAGCGGCACTTGATGCAGGATTCGGTGACGACGTGCGTCATGCGGGGAACTCCGGGACAGCCAAGACGGCCGACGATTCTACCGCAGGGCCGCGGCCGGGCAGGAGCGGCATACGACGATCGCGTGCATCGACCGGGCTGCTCGAGGGCCGTCGCCTATAATCGCGATCCGCCTGCAGGGCGCGTGGCGCCGCCTCGGCAACCGCTGTCCAGCCGCCAAGACCATGCCGATCAATCTGCCGATCCTTCTCACCTGGTTGCGCATCGTCCTGATTCCGCTGGTGGTCGGGGTCTTCTTCCTGCCCGATGCTTGGATGAGCGGAGCGGAGAAGAACGTCACGGCCACGGTGGTGTTCGTCGTCGCGGCGCTCACCGACTGGCTCGACGGCTGGCTGGCGCGCCGCTGGAAGCAGACCTCGAGCTTCGGGGCGTTCCTCGACCCGGTGGCCGACAAGCTGATGGTGACGGCCGCGCTGATGATCCTGCTGCAGCTCAGTCGCATCAACGCGCTGGTCGCGCTCGTCATCGTCGGGCGCGAGATCGCGATCTCCGCGCTGCGCGAATGGATGGCCAAGCTCGGCGCGAGCAACAGCGTCGCGGTCCACTGGCTCGGGAAGATCAAGACCATCGCGCAGATGGTGGCGATCCCGATGCTGCTGTACGACAATTTCTTCGTGTTCTTCGATTCGCACTATGTCGGCACGCGGCTGATCTGGATCGCCGCGCTGTTGACCGTCTGGTCGATGGCGTACTACATGCGCAAGGCCTATCCGCGCATCCTCGCCCGCACGCGGACGCCGAAGCGCGGTCGTCGGCTCGCGCGCCGCGTCCCGCACGTGAAGCCGCCGCCGCAGTGACATCCCGCTGCTTCGCACTGCTCCCGGCCGGCGGCACCGGTTCGCGGGCCGGCACCGCGATTCCGAAGCAGTACCTGGCGGTCGCCGGCAAGCCGATGATCGTCCACACGCTGGCGGCTTTCTCGGCCCTGCCGATGATCGATCGGATCACGGTCGTGATCGCGCGCGACGACCGCTACTTCGATACGCTGGTGCTCGACGACGCGATCCGGTCTCGTCTCGACGTGGTCCGCGCAGGCGGGTCGACGCGCGATGCGTCGGTCGCGAACGGCCTCGCGGCGATGGGTGGCAAGGTCGACGGCGACGACTGGATCCTCGTCCACGACGCGGCCCGCTGCGGCATCACGCCGGCGCTGATCGCGACGCTGATCGAGAGCCTGCAGGGAGATGCGATCGGCGGCCTGCTGGCGTTGCCGCTCGACGACACGGTCAAGCGCGAGGCGAGCCGCGCGTTCGATGGACGCATGTCGGTCGCTCAGACGGTGGATCGACATGGACTGTGGCGCGCGCAGACGCCGCAGATGTTCCGTCACCGGATGCTCGGCGATGCGATCGCGGCGGCGCGCGCGCGCGGTCACGCGACGACCGACGAGGCCGGCGCGATCGAGGCGGCCGGCCATCGCGTGCTGCTGGTGCGGGGCTCGCCTCGGAACTTCAAGGTCACGACGGCCGACGACCTCGCGATGATGGATCGACTGCTGCAGGCCGATCACGCGACGACCCACCCATCCGCCTCACCCCGATGATCATTCATTCGCTGCTCGACACCGACCTGTACAAGTTCACGATGATGCAGGTGGTGCTGCACCAGTTTCCCGGCGCGCAGGTCGAGTACCGCTTCAAGTGCCGCACACCGGGCGTCGACCTCGTGTCGTGCATCGACGAGATCAACGAAGAGATCGGGCATCTGTGCACGCTGCGCTTTCGTGAGAACGAGCTGCGCTGGCTGCGGGGCCTGCGCTTCATCAAGAGCGACTTCGTCGACTTCCTCGACCTGTTCCAGATGAACCGCAAGTGGGTCCGCGTGACGCCGTCCGCGAAGGACAACGGCGAGATCGAGATCGTCGTCGAAGGACCCTGGCTGCACACGATCCTGTTCGAGATCCCGTTGCTGGCGATCGTCAACGAGGTCTACTTCCGTCGCACGCAGCAATACCCCGACTTCGCCGAAGGCCGCGCGCGGCTGGATCGGAAGATCGGCCTGATCCGCGACGACGAGCGACTGGTGGACTGCAAGATCGCCGACTACGGCACGCGGCGGCGCTTTTCGCGCGCGTGGCAGGAAGAGGTACTCGACACGCTCAGTACGCGGCTCGGTACGCAATTCGCCGGCACCAGCAACACCTGGTTCGCGATGACGCAGAACCTGCTTCCGCTCGGCACGATGGCCCACGAGTATCTGCAGGCCTGCCAGTCTCTCGGTCCGCGGCTGCGCGATTCGCAGACCTTCGCCTTCGAACGCTGGGCGCGCGAGTACCGCGGCGACCTCGGCATCGCGCTGTCCGACGTGTACGGCTTCGACGCGTTCCTGCGCGACTACGACATGTACTTCTGCAAGCTCTTCGATGGCGTTCGACACGACTCCGGCGACCCGATCGCGTGGGGCGAGCGGATGATCGCGCACTATGAGAAGTACCGTATCGATCCGAAGACGAAGACGCTGATCTTCTCCGACAGCCTGACGATCCCGCGTGTGATCGAACTGCATCTGCGTTTCGCGGACCGCGCGCGGCTCGCTTTCGGCGTCGGCACGAACCTCACGAACGATCTCGGCTACACGCCGCTGCAGATCGTCATCAAGATGGTCCGATGCAACGGGCAAGCGGTCGCCAAGCTGTCCGACACGCCTTCCAAGAACATGTGCGACGACGAGGCCTACCTCGCCTATCTGCGGCAGGTCTTCGAGATCCCCGCGCCCGGGGCGTGAGTCGTTCGTATCGGCAGGAAAGACCTGCAAGCGACTGTCGTGCCGACGAAGGAAGGGCGGGACCCGCAAGGCCTGACGTATGGCCCCGCGCGTCGCGGTAGAGGTTCCTCACTGCGTTCGAACGACCTACCTCACGGTTCGAACGGCTGAATATTCCACCATTCGTCCTACTACTCCGTTGCACTTCACCATTATTGCCGCCCTGCATACCTTGTGGTCATGGCGCGATGGCATGCGCTCAACGGTTCACGGAGACGGATGATGACCACGCGCGCGACGGGATACGACGATGCAGCTGCACCGGACGTTAGATCGGGCGGCGTAGCGGGCCACTCGCTGCGAATCGAGGACAGGACCGCGCTGTCCATGGTTCGCGAATCCGCATTGCGAACGGTCCCGTCGGTCGTAGGTGATCCGCTGTTGCAGCTGATCGACACGATGCGGATGGGGGCGATCCTCGTTGCACGCGACGGCCGCGTGTCCTATCTGAACGACGCCGGCAAGGAAGCGGTGTCTGGGCAGCACGGCATCGCGCTGCGTGGGGAGCATGTCGTCGCGATCGCGTCCGACGCGCGTCGCAAGCTCGCCGCGGCACTCAACAATGCCTGCCGCGCCCCTTTCATCGATGGTGCCGTGCTGCTGACGGCAACCAACGGCTCCGGCGTGACGAGACCGCTGCGCGTGCTGTCGATGGAGCGCATCGCGGGCTCGCTGCGCCGGACCGACGACGGCCTGGCTTTGCTGTGCATCGGCAGCACGCGCCAACGTGCGCCCGATGCGCCCATGCTCGCGCAGCTGTTCGGCCTGACCACGACCGAAGCCGGGCTGATGGCGGCCATCGCCGGCGGTGAACGCCTGCACGAATGCGCAGCCCGGCGCGCCGTGTCGCTGGCCACCGTGCGCGCACAGCTGCGCAACGTCTTCGTCAAGACCGGCGCCGCAACGCAGGCCGAACTGACTTTCATCGCGTGGTCCATTCCGGGGCTGTGGATCAACTGACGAAGTACAGCCCTGCCGTCGCCCGCATCGCGAACCGCTACCATGCGTTTCTTCTTGACGCGGGGGCGCACGGATGCGGATAGCACGCTTCGATTTGCGGTATCGATCGACATCGACGCGTGCGTTGCGACAACCTGCAACCATCGTGCTCGCGACGGGCCTGGCTGTCATCGCGTTGCCGGCCCGCGCGGCAGGCTTCCACGGCGCTTCGCTGACGCTGGCGTGGATGCTGCCGTTCGTCGGCATCCTCGCGTCGATCGCGCTGCTACCGCTGATCGGTCCGCATTTCTGGCATCGGCACTTCGGCAAGTTCGCGCTCGCTTGGGCCTGCGCATTCGCGATCCCGTTCGCAGTCGCGTTCGGCCCGGCGGAGGCAGTTCATCAGGTGGCACACGCAGCGTTCGCCGAATATCTGCCGTTCGTCATCCTTCTGTTCGCGCTGTACACGGTGTCGGGCGGCATCGGCGTGCTGGGCAACCTGCATGGGTCGCCGGGTACGAACGTCGGGCTGCTCGCACTTGGCGCCGTCCTCGCGAACCTGATGGGCACGACCGGCGCCGCGATGGTGCTGGTCCGGCCGCTGATCCGCGCGAACGACAACCGGCAGCACAAGGTCCACGTGCTGGTTTTCTTCATCTTCCTCGTGGGCAACGCAGGCGGATCGCTGACGCCGCTGGGCGATCCGCCGCTGTTCCTCGGCTTCCTGAAGGGCGTGTCGTTCTTCTGGACCACGAAGGCGATGCTCGGTCCGACGCTGGTGCTGTGTGGTACGCTGCTCGCGGTCTTTTTCGCGCTCGACACGTGGCTGTACCGCAAGGCCGGCGAAGAGCGTCCAGCCTACGAAGATCCGACACCGGATTCCCGCCTGCGTCTGGAGGGCAAGGCCAACATCGTCCTGCTGGCCGCGATCGTGGCGGCGGTGCTGATGAGCGGCTTCTGGCGGCCTGGCATCTCGTTCGACGTTCTCGGCACGGGACTCGAAATCCAGAACGTCGTTCGCGATGCGTTGCTGATCGCGATCGCGTTCGTTTCGCTGTGGATCACGCCGAAGACGGTCCACGAGGCCAACGGATTCAACTGGGCGCCGATGCGGGAGGTGGCGAAGCTGTTCGCCGCCATCTTCGTCACGATCATCCCGGCGATCGCGATCCTCAAGGCGGGCAACGACGGCGCACTGGCTTCGCTCACGCAGATGGTGACGACCGCGTCGGGCGAACCGAACAACGCGATGTATTTCTGGCTCACGGGAATGTTGTCGGCGTTCCTCGACAACGCGCCGACCTACCTGGTCTTCTTCAACCTCGCCGGCGCCGACGCGCAGTACCTCATGGCGCATCGAGCGACGCTCGAGGCGATCTCGGGAGGCGCGGTGTTCATGGGCGCCCTCAGCTACATCGGCAACGCGCCCAACTTTATGGTGCGGTCGATCGCCGAGGATCGCGGCATCCGGATGCCGTCGTTCTTCGGCTACATGCTGTGGTCGGTCCCGGTCCTCGTGCCGCTGTTCGTGGTGCTGACGTTCCTCTTCTTTCTCTGATTTCCTGCAACCATGAGCCCTTCGTCTGCCAGACCCCGCGTGCTCGTGACGCGCGCGCTGTTTCGCGAACATGTCGAGCACCTCGCGGCGCATGTGGACGTCGAACTCAATCAGGCCGACGTCCCGATCGCGCCGGCCGATCTGGCGACCCGCGTCGCGGGATGCGACGGCCTGCTGTGCGCGAGCGGGGACCGCGTCGACGCGACAGTGCTTGCCGACGCCGCGCGACTGCGTTGCGTCTCGACGATTTCGGTAGGCACGAACCACATCGATCTCGCGGCGTGCAGCCAGCGCGGAATCATCGTGACGAATACGCCGGACGTTCTGACCGAGACGACGGCCGACTTCGGCTGGGCGCTGATGATGGCCGCTGCGCGGCGCGTGACCGAGTCCGAGCACTGGTTGCGCGCCGGCTACTGGCAGCGCTGGAGCCTGGACCAGTTCCTCGGCGTCGACGTGCATCACGCCACCCTCGGCATCCTCGGCATGGGCCGCATCGGACAGGCGCTCGCGCATCGTGCGTCGGGATTCTCGATGCGGGTGATCTATCACAACCGCTCGCGGCTGCCGGAGGCGACCGAACGGCAATGCCACGCACGCTACGTGACACGCGAAGTGCTGTTCACCGATTCCGACCACTTGATCCTGGTCCTGCCGTACACCCCGGAAAATCATCACATCGTCGGTGCAGCCGAGCTCGCGACGATGAAGGCGACGGCGACACTGACCAACATCGCGCGCGGCGGACTGATCGACGAGGAAGCGCTGGCCGACGCACTCGAAGCGGGGAGGCTCGGTGGCGCGGGTCTCGACGTCTACGAAGGCGAGCCCGCGATCAATCCACGCATTCTCGCGCTGTCGCGGGTCGCGCTGACGCCGCATCTGGGCAGCGCATCCCGCGATACGCGCCGCGCGATGGGAATGCTAGCGATCGACAACCTGATCGATGCGCTCGCGGGTCGCGAACCGCCCCAGCGGGTTGCCTGAGCAGGCCTACGGCGACCCGCAGCGAGGACGAAAAAAAGCCGGCGAATGCCGGCTCTTTCTATTTCTCACACCGTCTTACATCACACGCTTCTCGATCGTGATGTCTTCGACTTCGACGCGACGGTTCGGCTCGAGGCACTTGATCAGCGCCGCGTGATTCTTCTCCGTGCACTGCACGACCGGATCCGCTTCGCCCTTTCCGTCGGTGGTCATCCGTGATCCGTCGACACCCTTGTTGACGAGATAGGCCTTGACCGCGTCCGCACGGCGTTGCGACAGCTTGACGTTGTACGCCGGCTTGCCGATACGATCCGTATAGCCCGTGATCTTCACGTTATTGACCGAAGGATTGGCTTTCAGCGCAGCAGCGATCTCATCGAGTTTCGGAGTCGGCTGGCGAATCACCGCGCTGTCGAACCCGAACATCTTGCTGGCAGACAGCGTCTGCTTCTCGAAACGCGGGGCCGGCGGCGGCGCCGGCGGCGGGGGCGGCGGGCTGGCCTGAGCGACCGGCGGCATCGGTGGCGACACGTACGCAGTCTTGGTCGGCGACTTGTCGAAGTAGTAGGTCAGGCCGACGTTGACGTAATTGTTCTCGTTGCGCTTGAATCCGTACACATTGCTACGCTGAAAGCCGACGACCTTCTTGTACTCGACCTGCGCTGCCCACTGGTCGGCAATGGCGTACTGGACACCGACGCCCGCTGCCGCATACGGCGACGTGCGGGAATTCTGATGGTTCGGGATGTTGCGCCGGTCGTTCTCGGCGCCGATACCGAGCGACACGAACGGACGGATCTTGTCTCGCGAAAGGAACAGCAGGCCATCGATCCCCAGCATCGACTGCTGGTAACGGACGCTGTTGTCATCGGCGCGGGCATAGCTGCCACCCACCTGGACGTCGAAGTACTGATTGATCGCCTTACCGAACTTCAGGCCGGCAGCAGGACCGGTCGCGCGCGTGCCGAACCGATTGTCCTGGTTCATGTAGCCGACTTCCGGCATCACGTAGATCGACGGGTTGTACTTCAATTCCTGGCCATGCGCGCCAGCGGCGACGCCGGCGAGCAATGCCAGGCCCGAGGCCATGCGTATCGTGTTCTTCATAGGGAACTTTCTTCGACAAAAATAGGGAGGCGATCCAACGTGTCGCGATTCTCCACGTACGTGCCCTGCGGCACATCGGTATTTCAAGACATCCTTTGTAGGATATGTCCGACTTGCGTCTTGTTACCTCGATTCGGTCACTCAGGGTGACAATTTCAGGCCCGTTTGTTGCGCGCCCGGGAGGTCCGTGAAGGATTGGTGACGCTTTCCTGCAGAACGCGCACCTTCGGGACTCACGGTCAGCGCCCGATCGCCTTCTGCTGAGCGTCGCTGTCGATGTCGATGTATTGCCACCAGTTCTGAAGGATCGGATGGCGGTGATAGCCGTAGACCCACGGCTGCAGGAGGTCGGTGTAGATGCGGTGGACGCCGAGTTTCCACGGCGCATAGGCCAGGAACAGCTTCTTCATTTTCAGATAGAGCGCGTTGCGCTCCGGTCCGTTCGGCAGCGTTCGGCTCTCCTCGTACAGCGCGTTGAACTCGGGCAGGTTGAACCGCGCATGGTTGATCTGCCCGATGCCGCCGCCGTAGAGCGTTCCGAAAAAGGTCTCCGCGTCCGGGATGCTGGCCGACCACGCGAGGCCCCACATCATCAGTTGCCCGGCTTTCGATTGTTTGATCAGTTCGGGAAACTGCTGCTTCTTGACCACGATGTGAATGCCGATCGCATCCATGTCCTTCTTCCACAGTTCGTCCATTTCCTTGTAGGCCTGGGTCGGCTGGGAGTAACGCTCGATGACCATGGGCCGGCCGTCCGGCAGTTCGCGGTAGCCGTCGCCGTCGCGATCAACGTAGCCGTAGAGATCGAGCAGCGCGCGCGCCTTCACCGGGTCGTACATCGGCCCGATGCTGTGGAAGTCCGGGTCGTAACCGTCGACGCCCGGCCCGATCGGCGACTCGGCGGCGATGGCCTGGTTGCGGCGGAGGACGCGGATCTCCTCGAGCGTGTCGTACCCGAGGCTGATCGCGCGGCGCAGGGCGACCTTCTCCGGCGTGTATCCCCCGACGATCGGGTTCTCCATCGCGAAGTAGGTAAATGTCAGTTCCGCCCCGGGGTTGCGATCGATCTTGATGCCACGCCTGGCGAGGTTCGGCGCGACCTTCCCGTTAGGGATCGCGACATTCGAGAATTCCTCGGGGAGGCGTTCGATCAGATCTGCCTCATCGTTCAGGAAGGACAACCAGCGCGGCTGCGTCTGCTCGATGATACTGATCTCGACGCGCGGCGTCAGCGGCAACCGGCGACCCTTGAGGCGCTGCAGGATCGCCTGACCGACCGCATCGTCGGCTGCGGGAGACGCGTTGTAGTAGCGGACCCGATACCCCGGGTTGGCGACCATCGTCACGTGCGACGATCGTCGCCATTCGGCGAGCATGTACGGCCCGGTGCCGACCGGATGCTCCATGGTCTTGTCGGGCGCAGCCTCGACGACCTCGCGCGCGACGGCACAACTCACGAAGCAGTACGTGAGCTGATGGATGAAGTTGTAGTTGGTCTTCTTCAGCTTGATCTGCAACGTATAACGATCGAGCGTCTTCAGCCCTTCGACCACGACGTCGTAATCCATGCGACCGGTCTTGAGCGCTTTCTCGCGCTCTTCGTCCATGCCGACGATGAAACCTTCGACGTTGTAGAGCTGCGGCGACTTCCACTTTGGATCGTAGACGCGCTTCATGCTGTACACGTAGTCGGCCGCGGTCAGCTCGCGCGGCTTGCCATGGAAAGCGGGGTCGGCCGTGAAGAAGATGCCCTTGCGGATTTTCAACGTCCAGGTCAGTCCATCGGGCGAGATCTCCGGCAACGCCTCGGCCGTGTTGGGAATGACCTTGACCGGTCGTGCGAGGTAGTCGTAGGTCAGCGGCGTCTCGAAGATGTTCGACGTGAGGAAGCCGGAATACAGGTCGGACAGCTGCGGCGGGTCGAAGCCGGTCTCTGCGATCGGGAATGCGTAGCGGAGGACGCCCGGCTTAGCCGGCGCGTCGGCGGCATCCGCCCCGTGAGCGAACTTACAGACCGCGAGAACGCTGAGAAACAATGCCGGGAGTTGCTTCATGGACGGACCTTCGCGATCGAGGACCGATTGTAGCCAGCGCTTCCAGGGAAGCGCCGCTCGCGCAGGAGCGTTGTCGTCGGGATGCTTCATCGCCGCGACCCGCGACGCCAAGCGAGGCGGCGCTGCCCGGTTCGCGGGCATAATCGTTGCGACCCTCGACCCTGCCGGCGCGTGCACGGCCTTCCACGATCCGTGTTCGCCTATCTCGTCCGTCGCATCTGGCAGATCGTCCCGACGCTGATCGGGGTCATCCTCCTGGTCTTCTTCCTCTTCAGTGCCGTCGGCGGCGATCCGGCGGAGCAGCTGACCGGACTGATCTCGAGCCCTGCGCAGATCGCCGCGATCCGCAAGGAACTAGGCCTCGACTTGCCGGCGTGGCAGCAACTGCTGATCTTCATGCGGCAGGTCGTCACCTTCGACTTCGGCAACAGTTGGGCCACCAATGAGTCGGTCGCACGCATCTTCGCAACGCGGCTGCCCGCGACGCTGACGATCATGGTGCCCGTGCTCCTGCTCGAGACCCTGCTCGGTGTCGTCTTCGCGCTCGCGGTCGCAGCGGTCCGCGGTTCTCTGACCGACCGCACCATCATGGTCGTCTGCACGGTCGCGGTCTCGATCAGCTTTCTGGTCTACATCATCGTGTTCCAGTGGCTTTTCGCGTTCCGGCTCGGCTGGTTTCCGGTGCAGGGTTGGAGCGATAGCACGTGGACCAACCTCGTCAAGTTCGCGCCGCTCCCGGTAGCGCTCGCGGTGTTCGTCAGCGTCGCGCCGCAACTGCGGCTCTACCGGTCGTTCCTGCTCGAGGAGATCGGTCACGACTACGTGCGCACGGCGCGCGCGAAGGGGCTTTCCGAACGCGTCGTCATGCTCAAGCACGTGCTGCGCAACGCGATGATCCCGATTCTCACGAACATCGCGATCCAGGTGCCCAGCCTGTTCGTCGGTGCCTTTCTGCTCGAGGTGTTCTTTTCGATTCCCGGACTCGGCCGCGAGGTCATCGTCGCGGTCAATCGCAGCGACTTCCCGGTGATCAAGGCGGCGACCGTCTACCTGGCCATGCTGACGATGATCGTCAACCTACTCGCCGACGTGTTGTACAAGGTCGTCGATCCGCGGGTGTCGTTCAAATGACGGGCCCGACGCTGTGAGTTCGTTCGACGAAGCCACCGCCGCGGGTCCGCGTTCGTTGAACGAACCGATCGCGGTCATCGCCGGCGACGAGCCGGGCGAGACCTTGCACGGCGCGGCGAATGCCGTGGGCTCGGCCCCGTCGAGCGGCGTCTGGCGCGCATCGGCCAAGCGGTTCTTGCGCGACCGCGTTGGCGTGGTGTCGCTCGCGGTCGTGGTCCTCTACATGCTCGTGATCGTCGCATCGTGGCTCGGCTGGATCGCAGCCGACTGGCAAGTAGAGCGGGGCGTTTCGTTCGCGAGTCCCGCCTTTCTCGGAAATGTGGAAAACCTCGAGGCCGGCACGCGTGCCATCGTGGCGACGCCGGCATCGGCGACCCCGCCCGTCGACATCACGGACGTCGATCCGCTCGCGCCGCGCTATGCCGAGTGGGCCAGGCTGGAGGCGACGAGTCCGATCAAGGCGATCCCGCGCAGCGCCACGTTGACGTTCGGCGCCGACAAGTGGGGACGCGATGTGCTGAAGAAGGCGATCAAGGGGGCGCAGGTCTCGATCTTCGTGGGCATTTCGTCGGCCCTCGTCGCGACGTTGATCGGCGCATTGCTCGGTGCGTTTGCCGGCTATTTCCGCGGGTGGGTCGACGACGTGCTCGAGTGGTTCTACAGCGTATTCACTTCGATCCCCTACATCCTGCTGATCCTCGCGTTCGCCGCCGTTTTTCGCACCAGTCAGGTCCTCGCGCACGCGGGCGTGGCGACGATCGTCGCGGTGCTGTCGCTGACCGGCTGGACCGGCGTCTACCGGCTGATGCGCGCCGAGTACATCAAGCACCGCAGCCGCGAGTACGTGCGCGCGGCCGACGCGATCGGCGCGTCTCATGCATCGCGCATCTTCGTGCATATCCTGCCCAACGCGACCCACGTCGTCCTCGTGCAGCTTTCGCTGTTGACGGTCGCGTTCATCAAGGCCGAGGTCATCCTGTCTTTCCTCGGACTCGGCGTACCGGTCGACCTCGTCTCGTGGGGCACGATGTTGGCCGAGGCGACCAACGAACTCGTGATCGGAAAATGGTGGCAGCTGGTTGCGGCGGGCGCGGGCATGGCAGTCCTCGTCACTGCGTTCGCGCTGTTCACCGACAGCCTGCGCGACGCGCTCGATCCAAAGCTTTAGGTCGACCTTCCCATCCGGCCATGACGCCATCGACGACCCCACTGCTCGCCATCTCGCCATTGCTGTCGATCGACGACCTGCGCGTCGACTTCGTCGTCGGCAAGAACCGTGTCTTCCAAGCAGTCCGCGGCGTCACCTTCGACGTACCGCCCAACCGCACCATCGCGGTGGTCGGCGAGTCGGGCAGCGGCAAGAGCGTGACCGCGATGGCGATCCTGCGGCTGTTGCCGGACAACGCGCGGATCGGCGGCACGATCCGCTTCGACGGACGCGACCTCGCTAAGGAGTCGATCTCCGCCATCAAGCGCCTGCGCGGCAACGACATCTCGGTGATCTTCCAGGAGCCGATGACCTCGCTGAACCCGGTGTTCACGGTTGGCAACCAGGTCGGGGAGACGCTGGCGCTGCACGCTGGACTGCGCAGCGGCGCGTTGCGTGCACGCGTCCTCGAACTGCTCGACGAGGTCGGCCTGCCAGACGCGAAGCGTGCGATCGGCCGCTATCCGCACGAGTTGTCCGGCGGTCAGCAGCAGCGCGTGATGATCGCGATCGCGATCGCCTGCAATCCGCGTCTGCTGATCGCGGACGAGCCGACGACCGCGCTCGATGTGACGATCCAGAAACAGATCCTCGACCTTATCGCGCGCCTGAAACGCGAGCATGCGATGAGCGTGCTGTTCATCACGCACGACCTGCGCGTGGTCGGTGAGTTCGCCGACGAAGTCGTCGTGATGCAGAGCGGCGAGGTCCGCGAGCGCGGCACCGTCGCCGAGATATTCGATGGCGCGCGCGATCCATACACGCAGGCACTGCTGGCATGCCGACCGCCGCTGGAGCATCGGCCGGCGCGCTTGCCGATCGTGGCCGACTTCCTGTCCGGACGCGTCTCCGGCGCGCACGTCGTCGACGTGCTGCCCGACCGCCTGCCGCGTCCCGACGGCGATGTCGTCCTCGACGTCAAGCACCTGTCCAAGAGCTTCCGCACCAGGAGCGGGCTGTTCGGCAGCGTCGATGTGCCGGCGGTGAAGAGCGTCTCGTTCTCGCTGCGACGCGGCCGGACGCTCGGACTGGTCGGCGAATCGGGCTCCGGCAAGACCACGGTCGGGCTGTCGGTCATGCGGTTACACGACGCGAGTGCCGGCGAGGTGTGGTTCGAAGGGCGCGACCTGATGACCCTGTCGCGCAGCGAGCTGACGGCGATGCGGCGCAGGCTGCAGATCGTGTTCCAGAATCCGTACGCGTCGCTGAACCCGCGCTTCACGGTCGCGCAGATCCTGCTCGAGCCGATGCGCATCCATGGCATCGAGAGCGACGATGCGGCGCGGATCCGTGTCGCGACGCAGTTGCTGAAGCGCGTCGGCCTGCCGGAAACCGCGCTACGCAAGTACCCGTACGAATTCTCCGGCGGGCAGCGCCAGCGGATCGCGATCGCGCGCTGCCTGACGATGAGGCCCGAAGTCCTGATCTGCGACGAGTCGGTGTCGGCGCTGGACGTATCGGTGCAGGCCCAGGTCCTCAACCTGCTGCTCGACCTGCAGGACGAGTTCGGCCTCGCCTACCTGTTCATCTCGCACGACCTCGCGGTCGTCCGCTACATCGCCGACGACGTGATGGTGATGCATCAGGGCGAGGTCGTCGAGATCGCGGATTCCGACACGATCTATCGCAGTCCGCAGAATCCGTATACGCGACGACTGCTGGCGTCGATCCCGCGCGGCTACGAAGCCAGGCCGGTCGGTGTCGCGACTCGCTGACTCTCGATCGTCGCCAGTCGTTCGAACACATGTTCGCGGACGCGCCGGTCGTAGACCAGCGCGACATGGCCGCAGCCGCCGATCGCGATGCGATGCGCGCCTTCGAGGACCGCCGTCTGCTGCGGATAGACGATGTCGTCGTGGTAGCTGAACAGCGTCGTGAAGGTCGCTGGCGTCGTTTCGGTCTGAGCCAGCGCCGCCAGCCACGCGGAATTCCGACGCATCTGCACGACGCTGGGCGCCCGGCCGAGCCGTGCGGTCCGCGTGCCGTGATGCGGTGTGCCGAGCGTCACGACATGCGCGATCCGCGCCGTACCGATCGAACGCATCGTCGATCGGGCGACGAGCCCGCCCATGCTGTGCGCGACGATCGCGACGCGCGTCGCCGGCAGTCCCGCTGCTGCCGCCGTCGCGAGCAGCTCGTCGATCGCGCGGACGACGACGTCGGTCTGACTGTCGATGGCCGCCAGCGGATTCGGCAGCGTGACCGCCTCGCAGACGTAACCGTGTGCGGCTGCATCGCGCATGAAAGATAGCCAGATCGCGCGATTGCACAGATAGCCGTGGATGAACAGGATCGGCAGCGGTCGCAGTACGGCGCCGGGCGCCGGCCGCGCTGCGGAACGATGCGGCAGGAACGGCGTGGCGAACCACATCCCGCGCATCGATGCGTCGATCTCGGCATCGTAGGTCCTGATCGCTTGCCACAGCGAGAGTCGCAGCGCTTTCGGGACTGGGTCGCCGGCGATGCGCGCCATCAGGAAGTTGCCCGCGATCACCGCCGGATGCAGCGCGCCGACGACGAGGACGCCGATCAGAGCGGCGGCCCATGGCCCGATGTGCGTACCGAATAGATGGATAGCCAGCCACGCAGCGCCGACCGTCGCGCAGACCACGAGGACCCACAGCGATCGGAGGAGGTTGGCCGTCAAAGAGGGCGGCTCAGGCGGTGACCAGCCGCGTGCCGAGGATCCGGTCGTGGATGAACTGACTGTCGCGGTCGACCCACGCGTAGAACGGGGGCACCAGCAGCGCGGCACCGAGCGCGATCATTGCGGGCCAGCCTTGCACGTCGAATGCGGCGAGCAGCGCGAGCGTCGGCAGCACGAAGACCCACAGCAGCAGATAGCGGCCGATCGCACGCGCATAGTCGAGGGACTCGCCGTCCGGCGACGCGAGGCGGATCTGCCAGGTTTTCATGGCCAGCGTCTGGCCGCCGTGCACCCAGAACCAGACGAAATAGACGCCGAGGATCGCGAACAGCCACGCCTGACGGGCATGCCTGAGCACCAGTGCGTTGCGGCTCTGCGTCAGCGTGTCGAACAGGTAGCCTGCGATGAACACGACCGCGAACAGCAGCATCGCCTCGTAGGTCATCGACAGCAGCCGGCGACGCAGCGACGGGGTCGCCGTGTCCGCCGCAGCGATCGTCACGGTGTTGCCGGAATCGCTCAGGGCGCCACCGGCTTGGTGGGCACTGCCGCGGCAGGGACGACCTGCGACGGCGCGGCAGGGATCGGGTCCACCGCCGACGCAGGCGTCGCAGCGGCCGCGCGTGGCTCGGCCTTCGGCGTCGCGGCCGATGGATTGGTGCTCTTCTGCGCGGCCAGCGCTGGATTGCGTACCTTCGCGCCTTCCCTGATCTGCACCCGTCGCGGCACCGGCACGGTAGACGGCTTGGGCACGACGATGACCTTGTTCGCGCGGCCCTCCTTGGTCAGCGCCTGCCGCTTCTCGGGCGGTAACGCGTGGTACTTGCGCAGCATGTCGGCGCGCTGCTCGGGATTCATCGCACGGACGCGCGCGAAGCTGTCGCGGGCGACGCGCCGCTGGTCCGGAGTCAACAGCGCCCACTCGCGCAACCGCTGCTGCGTGCGGCTCTGCTCGTCCGGGTTCATCTTCGGATATCGGTTGCCGATTTCGATCCACTTCTTCTTCGTCTGAACGTCGAGCCGTTCCCAATCCTCGGCGAGCGGCGCCAGCGCCCGCCGCTGCTCGCCCGTCAACTCGATCCAGTACGGACGGGCGGGCTTGAGCAGACCTGCGGAAGGCACGGAGGCGGCGGCCGGAGGTGCATCGGCCGCGCGCAATTCCGTGTCGACGATCACGACGCCCACCAGGACCGCGAGGGACGCGATGATCGACGCCGCACCGCGCAGGCGGCGCTCGCGCCGGACGATCATGGGTTCTGCTTGAGGAAGGCGTTGAAGCCCTGATCCGCGTAGGCGCTGATCGGCAGTTCGTCGTTGAGCACGGCCGTGTCCATGTCGGCGAGGTCTTCGATACGACGGTCCTGCTCGACCTGATACAGACCCGCCAGGCAGGCGCCGACCAGGACGATCGCCGAGAAGACCAGTCCGGTCCGCGCGAAACCCAAGCGTGGCGATTGGTTGCCGGCGAACGACAGCTGGCGAGCTGGTACGCGACGCTGTTCCGGAAGGATCTGGGCGCGCAGCGCGGCCTTTCGGGCCAGCGCGAGGCGGACCAGCGTCGCCTGCGGCAACGCGTTGGCCGACTCGTCGAGCGCCTTCCGGACGCGACCGGCGAAACGACGCTCGGCGTCCATCACGCCACCGCGCGGCGCGTTGTTGTCCGATTCTTCGAAGCGCTTCATAGTCTGATCCCCTTGGCCTTCAAGGCTTGAGCGAGTGCATGCGTCGCCCGGGAACAATGCGTCTTGACGCTTCCTTCCGAACAACCCATGGCCGCAGCCGTCTCGGCGACGTCCATCTCCTCCCAGTAACGCAGGACGAAAGCCTCTCGTTGACGTGCCGGCAAACGCTGGACTTCCTGGTCGATCGCCGCGAGCACCTGACTGCGCTCGACCTGATCGGCGGCGGACTCCGCCTGACGCGACCCGTCCTCGGCTTCGAGGCTCTCCAGAAAATCAAACTCCTCGTTGTCCTTCCCGGTTGACAGGTCGGAGAAGAGCGTCGTCCACGTCGAGCGCACCTTCTGGCGGCGGAACCAGTCGTGGATGACGTTCTGGAGAATGCGCTGGAACAGCATCGGCCATTCGGCGGCCGGTTTGTCGCCATAGCTGTCGGCCAGCTTGATCATCGCGTCCTGAACGATGTCGAGCGCCGACGCGTCGTCGCGCACGGCATAGGCAGCCTGCTTGTACGCGCGACGTTCGACTGATTCCAGGAATCGGGAGAGTTCTGCAGGGCTGGCCATGCGGCAGCGCGATCTTCACGTCATGTCGCATCGGGCGTCGCACAAACGCGATCCGCGGGCCGTCGGCGATCTTGAAAGGCGGCAATCGTAACAAATGCGCCACACGAGAACGGCGCGGGCCCACTCGGCTTGACCCTCGTGGGTCGCTGCGCTATCGTCCGCGTCCCGTTGCGTGGGCCCGTTATTCGGGGACGCAATGCTGATTCAAGCCGGAAGAGGGCCGCGCAAGATGCGTCCGCCGGCCGGCGCGCCGAGAGCGTCACTGCTTTGCAGCGTGTTCGAACCTGAGCCACAAGCCCGGCAGAGAACATCCAATCAATCTCCTGTGGACCTTGAAAGGAAACACCATGGAAGTCACCGGCGCAGAGATCGTCGTGCGTTGCCTTGCCGCAGAAGGAGTCGAACACGTGTTCGGCTATCCGGGCGGGGCCGTGTTGTACATCTACGACGAAATCTTCAAGCAGGACCAGTTCCAGCACATCCTCGTGAGACACGAGCAGGCGGCCCTGCATGCGGCGGACGCCTATTCGCGCTCGAGTCGCAGGATCGGCGTCGCGCTCGTCACGAGCGGGCCCGGCGTCACCAACGCGGTGACCGGCCTCGCGACCGCCTACATGGATTCGATCCCGATGGTTGTGATCTCGGGCCAGGTCCCGAGCCACGCCATCGGTCAGGACGCATTCCAGGAGTGCGACACCGTCGGCATCACGCGTCCGTGCGTCAAGCACAACTTTCTCGTCAAGGACGTGAAAGACCTCGCGCTGACGATCAAGAAGGCTTTCTATATTGCGCAGAGCGGCAGGCCCGGCCCCGTGCTGGTCGATATCCCGAAGGACATCACGACCCACAAGACGACGTTCGTTCAGTCGGAATATGCGTCGATGCCGGTCGAGATGCGCTCGTATCGTCCGGCCGAGAAGGGCCACCTGGGGCAGATCAAGAAGGCGCTGCAACTGCTGATGACGGCCGAGCGGCCGATGATCTACGCCGGCGGCGGCGTCATCCTCGCAAATGCGTCGACGGAGCTGAACCGGATCGTCGAACGACTCGGCGCGCCGTGCACGACGACGCTGATGGGTCTCGGTGGCTTCAGGGCCAGCGACCCGAAGTACCTCGGCATGCCCGGCATGCACGGCACCTACGAAGCGAACATGGCGATGCAGCACTGCGACGTGCTGCTCGCGGTCGGCGCGCGCTTCGACGATCGGGTCATCGGCAACCCGGAGCACTTCGCGCAGAACGTCCGCAAGATCATCCACATCGACATCGATCCGTCGTCGATCAGCAAGCGGGTGAAGGTCGATGTGCCGATCGTCGGCAACGTCCGCGAAGTGCTCACCGAGCTGATGACGCAGCTCGATCTCGCACATCAGAAGACGCCGCGCGACGACAAGGCCGACGTCAAGCGCATGTCCGCATGGTGGTCGCAGGTCAACGAGTGGCGCAGGAAGGACTGCATGGCCTACGCGAATTCGGACACGCTGATCAAGCCGCAATACGTGATCGAGAAGCTATGGGAAGTCACCGGCGGCAACGCGTTCGTGACGTCCGACGTCGGCCAGCATCAGATGTGGGCCGCGCAGTACTACCCGTTCGACGAGCCGCGCCGCTGGATCAATTCGGGCGGCCTCGGCACGATGGGCTTCGGGCTGCCCGCCGCGATGGGCGTGATCAAGGCCAACCCCGGCGCCGACGTCGCCTGCGTGACCGGCGAAGGCAGCATCCAGATGTGCATCCAGGAGTTGTCGACCTGCAAGCAATACCACCTGCCGGTCAAGGTGATCAGCCTGAACAACCGCTATCTGGGCATGGTGCGGCAGTGGCAGCAGATCGACTACTCGAGTCGCTACAGCGAGAGCTATATGGATGCGCTACCGGACTTCGTCGCGCTCGCCGAGGCCTACGGACACATCGGCATCCGCATCGACAAGCCCGCCGACGTCGAGCCGGCGCTCAAGGAAGCCTTCGCGAAGAAGGATCGCCTCGTGTTCCTCGACATCATCACGGACCAGACCGAGAACGTCTGGCCGATGGTGAAGAGCGGCAAGGGCCTGACCGAAATGCTGCTCGGCTCGGAGGATCTGTGATGGAACGCGCGAGCCGACACATCATCTCGGTCCTCCTGGAGAACGAGGCGGGCGCGCTATCGCGCGTGGTCGGCCTGTTCTCCGCGCGCGGCTACAACATCGAGACACTGACCGTGGCTCCGACAGAGGATCCGACGCTGTCGCGGATGACAATCGTCACCGGCGGGTCGGACGACGTGATCGAACAGATCACGAAGCACCTGAACCGGCTGATCGAAGTCGTCAAGGTCGTCGATCTCACCGACGGCCAGCACATCGAGCGCGAGCTGATGCTGATGAAGGTGAGGGCGGTGGGCAAGGAGCGCGAGGAACTCAAGCGCACCGCCGACATCTTCCGCGGCCGCATCATCGACGTGACCGAGAAGAGCTACACGATCGAGCTGACCGGCGCGGCGACCAAGCTCGACGCGTTCATCGACGCGATCGACCGTACCGCCATCCTCGAGACCGTCCGTACCGGTGCAAGCGGCATCGGCCGCGGCGAACGGATCCTGAAGGTCTAGCGGCGCAGCTCACTCCTTCCCCTCTGGGGGAAGGTCGGAATGGGGATGCGCGCAGCGCATCGACCGTCCCGGACAACCACCATCGAACAACTCAGGCAAAGGGAACCACACATGAACGTCTACTACGACAAGGACGCCGATCTCTCGCTGATCATGGGCAAGAAGGTCGCCATCATCGGCTACGGCTCGCAGGGTCACGCGCACGCGCAGAACCTCAAGGACTCCGGCGCGAACGTCGTCGTGGGCCTGCGCAAGGGTGGTGAGAGCTGGGACAAGGTGGGCAAGGCCGGCATCGATGTCGCCGAGGTCAGGGATGCCGTGGCCGGCGCGGACTTCGTGATGATGCTGCTGCCCGACGAACACATCGGCCAGGTGTATCGCGAAGACATCGAGCCGAACATCAAGAACGGTGCGACGCTCGCGTTCGCGCACGGCTTCAACGTCCACTACGGGCAAGTGATGCCGCGCGCCGACCTCGACGTCGTGATGGTCGCGCCGAAGGCGCCGGGCCACACGGTCCGCGGGACGTACTCCCAGGGCGGCGGCGTGCCGATGCTGATCGCGGTCCATCAGGACACCTCGGGCCATGCGCGCGATATCGCGCTGTCTTACGCCGCGGCCATTGGTGGGGGTCGTGCGGGCGTGATCGAGACGAACTTCCGCGAGGAGACCGAGACCGACCTGTTCGGCGAGCAGGCCGTGCTGTGTGGCGGTGCCGTCGAACTGATCAAGGCCGGCTTCGAGACGCTGACCGAAGCGGGCTACGCGCCGGAGATGGCGTACTTCGAGTGCCTGCACGAACTCAAGCTGATCGTCGACCTGATCTACGAAGGCGGCATCGCGAACATGAACTACGGGATCTCGAACAATGCCGAATACGGCGAGTACGTGACCGGCCCTAAGATCGTCACCGACGAGACGAAGGCTGCGATGCGCCGGTGCCTCAAGGACATCCAGACCGGCGAATACGCGAAGAGCTTCATTCTCGAGAGCCGTGCCGGCGGACCGACGCTGCTGTCGCGCCGTCGCCTGATGGCCGAGCATCCGATCGAGACGGTCGGTGCCAAGCTGCGGGAAATGATGCCGTGGATCCGGGCCAACAAAATGGTCGACAAGACCCGTAACTGACGGGCTTCTTCGTGGTCGCGTCAGCGACGGAGGGATCCGGTCAAGCGTCCTGGATGGCGTTCTGAATGCGGCGCCAGCAAGCGAGCAATCCAACGGGGCTGCACAGACCGACGTGGATACGAACGCCGGCACGAATGCCGACGCCGTCGGTGACTTCTTCATTAAAAACTCCCGAACGGAATGTCGATGGCTCATTCATTGGCCGACAGAGCCAGCCTAGGGATCAGAACTTCAGCAATCGTTGGGGCATTTTGCGGAGCTGTGACAACGATATGAAAATGAAGGGAAAATATTCCAGAAGAAGAGCGACCCGAACATCCGTGTGGAGGACTTAACGACAAGGGGGTTTCTGAAAGTGCTCTTTCGCTGAGCGCTGGGACGTTCTCGGTCTTCCGCCCGATCGCACCAATTCGCCATGCTATTCTCGACCGCCATGGTTCCGCTTCGTCGCCGGCAAAATCACCTCCTTTCGCATGTGATGCTCGTACTCATGACCGTGGTTCCTCTGCATGGATGCAAGCGCCGCGAAGCGCCACCCGATCTGCTGAAGTCGCAGCGAGACGCGATGGAGCGCGCGAAGGAGGTCGGCAAGACGATACAGAAGGCGGCCGACCGAGAAGGCGACAAGGCCGACGAGGAAAGCAGGTAGTGGCGCGCTTCGCAAGACGCCGCATCAAGCTCGGCGAGTCCGGCGCGCGGCGGCCGTGGCGTTCCCGGCTGCGACGCGCCAACGGCGGCGTTGTCGCGAAGGACGTGGTAGCCGCCGAGCCGCAACGTCCGCACAAGGGCATCTATCTATTGCCCAACGCGTTCACGACGGCCGCGCTGTTCTGCGGCTTCTTCGCGATCGTGCAGGCGATGAACCTGCGTTTCGACACCGCTGCCATCGCGATCTTCGTGTCGATGGTGCTCGACAGTCTCGACGGTCGCGTGGCGCGGCTGACCAACACGCAGAGCGATTTCGGCGCCGAGTACGACAGCCTCGCCGACATGGTGTCGTTCGGTGCAGCGCCGGCGCTCGTCATCTACGAATGGTCGCTACGCGGCCTCGGCAAATGGGGCTGGGTCGCGGCGTTCGTCTACGTCGCGGGCGCCGCGCTGCGGCTGGCACGCTTCAACACCAACAGCGCATCGGTCGAGAAAAATTTCTTCCAGGGGCTGCCGAGCCCTGCGTCGGCCGCGCTGGTCGCGGGATTCGTCTGGGTCTTCGACGATCTGCGCTACGTCGGCAGCGCCCTCGCGTGGCCGTCTTGGTTCGTCACGATCTTCGCCGGGCTGTCGATGGTCAGCAACTCGCCGTTCTACAGCGGCAAGATGATCAACTTCCGCAAGAGCGTCCCGTTCATCGTGGTCGTGCTGATCATGCTCGGCTTCGTCTTCGTCTCCAGCGATCCGCCGAAGTGGCTGTTCGCGATGTTCGTGGCCTACGGACTGTCGGGCCATGCGCTGTGGATCTGGCGACGGGTACGTCCCGGGCGCGGCAGCCCAGCGTCGTCCGACCTGTGACGGCACATTTTTGTCGACGATCGCCGAACCCGTGCTACATTGCAGAATCATGACGATCCGCTCCGCAGCGCCGCAGTTCGCGCTCCCGCTACTACTACGCATCGAGGTAATCCGGGCCCGCTGAGCGTTCACGTCTGTCGCTTCATCACCACGGCCCGACTGCTTCTGCATCGGGCCGTTTTGCTTTGTACGTCGCTGTCGTCCTGACGATCGATCGAGAGGAAAGATCATGTTGAAGAATCCCGCCACCAAGTACCGCGCGTTCCCGCCCGTCCGACTGACCGATCGCACCTGGCCCGACGCCGTGCTGTCGTATCCGCCGATCTGGCTGAGCACCGACCTGCGCGACGGCAACCAGGCCCTGATCGAGCCGATGGATCCCGAACGGAAACTCCGGATGTTCCAGACGCTGGTCGCGATCGGCTTCAAGGAAATCGAGGTCGGCTTCCCGTCGGCGTCGCAGGCGGACTTCGACTTCGTGCGGCTGCTGATCGAGAAGGGCCACATCCCGGACGACGTGACCATCCAGGTGCTGACGCAGGCCCGCGAGGCCCTGATCCAGCGGACCATCGATTCGCTCGAAGGGATCCCGCGCGCGATCGTCCACCTGTACAACGCGACCGCGCCGATCATGCGTCGCGTGGTGCTCGGGCTGACCGAGGACGGTGTCGTCGAACTCGCGACGACGCACACGACGATGATCCGCACGATGACCGATGCGCGGCCCGGCACGCAGTGGTCGCTCGAGTATTCGCCGGAGATGTTCTCCGGTACCGAGATCGCGTTCAGCAAGCGCGTCGTGGACGCCGTCAGCGCGGCCTGGGGCGCGACCCCCGAACGCAAGCTGATCGTGAACCTGCCGTCGACGGTCGAGCACAGCACGCCGAACATCTTCGCCGACATGATCGAGTGGATGCATCGTCATCTCGAGCGCCGCGACGCCATCGTCCTGTCGGTCCATCCACACAACGACCGTGGCACCGGCACGGCCGCCGGCGAGTTCGCGCTGATGGCGGGGGCCGACCGAATCGAGGGCTGCCTGTTCGGCAACGGCGAGCGCACCGGTAACGTCGATCTCG
>JBDTIS010000086.1:0-3630 GCA_039936235.1 Burkholderiaceae bacterium | reverse complement strand
CCTCCGGATCGGTCGCTGCGTTCGGATCGCTCATGGTGCCTCCTTCAGACCTTGGACAACCACGACGCGTACTTCGGATTCTTCCCGTTGACGATGTCGAAGAACGCCGTCTGCAACTTCTCGGTGATCGGCCCGCGCGTGCCTTCGCCGATCGGCCGGGTGTCGAGTTCGCGGATCGGCGTGACCTCGGCGGCGGTGCCGGTGAAGAACGCTTCGTCGGCGATGTAGAACTCGTCGCGGGTGATGCGCTTCTCCGCGAACGGGATGCCGAACTCGGCGGCCAGCGTGATGATGGTCTGGCGCGTGATGCCGTCGAGCGCGCCGCCGGACAGGTCGGGCGTGAACAGCTTGCCGTCGACGACGAGGAACACGTTCTCGCCGGAGCCCTGGCAGACGTAGCCCTGCGGGTCGAGCAGCATCGCCTCCTCGTAGCCGTCGTTGGTCGCTTCCTGGTTGGACAGGATCGACACCGTGTAATTGCCGACGGCCTTGGCCTTGCACATCGTGACGTTGGGATGGTGATGCGTGAACGACGACGTCTTCACGCGGATACCCTTGGTCATCCCTTCCTCGCCGAGGTAAGCGCCCCACGGCCACGCCGCGATCGCGACGTGGATCGTATTGCCCTTCGCCGCGACGCCGAGCTTCTCGGAGCCGATCCAGACCAGTGGCCGGATATAGCAGCTCTCGAGTTCGTTCGCACGGACGACCTCCAGTTGCGCCGCGACCAGCGTGGCATGGTCGAACGGCACCTTCAGCTGGAAGATCTTGGCGCTGTTCAACAGGCGTCGGGTGTGGTCCTCGAGCCGGAACACCGCCGTGGAACGATCGGCCTGCTTGTACGCCCTGACGCCTTCGAAGACCCCCATGCCGTAGTGCAGGGTGTGGGTCAGCACGTGGACGGTGGCATCGCGCCAGTCGACCAGCTTGCCGTCCTTCCAGATGAAGCCGTCGCGATCGGCCATCGACATCGTCATTCTCCTAGCGGGGTGCGTGGCCGGGTCGAATCGTCGCGCAGGAACCTGCCGACGGCCGGCGAGCCGCGCATTTTACCCGTGCTGCCGCGACGCGCGGCGCGTTGGCGGCCGGTCCGGTTCCATCAGGCCGCACTTCGCTCGTCGAGCGAATAGTCGAAGTCGTAGTAGTGCTTGCCCGCCTCGATGCGGATGTTCATCCGGCCGGACAGGCCGGTCAGCGCGGCGGTGCCCGAGTCGGGCACGATCGTCACCGACAGCTGCGGGACGCCGCGGTCCATCGTGCCGCTGTGCTGCAGGAAGAAGCCGCCGTCCCGACCGGCGAGCTTCCCCTCGACGCGTTCGATCGCGACGTAGCCGGCCGAGCCCGGCGTGGCGGTCATCGCCGCGAGCATCTCGCCGACGCCGGTCGCGTCGAGGTCGCCGTGGTAGCGCTTGGCGAGCGACATGCGACCGATGCCGGAGTCCACCGCGCCTTCGTGCATCGACTGCTTCGTCATCGTGACGTCGAACGTGCCGCTGATGCGTTCCTTCATGAGCCTCTCCGGTGCGTGGCCTGCCGTGCCTGCCTTCGGCGCGATTGTAGGAGGAGCGGCGTTTCCTCGAGCGTGTGACAGGTCACCGTGGGTCGCTTGCACGATGATGCGACCGGGCTACGCGCAGACGGTGGTCAGCGACGATTACGCCGTGCGACACGACGTGCGGCCGCAAGCGTCGCGGCATAGGTCCCGCACATCCGTTCGGAACGACACATGAGCAATTGCCGTCCCGACCAAGGGGGGCCTCTTCCACGGCGCTTGACGAGGACCGGGGCGATGGCACGGGAATGAGCTCCTTCGCTGCGCCCAGGAAGACAGGAGGAATCCATGTCGTCCCGACGAAGAAGGGAGCTCCCCTATCAGGCATGACCTGCAGCCCCATGCATCGCCATCCGCTTCAGTCCGCGACGACATCGAACCTCTGCACATCGACTCGCCTGCCATCGACGAGGACCTCGACGCGATAGTGGCCGATGCCGAGGTCGGACGCAGCCAGGCTGCGGACGAAGCGATACGGCGACTCCGGGAAATCCAGCATCTTCGCGCGCTCGGCGATCAGCGTGTCCCCTTCGTACCAGTTCCAGCGCACCGAGTGCCGGCCGCCGACGCGATCGGTCTCCGGCCATGCGACATCGGTCACGATGACGACACGGTCCTTCAACGGGATTCGTCTGCTCGCGACCTGTTGCGCTCTCGGATCTTCGCTGATGCTGATCGCGCCCTGGTAGCTCAGCGAAGGCGACGCGCACGCGGCGAGCGTCACGAGCAGTGCGATCACACATAGCCTTCTGAGCATCGGGTCTCCCGGGAAGTCGGACATCGCGAGGACGGTCGGCGATCTCGTCGGCAGCCGCGGTGCGTTTCGCCGCGACGGTTGTCGCGACTGCGGCCCTGGAGCCGCCTTCCAGTCGACGATGACCCGGCGATGGGCCTGTCTTGCGAGTGTCGTGCTGCGTGGTGCCGCGGGCCGGAATCGAACCGGCACTCCCTTTCAGGAAACAGATTTTGAGTCTATCGCGTCTACCAATTTCGCCACCGCGGCCACGCCCCGGCACAACGGCGGATATTGTGTCACAGGTCTTCGAGGGCTCTTTGTCTTGTCGTCGCGACGCATCGGCAGAAAACGGTTCACGCGTGTTGTCACCATCGAAAGGTTCAGACGATGATGCGTTGCGAAGACGAGGCCGGTCTCGATAGAATCTTCGCGCGAGGCCCGTAGTGTCATCGGAGAGATCGATGCTTGAGTCGCAGATTGAGCGCTGGATCATTTCTCGGGCAGGCGAGCAGATGCCGCTGGCGATCGAATTGCCTTCGGGGCGACGCATCGAGATGGGGCCCCGACCCACCGTGCTGCTGCGCATGAACTCGATGCCCGCGATCAGGAACCTGCTCAATCCCACGCTCGGCAATCTGGGCACCGCCTACGTCGAAGGCGACATCGACCTCGAAGGCCCGATCGACGACATCATCGAGGTCGGCGTGCGGCTTTCGGCGTCGACCGGCGGCGACGACTTCACGAAGCCGGAGATCGGCCTGCTCGCACGCGTACTGTCGCACAGCCGTTCGCGCGACAAGGAGAAGATCGGATACCACTACGACGTCTCGGATGCGTTCTACCGACTGTTCCTCGACGAGAACATGGTCTACTCGTGCGGCTATTTCCGGCGCGACGACGCGACCCTCGACGAGGCGCAGCGCGACAAGATCGACCACATCCTGCGCAAGGTACTGTTGAAGCCGGGGGATCGGCTGCTCGACGTCGGCTGCGGCTGGGGCGCGCTGATCATCCGCGCCGCCCAGCAGGGCGCCCACGCGGTCGGCGTGACGCTGTCGGAGAACCAGTACGCCTACGCGAAGCAGCGGATCGACGAACTCCACCTGTCGTCGCATTGCGAGGTGCGCCTGCAGGACTATCGCGACGTGCCGGAGGTCGGCGGTTACGACAAGGTGGTCAGCGTCGGCATGGTGGAACACGTGGGCTACAAGAACCTGCCACTCTATTTCGAGCAGATGCAGAAGCTGCTCAGGAACGGCGGCGCGATGCTGATGCACGGCATCACGGCCACCGACCCCGACCGCCGTCAGGTCGGGCGCGGCGCCGGCGAGTTCATCGACCG
>JBDTIS010000085.1:0-22997 GCA_039936235.1 Burkholderiaceae bacterium | reverse complement strand
ACCTTCGTCGTGCCGTCCGACCAGACCGAGATCGTGCCGCCGTCGCCGGCGTCGGTCGCGTTCGCCAGCAGCTTCGCGCCGGCTGCGACGCCGACCGTCGTCGCATGGGCGAGCGGACCGGTCCCCTGCCATCCGCCCCCGACCGCGATCACGCCACCGCCGGCACCGCCGCTGGCATCGATCGTCGCCGTCGGTGCGACGTCGACCGTTGCGCCGGTGATCGACACCGTCCCGCCGGTCTCGCCGGCGGCACCGCGTGAATTGATCGTCCCCGCGACGTGGACCGTGTCCGCCTCCAGACGCACGATGCCGTTGCGCTGGCTGATCGAGCCGGCCTCGATCACACCGGTGTGGTTCACCACCGTGCCGAGCAGATGGCCGGCCGACTGCGCCGTCATCACGACCTGGCCGCCGTCGGCGCGGATCATGCCGCCGTTGTCGACCAGCGCCGAGACCGCGCCGCGGTCCACCGCGACGTTGATCAGCCCGTCGCCGGCCACGTCGAGCGTGATCGCGTCACCGGCCGCGAGCGCGACCGTACCCATCCGCGCGCTGATCGTCCCCTGGTTCGACACGTTCGCGCCCAGCAGCGCGACATAGCCGCCGTTCGCGTCGATGCTGCCCTGGTTGACCACGCTGCCGCCACTGCCGCTGAACTTGTACCGGCCGGCCATGAAGTCGCCGTCGCTGACGTTCAGCGTGGACGCGACGAGACCGGCGACGTTGACCGAGGCGCCCTTGCCGAACAGGATCCCGTTCGGGTTGATCAGGAAGACCTTGCCGTTGGCCGACAGCGTGCCGAGGATGTTCGACGGGTCCGCCCCGACGACCCGGTTCAGCGCGACGGCGCTGCTGCTCGGTTGCACGAAGTGCACCGCCTCGGCCGATCCGATGCTGAAGCTGTTCCAGTTGATCGCCGCGTTCGGGGTCGTCTGGTGGATCGTCGTGGTGGCCGGGCCGTTGACGATGGTGGCGGCGCCGGCGGATACGTTGCCGCCGACCGGCAGGGCGTGGGCCTGCGAGCCGAAGGCCGTCATCAGCGCGGCGGTGAGCGCGGTCAGCACGAAGCGCGCGAGGGTCACGCCCGCTGCGGAAGTCGAGGTGCCGCTGGCACCACGACCGGCCGTCTCGGAGGCCGCGACGAAGGTCGCGGTGCTTTGATTCCAGATCGAGCGGTAGACGTGGTTGATGACGGACTCCGTTCAGCACGATCTCGCGTCGTCGCCGGTCGCAGTCGCGTCGCGGCCGTCCATGCGGCGGCCTGCCCCATGTGTGGAAGCGCTTCGATTTCGGACGGATGGCAGCGTCGGGTGAGATCGCTTCGGTGGCGGTCTGCAGGCGCAGAACTCGAGTCACCAGGTGTTGTGGCGACCGTGATTGCAGACGGTCGTCGTTTTCGCGCCGTCAGAGACGCCGCGATGAGTCATCGTGGGCAAGCCCCGAACTTGCGTCTGTGCGCTGGCGAACACGGAATTTGCTCGGTGTTGCACGGGCTCGCGACGCAAACGTTCGGACATCCCGTGCAGCCGCATGCTTAGCGGAAGAGGTTCCTCACTGCGTTCGGAACGACAAAGAAAGCAACTGTCGTCCCGACGGAGGAGGGACCTCGACCACCAGAAATCACGTGCGAACCATTGCTTCGCGGTGGAGGTTCCTCCCATGCGTTCGGAACGACACACCCGCATTTGTCGTCCGGACCTTCGGAACCAGCCTTCGCCGGGATGGCCGTGGTGGCGCGATGCATCGGCAATCCGTTATGACGAAGACCGCGCCCCGCCCCGCCCGGACCGCGGCGACCCGCTCTCGTTCCGCTGCCACACCCGCCGCAACTGATGCGCCGAGCTGAAACCCGCCGCTTCGGCGACGCGCTCGACGGTCCAGCCGGTCGCATCGAGCCGCTCGCGCGCGATCGCAAGACGTATCCCTTGCAGGTAAGCCAGCACCGTGATCCCGAGCTCGTCGCGGAACAGCCGCGACAGGTGACGGACACTCGTATGCGCGGCCGACGCGATCGCCGCGAGGTCCCACGCGCGCGCCGGTTCGGCGACGATCGCATCCTGCGCGCGATGCACCACCGGATGCATGTGGTTGCGATGCGCGAACCACGGCGACAACTGCGCATCGGCACCGGCCCGACGCAAGTAGACGACCAGCTTTCGGGCCACGCGCAACGCGACGTCGGGCCCCGCGTATTGCGCAATCAGATGCAGCGCGAGATCGATGCCCGCGGTTACGCCCGCGCTGGTCATCACGTGCCCGTCCTGAACGAAGATGCGGTTGTGCTGAACCAGCGCGCGCGGGTTTTCCTTCTGCAACAGGTCGCAGTCCTCGTGATGCGTCGTGCAGGCGCGGCCGTCGAGCAGCCCGGCGCGTGCCGCGAGGAACGCGCCGGCGCAGACACATGCCAGCCGATGCCGCGGCGTCACGTGCGAGGCGAGCCAGCGCGCCGCCGTCGTGGCTGAAGCGCCATGCATGTGGTCGATCGGCGTCACGCCGGCCACGATCAACAGCGCGCCGTCGGACAGCACGCGCGGCAGGGGCTTCAGATCCGACAGCGGCAGTCCGAGCGAGGTCTGCACGCTGTCATCGACGCCGTTGTATTCGATGTCGAACACGGTCCGACCCGCGACGCGGTTGGCGTTGCGCAGCGCATCGGCGACGCCGGCGAGGTCGAGCAGATAGACCTGCGGCAGGACGATGAAGTGAACGGCGACCGGCGTCATCGCTTCAGTGCGTGAACGCGGCGACCGCGCGTTCGACCGCCTGGCCGGCCGTGACGATGGTCGCGAAGCGTTCGCTCAGGACCAGCTCGGTCCGCTCGCGGATCTCTTCCGGCGTGACCATCCGCCCAGCCCGCGTCCGCATCGCGAACGTCAGCGTGGCCTCGGTGGCGTAGTCGACCGCGAAGCCGAGGTCGGAAGCGTTGCGGGTCGTCGTCTCGCAGCACTGTTCGGTACGGATGCCCGCCACGACGAGCCGAGAGATGCCGCGTGCGGTCAGCCAGCCCTGCAGGCCGGTGCCTATCATCGCGCTGTGCACGTTCTTCTCGAAGGTCGCGTCGGGCTCGTAGGCGAGTTCCGCCATCGGCACCGCGTAACCCGACGCCTTCGAGAACGGGCCATCGCCATCGACATGGATGATGCGGATGACCGGCAGGCCGGCGGCGGCGAACCCGTCGATCAACGACCGGCAACGGTCAAAAAAGGCCGGCAGCTCGGATTCGTCGAAGTAGGGCCGCTGGCGAAAAGATTCCTGCACGTCGATGACGAGCAGCGCGGAAGATCGGGAAGCGGCAGGAGACATGAACGGCCTTTGGTGGCTTTAGGTTAGCAGTATCGTGATTCGGAGCAACCGGCTTCGCGAGCCGGTCCAGGACCGCTTGCGTACGAATACGGCCATCGCCCTACGAGCACGCGGATAGCGTCCCGGGCGGTCCGCAACGCTTTCGGTATCCTGCCTGCTGCCGTCAACGGAGTTCTTCGATTGGATGCATCGATCGTCATCGTCGCGCTGGTCATCGGTCTCGCGATCGGGGCCGCTGCCGCCGCGTTGTTCCTGCGGCGCGGCAACCGGCTCGCGATCGATGCGGCCCTCGCTACGGCAGGCACCGACGCGCAGGTGCGGCTCGCGACGGCCGAGGCCCGGCTCGCGGAACGCGATGCCGACGTCCGCGACCTCGGCGCAAGGCTCGAGGCAGCGGTTACCGAGGTGCGAGCCAGCCACGACGCGCTGGCCGACGTGCGGGTCGCGAAGGCCGGCATCGAGACCGAGCTGCACGAGGAGCGCGAGCGGGCCGTCGAGAAGCTCGCGACGCTGACCCATGCGCGCGACGAGTTGTCGGCCCACTTCAAGGCGCTCGCCGGCGATGCGCTCGAACTGAACCGCCAGCGGATGGCCGACCAGCACCAGGGCGCGCTCGACCAGATCCTCAAGCCGCTCGGCGAGAAGCTCGTCGCGTTCGAGAAGAAGGTCGAGGAGACCTACGACAAGGAAGCACAGCAGCGCTTCTCGTTGCAGGAGGAAGTCAAGAATCTTCACCTCGCGACGACGCGCATCAACGAAGACGCGAACAACCTCACGCGCGCACTGAAAGGCGAGGCGAAGACCCGCGGCAACTGGGGCGAGGTCTTGCTCGAGCGCGTGCTCGAGCGCTCCGGACTCGTCAAGGGCACCGAGTACGAGATCCAGTTCGCGCTCAAGGGCGACGACGGCGGCGCGCTGCGTCCCGACGTCGTCGTGCGGCTGCCCGACAACAAGCACATCGTGATCGACTCGAAGGTCTCGCTGGTCGCCTACGACCGCTATTACGCGGCGATCGACGACGAGGGGCGGAGCGCCGCCGGCCGCCAGCACGTCGACGCGATCCGCAAGCATGCCAAGGAGCTCGGCGCGAAGGGCTACCAGGGCAGGGAAGGCCTGGACACGCCGGACTTCGTCGCGATGTTCGTGCCGATCGAACCGGCGCTCGGACTCGCGTCGTCGCTGGACGAGTCGCTGTTCCTCGACGCATGGGATCGCAAGGTGGTGATCGTGACGCCGAGCACGCTGCTCGCGGTGCTGACCACCGTTCACACGCTGTGGCAGCGCGAGAAGCAGACGAAGAACGCGATCGAGATCGCCGAGAAGGCCGGTGCGCTGTTCGACCAGTTCACGCTGGTGATCGAGTCGATCGACAGCATCGGCACGCATCTCGAACGGGCCGGCAAGGCGTTCGAGATGACCCGCAGCCGTCTCGCGGATGGCAAGGGCAACCTCGTCAAGCGGATCGACACGCTCCGCAAGATGGGCGCGAAGGCCGGCAGGCAGCTGCCGGCCGGCTGGCTCGCGCGGGCCGGCGACGACGATGAAGAGCCGGACGTGCCGGCCGCGTCGAAGCTGAGTCTGGTGTCACCGCCGGGGGCGGATGCAGAGTCGCGCTGAAGGGGCGCAGCAATGACCGTTCGGCTTTTCGCTAAACTTCGTGACTTCGGCAGTTCGATCCCATCCTCAGGCGGTTCGCGTCCACACCGGCGCGAGTCGCCACTCACGGAGCATTCACGATGTCCTCGATCCGATCCGCCGCGCTGCTGACCGCCTGCTTCGCAGTCCTCTGCGCGCAGGGAGCCGCCGCGCAGCAACCGGCTGCGGCGACTGCCGCTGTCGAAGTGCCTCCCAGCACATGCACGAAGCCGGGCTTCGTGCCGCTCGACAAGTCCAGTCCGGACATGGGCCGCTTCCAGAAGCGCTTCGACGAATACAAGATCTGCGTCCAGGCTTATGCGGAGACGAATCGCGCGAAGTCGGAGGAGATCGGCGCGCAGGCGCGTGCGTATTCCGACGCGGGCAACAAGGCCATCGACGAATACAACACTTACGTCAACGCGCTCAACGACGCGAACAAGGCGAAGCCCGGCGCGACCAAGAACTGATCCGCACTATCGGTGCTCTTGAAGCGAGGCAGGCGCTTCGCCGCGCTTCGATCGTCGCGAGCCGACACTCGGACGGTCAGCCCAGCCCCTGGAACGGCCAGGCTTCCACGGTTTCGCCGGCTGCGACCGGCCCGCGATCGTGGTCGAGGACGATCAGGCAGTTCGCTTCGCTCATCGATCGCAGGATGCCGGAGCCCTGCAGGCCGGTCGGGCGGATGCGCCACCCATGCGCGTCGCGGGTCGCGATCGCGCGAACGAACTCGGTACGGCCCGACGACTTCGGTATCGCAGTCTCGCAGACGGCCGTGATCGACGGCACCGGCTCGACGCGTGCCCCCGCGAGCTTCAGCATCGCGTCGCGGACCAATGCATGGAAGACGACCATCGTCGCGACCGGATTGCCGGGCAAGCCGAACATCGGGATCGAACGACCGCCGTGCGCGAGGAGGCCGAATGCCATCGGCCGGCCCGGCTTGATGGCGAGCTTCCAGAAGGCCACGTCCCCTGCGCGGCGCATCACGTCGCGCGTGTGGTCGGCGTCGCCGGCCGACACGCCGCCGCTGGTGATGACGGCGTCCGCCCCGACCCCGCATGCAGCGACCAGCGCGGCATCGAGCGCGACCGGATCGTCGCCGACGATGCCGAGGTCGATGGCTTCCATGCCGAGTCGCGTCAGCATGCCGATCAGCGTGTAGCGGTTGCTGTCGCGGATGCTGCCGCGCTCGAGCGGGGCGCCCAGGTCGCGCAGTTCGTTGCCGGTCGAGAACACCGCGACGCGCGGGCGGCGCACGACCGTCAATACGTCGCGCCCGATCGATGCCGCGAGACCGAGGTCCGACGGCGTGATCTTGCGTCCTCGCGCGATGGTGATCGCGCCGACGGCCAGGTCTTCACCGGCAAGGCGGCGGTGCTGGCCCGGCGAGACCGTCCCCTCGATCGTCACGCCGTCGGCATCGACGGCGACCTGCTCCTGCGGGATGACCGCGTCGCAGTCGTCCGGCATCACGGCGCCGGTGAAGATGCGTACACATTCCTGGTCGCCGACCGGGCCCGCGTACGGCCGGCCGGCCCGCGACTCCCCGATCACGCGCAGCCCCTTCGTCCCATCGTACCGGCTGTGCAGCGCATAGCCGTCCATCGCCGAGTTGTCGTGGCCCGGGACTTGGACGTGCGAGACCAGATCGCTCGCGAGCACGCGGTCCAGCGCCGCGGACAGCGGCACGTCTTCGCAGGCGGCGAGCGGCGCGATCGCCGCATCGATGCGCTGCCTGGCTTCCGCCAGCGACAGGATCGTGACGGCCGGGTCAGACGCCGTGCTCGGCGTCGCGGAGTTCGTCGCAGGTGTTGAGGTTGCGAAAGCTGCGTTCATCCTCGAACGATACTTCACGGCCGTGCATCGCCGCGATCCACGCTCCGACGCTGCGTCTCCCGCTGTCGATAAAAGCCGCGAGCGCCGCGACGACGTCGGTGCGCATCAGGCAGAACACGGGGTGGGTGCCACCGACGGTGCGGGCCATCGCGATCACGGTAGAACCGTCGGCGACGGGTCGCGACAGACGGGCGACCAGGTCGTGCGGCAAGAACGGTGCGTCGCACGGCGCGGCGACCAGGAAGTCGGTGGTGCAGGCGGTCAGCCCGGCATGCAGACCGGCCAGCGGTCCGATGCCGTCGTCGGTCGCGTCGGCCACCACCACAAGGCCTAACGCCTCGTAGCGTTCACGATGACGGTTGGCGCTGATCATCAGCGGGCCGACCTGCGGCCGCAGTCGCTCGACGACGTGCGCCACCAGCGGTTCGCCGCGGAATGCCACGAGTCCCTTGTCGATCGAACCCATCCGCGACCCGCGCCCACCGGCCAGCACGAGGCCGGTGATGCGCTCGATGGCGATCACCGCCGCAAGGTCACAGCACGTCGGCCGCGTGATCCGCGAGGCGCGAACGCTCGCCACGCTGCAGCGTCACATGCCCGCTGTGCGCCCATCCCTTGAAGCGGTCGACGACATAGGTGAGGCCGCTGGACCCTTCGGTGAGGTAAGGCGTGTCGATCTGCGCGATGTTGCCGAGGCACAGCACCTTCGTGCCCGGTCCGGCGCGTGTGATCAGCGTCTTCATCTGCTTGGGCGTCAGGTTCTGCGCCTCGTCGATGATCAGGAATTTGTTGATGAAGGTGCGGCCGCGCATAAAGTTCAGCGACTTGATCTTGATGCGGCTGCGGATCAGGTCCTGCGTCGCGGCGCGGCCCCAGTCGCCGGCCGAGTCGTCGGTCTTGTTGAGCACGTCGAGGTTGTCGTCGAACGCGCCCATCCACGGCGACATCTTCTCTTCCTCGGTGCCCGGCAGGAAACCGATGTCCTCGCCGACCGGTACGGTCACGCGGGTGACGATGATCTCGGTGTAGGTCTTGCTCTCGAGCACCTGGGCGAGTCCTGCCGCGAGCGCGAGCAGCGTCTTGCCGGTGCCTGCCTGGCCGAGCAGTGTCACGAAGTCGCAGTCGGGGTTCATCAGCAGATTCAGCGCGAAGTTCTGTTCGCGGTTGCGTGCGGTGATGCCCCACACGCTGTTCTTCGCATGGGTGTAGTCGCGCAGCGTCTTGAGCACCGCGGTCTTGCCCTGGACTTCCTTGACCTGCGCGTACAGCGCCGCGCCGTCGCCTTCGTGATAGACGAACTCGTTGACGATCAGGCTCGAGACCAGCGGGCCCGACAGCCGGTACCAGGTCGCACCGTTCTGCTGCCAGCTCTCGACGCCCTTGCTGTGGGTGTCCCAGAAGTCGGCCGGCAACTGGCGCACGCCGGCGTACAGCAGGTCCGTGTCCTCGAGCACCTGGTCGTTGAAATAATCTTCGGCGAGCAGCCCCAGCGCGCGCGCCTTGATCCGCATGTTGATGTCCTTCGACACCAGCACGACGGGCCGCGTGGGACGAACGTCCTGCATGGCGCGGACCACGGCGAGGATCTGGTTGTCGGCCTTGCCGGTCGGCAGCGCGGTCGGCAGCATCTGTGCGATCGCCTGGGTCTGGAAGAACAGGCGGCCGCCGGCGTCCTTGTTGCCGAGCGCGGCCAGCGCGATCCCGTCCTCGATGTCGGCCTCGCGGGCGCTGTTCACGAGTCCGTCGAGCGAGCGACTGACCTGGCGTGCGTTGCGCGCGACTTCCGACATGCCCTTCTTGTGGTCGTCGAGCTCCTCGAGCGTCATCATCGGCAGGTAGACGTCATGCTCCTCGAAGCGGAACAGCGCCGACGGGTCGTGCATCAGTACGTTGGTATCGAGCACGAACAGCTTGATGCTGTCGCCCTGTGGCTTGGCCTTGCCGCGCGGCTCGAGCAGGGTCACGAGCGACGGCGTCGCGGCCGGCTTGCGGACCGCGGCCGGCGTCGACGGCGCCGTGTGGGCCGACGGCGCTGCTGCGGCTGCGCTGCGTGCCGTGCTTCGATTGCCGACCCGTGGCTGCCCGTCGTCCGTTCGTGTCTGCAGAAGAGCGACCGATTCAGCGCGACCGGCGTCGCGCGGGACGTCGGCGACCGACGACGGTTTGATGCGGGCACCCGACTTGTTCGACTCTTCGATGGCGTTGGTGGACAGGAAGACGGCAGGACGGGCGGGCAGTTTCGGCAGTGGCATCGGTCTGGGCAGGTGATGAGACAAGCGTTCAGGGCGCGCTATTCGACCGCAGCGGACCCCGGAATGCAAAAAGGCCGACAGCCGGGCGCGAGGGAACCCGCGTGCGGACGATCGGCCTTGCAGGGACGACGATTCAATGGACGGTGCGGGCGCGATTGAACGGGGTGGATACGGGTAGCGACGGTGGCGGCGAATTCAGCGGCGGGGGTGGAGGCAAGGTCGGCTTCGCTGCCGCCATCATGCCAGTGATGGTGGATCGCAGGTCGCGAAAAGGCAAGGACACCTATCCCCCCTTCCGGACTCTCACTTGAAGGGGGAGGCGAAGCCAGGGCCGCTACACGGCCTGTCGAAACGGACGGACACCGATTCGCCGCAGGCGCAACGACGCGGAATCGTCACATCGCGCGGACGTACGCCAGCACTTCGGCCACGTGCCCCGGGACCTTGACGCCGCGCCATGCATGGACGAGCACCCCGTCGCCGTCCACCAGGAACGTGCTGCGCTCGATGCCGCGCACCTGCTTGCCGTACATGTTCTTCATCTTCACGACCCCGAACAGCGCGCACAGCGTCTCGTCGGGATCCGAGATCAGCTCGAACGGGATGCCGAGCGCGTCCTTGAACTTGTGGTGCGACTTGATGCTGTCGCGCGAGATGCCGAACACCACCGTGTCGGCTGCCGCCAGATCGGCCGACGCGTCGCCGAATTCCTGGGTCTCGACCGTGCACCCCGGTGTGCTGTCCTTCGGATAGAAGTACAACACCACGTTCTTGCCGCGCTGGTCGGCCAGCCGTATCGTGCCGCCGGTGGCCTCTGCTTCGAATGCCGGCACTTCGGTGCCGATCGCGAGTGTGTCGCCTTCCATTGGTGCATCTCCAAGCTGTTGTTTTGAAATATGAAAAACTTCTTGTCACAAATGATACGTCGATGCCGGACGTCGACGTGAACGACCGGCCCGCTGGTGCGTTCTACTCCCTGTGCGCAGATTGCGCGTTTCTAGGGGAGGACATCATGTTCAAGAAGATTGCTGTCGCGATGGTCGCTGCCGGCGGATTGCTGATCGCGGCGGCCCCGGCACACGCGGGCGGCCACGTCTCGCTGTCGCTCGGCATCGGCCTTCCGATCGCGGGTTACGGCTACGGCTATGGCTACGCGCCGCCGGCACCCGCATATTACGGTCCTCCGCCGGTCGTCTATGCGCCGCCGCAGGTGGTCTACGCGCCGGCGCCGTACTACAACCCCGGCTACTACCCGCGCGGCTACTACGCGCCGCGCGTGATCTACCGTCCGTATGGCGGTTATCGCGGCGACTGGCACGATCGCGGCGACTGGCACGATCGCGGTGACTGGCACGATCGAGGCGATCGGCACGATCGGGACGACCGGCATCGTTGAGAACGCCCGGACTCCGATCCGGGCATGCGGAAAAAAGGCTCGATCGACGATCGGGCTTTTTTTTGGTTCTACACCGAACTCCGGGCAGCGACGCTGATGTTCGACGTCGCCGACGAATTCGCGACCCGATGGCACCTCCGCCGTCGGGAGAGTCTTCCTACCGCAATGAAGATGCAGGAGCGACGACGGTCGCACCGCTGACCATCAACTCGCCGCTTCTTCCCGCGATCGATCCCCACGCCCATTGTCGCAGCGGCACCGTCGCAGGATCGATGCGCGCGTAGGCCTGCGCCAGCGTGCCCAGTTCGAAGCCCTGCGACTTCCATCCGTCGATCAGATGTTCGAACGCGGCGATCAGCTTCATCCCTTCGAGCTCCGCGTGCAGCGTGAAGACCTCGTCGGCCGTTCTGCCTGCGGTCAGCGCCAGCAGCAGGTCCGCGGCACCGTGCGCGTCGCGGCCGTCGAGACCGATCAATTCGTCGAGCGTGGGCAGCGTCGACGGGATCTGGAGACAGGTCAGCGCTCGACCACCGACGAGCGGGCGGAACGGGCCGCGATCGGACTCGTCGTCGGCGACCCGGCCGTCGGACGCGTAGCGCATGTTCCACGTATCGAGCTGGCGCAGCGCGTCGTCGTTCATCTGCCAGCCGGCCGCGCCGTGCGTGGCCGGTGGCTTGCCGAAGATCGTCTGGTAGCGGTCGTAGGAGCGCACCATCTGACGCCATGTCCAGCGCGCCGACCGTGTGCGGACGTAGTCCTGCCATGCGATGTGGTCCCACGTGTGGATGCCGGTCTCATGGCCGCGTTTCGCGGTCTCGCGCATCACATCGGCGCCGCGCAGGCCGATGTCCGGTCCCGGCAGCAGCGTGCCGTAGAGCAGCGTCCTGATCCCGTAGTGCTCGACCACCGATGTGCGCTGTACCTTCGCGAAGAAGCCCGGCCGCAGCGCCCGCTTGATCGCCCGGCCGGTGTGGTCGGGACCGAGGCTGAACAGGAAGGTCGCCACGATGCCGTGGCGGTCGAACAGATCGAGTAGTCGCGGGACGCCCTCGCGCGTTCCGCGCAGCGTGTCGACGTCGATCTTCAGCGTGAGGTGGCGATGCATCGGGCCTTCAGGAGGTTCGGTCTGCGAGCGCGCGCAGCGCGTCGCCGGTCACGCGGGTGATGCGCCATTCGGGCATGACCGTCGCGCCGAGGCTTCGATAGAACGTCTGCGCGTCGACGTTCCAGTCCAGCACCGACCATTCGAAGCGGCCGCAGCGCCGTTCGATCGCCAGCCGCGCGAGATGGATCAGCAGCGCCTTGCCGTAGCCGTTTCCGCGATGGGCCGGATCGACGAACAGGTCTTCGAGGTACAGCCCGCGCCGGCCCAGGAAAGTCGAGAAGTTGTGGAAGAACAGCGCGAACGCCACCGGCTCTGCATCCCGTGCGGGCCGCAGCAGCACGGCTTCGACGGCCGCGTCGGGACCGAACAGCGCACGCTCGAAGTCGTCGACGGTCGACACCACCTGATCCTCCAGGCGCTCGTAACGTGCCAGTCCGACGACGAGACGATGCAGGGCCGGGAGGTCGGCCAGCTCGACCGCGCCGATGACGTGGCCGGTCGCCACCGTGGCGCCTCGGTGGTCCGTCAATCGACGAGGCTGCGCGCCTGTGCAACCTGCCCGCGGTACGCGTCGAAAATGCGACGCAGCGCGTCGGCCATCGGAACCTGCGGCGCCCAGCCGAGTTCCTGCATCGTGTTCTCGATCTTCGGCACGCGGCTCTGCACGTCCTGATAGCCGGCGCCGTAGTAGGCGCCCGACGTCGTCTCCACCAGCGCGACCTTCCTTGCGCTGTCGGCGTATTCGGGATACTCGGCGGCGAGCGCGAGCATCATCGTCGCGAGTTCGCGAACCGAGTAGTTGTTCGAAGGGTTGCCGATGTTGTAGATCTTGCCGCTCGCGATGCCGCCTTCGTTGGCGATGATCTTCATCAGCGCCGAGATGCCGTCGTCGATGTACGTGAACGCGCGTTTCTGCGCACCGCCGTCGACCAGGCTGATCGGCTCGCCTCGGACGATGTGCCCGAAGAACTGCGTGATGACGCGGCTCGAGCCTTCCTTGGCCGTGTGGATCGAGTCGAGTCCGGAGCCGATCCAGTTGAACGGCCGGAACAGCGTGTAGTCGAGTCCTTCCTGTTGGCCGTACGCCGCGATGACGCGGTCCATCAGCTGCTTCGAGCACGCGTAGATCCAGCGCGGCTTGTCGATCGGGCCGTAGACCATCTCGGACGCATACGGATCGAACTCCGCGTCACGACTCATCCCGTAGACCTCGGAGGTCGACGGGAAGATGACGCGCTTGCCGTACTTGACCGCCTGCCGCACGATCGGGAGGTTGGCCTCGAAGTCGAGCTCGAACACGCGTAGCGGCTCGCGGACGTAGGTCGCCGGCGTCGCGATCGCGACCAGTGGCAGCAGCACGTCGCACTTCTTGACGTGGTACTCGATCCACTCCTTGTTGATCGTGATGTCGCCTTCGAAGAAATGAAAGCGCTCGTGGTCCAGCCATTCGGACACGCGTTCGCTCTGCATGTCCATTCCGTAGACTTCCCAGTCGGTGGTCTCGAGAATGCGCTTCGACAGGTGATGGCCGATGAAGCCATTGACGCCGAGGATGAGGATTTTTTTCATGGGTGGTCGTGAGAGGTGGAATCGTGCGGGACAGCGGGCCCGGAGGCGGCTCTCGCCCTGCGTTCCAGAAGCCGGCCGTAGCGTCCGATCGGGATCATCGACAGATAGGTCAGCGTCGCGAACGACGTGCCCAGCGTCAGCGCCAGCGCGATTGCAGCCAGCCCTGCGCAGACGAGCCCGCCGATGCGGAGCAGCGTCGCATGATACGTCCCGGGCTCCATCGGATGGCTCTCGAGCTCCGGATGCTTGCGGACGTAGTGGATCTTCCACAGCCCGAGCAACCCGAGGACGACCATGTTGCCGTTGTAGGCGATCTGTGCGACGTCCGTCGTCGGGAACTCACCGAGCAGCGCGGCCGAAACGGCATCAGGCTCACGAACGCGAGCTGGTAGAGATTGCGCCACAGCAGGCCGGTGTCGACGTAGCGGACGTAATGGAAGAGCCGGTGGTGCGAAATCCAGAACGACGCCAGCACGAAAAAACTGATGACCCACGCGAGGGCCTTCGGCGTCAGTTCGGCGAGTGTGTGCGCGAGCTCGTGCTGGGAATGGATCGTGTGCGGATCGGGCACCTTCAACTCGATCACGAGCAGCGTCATCGCGACGGCGAAGATGCCGTCGGTCAGGGCTTCGACACGATGCTTGCTCCACAGCACGACCAGCGGCTCGGCAGCGGTCACGCGGATCCCGCCACGTGCGGACCGTCGCCGAGGCGCATCGCGAGTGCGGCGCCGTCGAAGTTCTCCCCGTCCATCGATGCAGCCACGATCTCCAGCCACCTGCCGTCGCCGCCGCGAGCGAGACAGCGCTGTCCGCCGACGACCATCGATTGCCCGTCGATCGTCTGCGAGTGAGGCAAGAGTCGGGTCCTCTCGATCGTCACCGGCATGCCGTCGATGGTCGTCGTAGCGCCCGGATACGGCGGTGCGACGGCGCGTACGAGGTTGTGGATCGCCACGGCGCCGGCCTTCCAGTCGATGCGTCCGTCCTCGGCCTTGCGGCCGCCGAAGTAGGAACCGAATGCGAGCTCGTTCGGAATGCGGAACGGTGTGCCTTCGATCAGGTCGGGCAGCGCGCGCCACAGCGTCTGCTCGGCCGCGACGGTGACCTTGACGAAGACCTGGTACGCCGTGTCGTCGGGCAGGATCGGCACCGGCGTCTGCGCGATGATCGCGCCGGCATCGGGTTTGGCGGCCATCTCGTGGAGTGTCGCGCCGGTCTCGGTTTCACCGTGGATGATCGCCCAGTTGATCGGTACGCGGCCGCGGTATTTCGGCAGCAGCGAGCCATGCATGTTGTAGGCGCCGCGTGTCGCGAGGCCGAGCAGCGGCACCGGCAGCATGTTGCGGAAGTAGAACGAGAAGATGAAGTCCGGTGCGATGGCTGCGACCGCGGCCTGCAGTGCGGCGGCGTCCAGGTCTTCGGTGTAGACCACCTCGACGCCGTGATGCGTGGCCGTGTCGAAGACGCTGTCGAACCAGATCGTCTCGTCGGGGTTGTCGCGATGCGTCACCACGAGCACGACGTCGACCCGTCGCGCGAGCAGTGTGAGCAGACAGCGCACGCCTACGTTGTGATAGGCGAAGACGACTGCAGTGGCCATGCGTGCGCCTCCAGGAGAAGGGGCGGCGATTGTAGCGGGAGCCCGCGCCTGGGAGCCGCGGCCTTTCGATCAGTGGGCGCCCGCCCAGGCGCAGCGATCTCGTCGGCCAGCCGTCGTGCGAGGTAGCGGGCGCCTGCAGGGGTTGGATCGATCGCGTGGTTGCTGGCGTAGGACGACGAGTTCCCGGCGGTGAACGTCAGGCGGATAACCGGCGATGAGGGCGCAATCGACCGGATTCGCGAGACGCCCGGGACGTGGTAGGGGTTGGGCTTCGGCGAAACGTAGCCCGAACCACCGACGGCCGTGTTGATGGCTCCGCCGAAACCCGGGTAGCGCCGTAGCCAGAAACTCATGATCCGCGCGCCGGCCGCAGTTGCCGGCGTGACGGTCGCGTCGATCGAATCGGGGAGTATCAGCGGTCGATCGGTCGATACCGGGCCTGCCTCGAGCAGACCTCGAGCGGTCTTGAAGAGCACGACGTTGTGAGCTCAGCCGTGCAGATGCCGCGAGGCTTCAGGAACCAGGCCATACGGGGATTGCCGCTGCGAAAGGACTCCCGCCTCCGTCCGATTGCCGGATCCACAGAAGCGGAAGGCAGTTCGACATTGACATTCCGACGGCCGGCAAGCGGCGTCGATGTCACTGGCTTCGCGCGGATCGGGAGCGCGGCCCTCAGCCGCTTCCGGATCTGCGGCCTATATCAAGCGTCTAGCGCGAGCCGGGTGCTGCGTCGATGGCGCCGGCGCGCGGCTTCGATGCCGGCCAGGCCGATGCCGAACAAGGCGATGCTGCCGGGTTCGGGCACGGTCGTACCCACCGGCGCACCGTTGATCTGGAACACGAGATTGGCCGGCAAGCCGCAGCACTCGCTGTATTTCAGATCGAAGGCATACAGGCCGGCCGCCGGGGCATTGACATTGAACGGCGTCGTAGTGAACGAAGTCGCGCCGGGCGTGTTGACCACGGTTCCGAGCGACGGATCCGCGAAGGTGAGCACGAGACCGTCGTCGTGCCCTACGACGAAAGAATTCGCCCCCGTGTTCAGAAACGTCGATCCGGTGATTCGGAGGAAGAGATTGGCAACGGTAAGCGTCGCGTCGAAGCCGTTCTGGACGTTGAAAAACACCGGATTGTTCAAGAACGCGGCGAACGATCTCGGCGTATTCGCGTTGAAATTGATGTCGGGACTGAAGAAGTCAGCGCTCGGCAGCGTCGGCGACGGGACGATGCTGGCGTTGTCGGCGTTCGGATCGTTCTGGACGACATGTACCAGGACACTGGCTCGTGCCCCACCGATCAGCAATCCGCTGGATAGCACGGCCAATGCTGCAAATCCAAGATAGCGGCGCATGAAACTTCCTTCATCGGGGAAAAAGAGGTGCGCTCGACCGGGCGCGGGAAAATTCGAAATGTTTTCAGGCAAGGCAAAAATCGTTCCCACTTTAAAAAATCTTCTTTAATCAAAGAGTTGAAATCGCGCTACGCACGCTCTCTGATCAGAACGTAAAGAAATTCGACACGATCATGCCGTGCTTGCGTGTCGTTCAGAGCTTGGATGGTGGAATAGCCGCCCCGGGTCTCACTTGTTCGAGCACGCCCTGGACGATCCAGCGCGGCCGCCCGCGGACCTCTTCGTAGATGCGTCCGATGTATTCGCCGAGCAGCCCGATGCCGAGCAAGGTCACGCCGATCAGGAAGAACGCGATGCCGAACAGAGTGAACAGGCCTTCGGCCTCCGGCCCGACGAAGATGCGGCGGACCGCCAATACGACGACGAGCAAGGCGGAAGCCGCCGCGAGCAGCGCGCCGAACAGCGAGAACGCCTGCAGCGGCACCACCGAGAAGCCGGTCACGAGGTCGAAGTTCAGCCGGATCAGCGCGTATAGCGAGTACTTCGATTCGCCGGCGGCCCGCTCCGCATGCGCCACCTCGATCTCGACCGGGTTGTTCGCGAACGTGTACGCGAGCGCCGGGATGAACGTGTTGATCTCGCGGCACTGGTTGATGGTCTCGACGATGCGGCGGTCGTAGGCGCGCAGCATGCAGCCCTGGTCGGTCATCGTGATGTGCGTGATCCGCTCGCGCAGCCGATTCATCGCACGCGACGCGGTCTTGCGCCACGCGGAGTCCTTCCGCGCGTGGCGCACCGTGCCGACGTAATCGTGTCCGGCGTTCATCGCGTCGATCAGCTTGACGATCTCTTCGGGCGGGTTCTGCAGGTCGGCGTCGAGCGTGACGATGCAGGCGCCGCGGACCTTTTCGAAGCCGGCCATGATCGCCGCGTGCTGGCCGTAGTTCGCGTTGAACAGGACGACCCGCGTCACATCGGGCCGTGCGCGGACCTGGTCCGACAGGATCTGCGCCGAGCGATCGCGGCTGCCGTCGTTGACGAAGATGATCTCGTAGCGGATGCCGCGCGCCTGCGCGATCGCGTCCATCGACGGGTACAGCCGGGCGAACAGCTGATGCAGCCCGGCCTCCTCGTTGTAGACCGGGACGACGACCGAGACATCGATCGTCGCCGGATCGCGCAGCACCGGCGTTTCGGCGCGCGACAGGTTGGGCCAGTCGGCGCGGGCGGAGGTGTCGGTCGTCGTCATCGGAATCTGCGGCTCAACCGCGCAGCACGGTCTGCAGAGCGTCGACGACACGCTCGACGTCGGCGTCGGTCATCGTCGGGAACAGCGGCAGTGTCAGCGTGTTGCGGCCGGCGTACTCGGCATGCGGAAAGTCGCCATCCTTCCAGCCGAGCCGCCGATACAGCGTGAAGAGATGCAGCGCGGGGTAGTGGACGCCGGTGCCGATGCCGCGCTCGTGCAGTGCGGCCATCACGTCGGCGCGTTTGACCGAACGCTTCGCCAGGTGCGCCTCCGGCAGGATCACCTGGAACATGTGCCAGTTGCTCTGGCCGAAGTCGGCGACCGGCAGGCGACAGTCGATGTCGGCCATCAAGCCGGCGTCGAAGCAATCGAAGTAGTGGCGGGCGAGGGCGCGGCGCTTCTGCGTGAACGCGCCCAGGTGCGGCAACTGGCCGAGTCCGACGCGCGCGGCCACGTCCGTCAGGTTGTATTTGCCGCCGACGCGTTCGACGTCCATCCCGTCGAGCCCCGAGCGCACCACGCCTTGAAGACGATACTGCTCGGCGAGCTTCACTTCGGCTTCGTCGTTCATCACGAGGCACCCGCCTTCGATGGTCGTGACGTTCTTGTTCGCGTGGAAGCTGAACGACACGAAGTCGCCGGACGTACCGATGTCGGCGCCGTCCCAGTTGCTGCCGAAGCTCTGCGCGGCGTCCTCGATCACGCGCAGCCCGCGCCGGTTCGCGATCTCGTAGAGCCGCGTCCGGTCCACCGGCAGTCCGCTCAGGTCGACCGGGACGATCGCGCGCGTGTTCGGGTTGATCGCCGCCTCCATCCGGTCGAGGTCGATGTTGCGGGTGACCGGATCGATGTCGGCGAAGACCGGTTTCGCGCCGACGTCGAGCACGATGTTGGCCGTCGATACCCAGGTCAGCGGTGTCGTGATGACCTCGTCGGTCGTGCGGTCCGCGCCGATGCCGGCGATGCGCAGCGCGATCTCCATCGTGCAGGTGCCCGAGTTGAACGCGCGCACCGGCCTGCCGCCGCAGTACGCGGAGAGCTGAGCCTCGAAGGCCTTCACGTTCGGACCCGATGTGATCCAGCCGGAGCGCAGCACGTCGGCCACGCCGGCGATGGTCGCCTCGTCGATGGTCGGCCGCGTGAACGGCAGGTAGGGCGGGGTGATGGACAGGGGATTCGCGCTCATGATCGTTCGGTCCGGTAGTTCATGCGCTGCGGGTGAGCACGTAGACGCCGCAGATGATGATGCCGATGCCGACCAGCCGCATCGGCGTCATCGCCTCGCCGAACAGCCACCACGCGGCGGCCGCGTTCAGCACGTAGCCGAGCGACAGCAACGGATAGGCGATCGACACGTCGACGCGCGACAGGCCGAGGATCCACACCACGACGCTGATCACGTAGCAGCACAGGCCGCCGATGATCGGCCACTGGGTCGCGAGCCGCAGCCCGACCGGCCAGATGTTGGCCACCGAATAGTCGAACGTCCCGATCGCGGCCGTGACGTTGTTGACGCCGGCCTTCAGCAGGAGTTGCGCGCAGGCATTCAGCAATACGCCGAACAGGATCAGGGCAAGGCTTGCGGGGTTCACGAAGGAGTCCTGGTCTGCGCGGGGGCGGCCGGTGGAACGGGCCTGTCCTGCGGGGCGTCGGTGGGGTCGGCCGGTGGCTTGCCGACGACGATGCGACGACCGTCGCGGGCGACGACGCGCATCGGAAGACGTGCGACGGTCAGTGTATCGAAAACGTCGTCGGCCATGATCGCGAGCGGTGCGCGATCCGCGTTCCAGCGCGCGATGAACGCGGGCAGCGTCGCGATGCCTTGGTGCGGCTCCTGCGTGAGCCCGAAGTCGAGCTCGTCGCGGAATGCGACCAGCGTCACCGGGCGCTGCAGGTAGAAGTCGAGCGTGTGCTCGAACAGGCCGACGCTGTAGATCGGCGTATCGGCCGCGATGAATGGCTTCATGTCGCGCGCCAGGTCGTAGGTCGACATGCCGCGACCGAGCACCTCGTGGCCGAGCAGCAGCGACGACCAGCCGACCAGTGCCGCGAGTCCCGCTGCCACGATCGCACCGGTCGCGCGGTCACGCAGCGCGAGTCCGATCGCGATCAGCGTGCCCACCAGCCACGCCGTCATGCTGGCGAACGCCGTCAGCCGAAATGCGGCGATCGCGTCGGCGCTATCGCTGCTGTCGAGCGGAACGAACGCGATCGTCGCGACGGCGACGACAGCCAGCACGGCGATGAAGATCAGGTGCCGCTTCAGCGCCGCGCGTCCGATCGTCGCGAGCCGTCGTCCGATCAGGATCGCGAACGCCGGGAATACCGGCAGGATGTACGACGGCAGCTTCGAGCCCGACAGGCTGAAGAAAACGAACACGACCCCGATCAGCGCCAGCATCAGCCGCTCCGGCGCGAAGCCGCCGCGCGCGGGAGCCCTCCACGCGAGGAGCATCGCGGGCGCCGCGACCGACAGCCACGGCAGCAACCCGGCCAGCAGGACCGGCACGAAGTACCAGATCGGTCCCTCGCGGCGATGTTCGGTCGTCAGGAAGCGCTCGACGTGTTCGTGGATGAAGAAGAAGTGCGCGAATTCCGGATTGGCGCGCGACACCGCGATGAACCACGGCCCCGCGATCAGCACGAACAGCGCGAGGCCGCGGACCGGCGCCAGCATGCCGAGCAGCTTCCAGTCGCGCGACATCACGAGGTAGGCCACCAACGCCCCGCCGGACAGCACGACCGCGACCGGTCCCTTCGACAGCGTCGCGAGCGCCATGGCGGCCCACGCGACCATCATCCAGCGCTTCGCATGCGACGGCCGTCCACGCCGGCCCGACCCGCAATGCGCATCGGGATCGTCGTCACGCACCCGCGCATCGCGCGCCAGCAGCACCGCGCACCAGGTCATCGTGATGAACAGCGCGAGGCCCATGTCCAGCGTGTTGAAGTGGCCGAGCAGCACGTAGGCCAGGCCGCTCGCGAGCACGGTCGCCGAGAACAGGCCGGTGCGTCGATCGTAGAGCCGGGTCGCGGTGAAGCCCACCACCAGCACGCCGGCGAAGCCGGTCAGTGCGGTCCACAGCCGCGACGTCCACTCGCTGACGCCGAACGTCTCGTAGGCCGCTGCGGTGGTCCAGTATTGCAGCGGTGGCTTCTCGAAATACTTCAGCCCGTTCAGACGCGGCGTCAGCCAGTCGCCGCTGACGACCATCTCGCGCGGAATCTCGGCGTAGCGGCCCTCGTCGGGCTTGATCAGCTTGCGATGGCCGAGACCGCCGAACCACGCGATGGCGAACACCAGCAGCAGCGCCAGCATCCACCTGCCGGGCCGCATGTGCGATCCGCCGTCGACGACCGCGACCGGAGCGGTCATCGAGGCGCCGGCGCGGCGGGCTCGATCAGCAGCGCCGCCGCGACGCGACGACCTTCGGCCATCAGGATGTTGTAGGTTCGGCAGGCCGCGTAGACGTCCATCGTCTCGACGCCGATGCCGCGATCGAGCAGCGGCGCGAGCAGCCGCGGATGCGGGAAGCGCAGGCGGCTGCCGCTGCCGAATACGACCAGTTCGGGATCCTGGTCGGCGATGAAGCGGAAGCTGTCGGCGACGAGCGCGTCGAAGCCGTCAACCGGCCAGGCGATCACGGGACGTTCGGGCAGCACGACGATGCTGTGTTCGTAGCGGACGGCGTTGACCTCGACGTAACCGTCGCCGTAGGCGTTGAACGTGTTGGCGGACGGGACGACGGTGGCGTGGAGTTTCACGGCAGGGTGTCGGGGCGCGGATCGGCGGGTCGAGCTGCGAATGCCTGCGGCCCCGGAGCGGGAATCGGGAGGGTGTGAATTATAATCGGCGGTTGTCCGGCAGCACTTGCGGACGTCGACTACGGCCGATCCCCAAGCCGTCTGCATACCGAGGCCCGCATGAAAGAATTCTCGCGCATCAAGCGCCTGCCCCCCTACGTCTTCAATATAACGGCCGAACTGAAGATGGCCGCGCGTCGCCGCGGCGAGGACATCATCGACATGAGCATGGGCAACCCCGACGGGCCCACGCCGCAGCACATCGTCGACAAGCTGGTCGAAGCCGCCAAGCGTCCCGACACCCACGGCTACTCGGTGTCGAAGGGCATCCCGCGACTGCGTCGCGCGATCTGCAACTGGTATCAGTCGCGCTACGGCGTCACGTTCGACCCGGATAGCGAGGCGATCGTCACGATCGGCTCGAAGGAGGGACTCGCGCACCTGATGCTCGCGACGCTCGACCGCGGCGACACGGTGCTGGTGCCGAATCCGAGCTATCCGATCCACATCTACGGCGCGGTGATCGCCGGCGCCGACATCCGCAGCGTGCGTATGACGCCGGGTGTCGACTTCTTCGAGGAATGCGAGCGCGCGATCCGTGAGTCGATCCCGAAGCCGAAGATGATGATCCTCGGCTTCCCGAGCAACCCGACAGCGCAGTGCGTCGAGCTCGAGTTCTTCGAACGCATCGTCGCGCTCGCCAGGCAGCACGACATCCTGGTGGTGCACGACCTCGCTTACGCGGACATCACGTTCGACGGCTGGAAGGCGCCGTCGATCATGCAGGTGGAAGGCGCGCGCGACGTCGCCGTCGAGTTCTTCACGATGTCGAAGAGCTACAACATGGCGGGCTGGCGGATCGGCTTCATGGTCGGCAACAAGGACCTGGTCAACGCGCTGGCGCGGATGAAGAGCTATCACGACTACGGGTCGTTCACGCCGGTGCAGGTCGCGGCGATCGCGGCGCTCGAAGGGCCGCAGGACTGCGTGAAGGAGATCGCGGCGAAGTACCAGAAGCGTCGCGACGTGCTGGCCAAGGGGCTGGCCGAGGCCGGCTGGAAGGTCGAGGTGCCGCGCGCGTCGATGTACATCTGGGCGGCGCTGCCGGAAGCGTATGCGGCGATGGGATCGCTGGCGTTCGCGAAGAAGCTGCTGTCCGAGGCGCGGGTCGCGGTGTCGCCGGGAATCGGCTTCGGCGACTACGGCGACGGGCACGTGCGATTCGCGCTGATCGAGAACGAGGCGCGCACGCGCCAGGCGGTACGGGGCATCAAGGAGATGTTCCGCAAGGACGGCTTGCTGCCGAAAGTGGCGGCGTGACGCCGCTGCATGATTGGGTCCCGGCCTTCGCCGGGATGACATTCCCCCATTCCATTCATGTCACCCCGGCGAAGGCCGGGGCCTAATTTTGAGTCCCATGAAACCCATCCAGGTCGCCCTGATCGGCACCGGCACCGTCGGCGGCGGCATGCTGCGCGTGCTGTCGCGCAACCAGGAAGAGATCACCCGCCGCGCCGGGCGCGGCATCGTCGTCGCCCGCATCGGCGCGCGCGACGTCGCGAAGGCGAAGCGCCTCGTCGGCGACGGCATCCCGGTCAGCGACGACCTCCACGCCGTCGCGACCGCACCCGACATCGAGATCGTCGTCGAACTGATCGGCGGCATCGGCGATGCGAAACGGCTGGTGCTGGCCGCCATCGCCGCCGGGAAGCACGTCGTCACCGCGAACAAGGCGCTGCTCGCGTTGCACGGCAACGAGATCTTCGCGGCCGCACAGGCCAAGGGCGTGATGGTAGCGTTCGAAGGCGCGGTCGCCGGCGGCATCCCGATCATCAAGGCGCTGCGCGAGGGACTGTCTGCGAACCGCATCGAATGGATAGCCGGCATCATCA
>JBDTIS010000084.1:0-6986 GCA_039936235.1 Burkholderiaceae bacterium | reverse complement strand
CGCGCCCACCGACGATGCGCTCGCGCAGATTCAATATATCGATCTCAAGACCTACCTCGTCGGCGACATCAACACGAAGGTCGATCGCGCTTCCATGGCGCATTCGCTCGAAGTGCGCGAGCCGCTGATGGATCATCCGCTGGTCGAATGGATGGCCACATTGCCGTCGTCGATCAAGATCCGCAACGGCGAACAGAAGTTCCTGTTGAAGAAGGCGATGGAGCCTTTCCTGCCGAACGAGATCATGTACCGGCCGAAGATGGGCTTCTCGATCCCGCTCGCGCAGTGGTTTCGCGGACCGCTGGCCGGTCGCGTGCAGTCCGCGCTTCTCGGTTCGCGGCTGTCCGACACGGGCTGGTTCGATCGCGATGCGTTGAAGCGTATCGTCGAGCAGCACCAGTCGGGCGCGCGCGATCACAGCACGCCGATCTGGACGATCCTGATGTTCGACGCGTTCCTCAAGAACGTCGTCGAAGGCAACGACGCCGCATTCGCGACCGCGCCGCTCACGATGAAGGCGGCGTAGCCGGCAGCGGCTGACGCAGCGGCTCGCCGCTCGACATGAAGATTCTCTATCACCATCGCATCCGTTCCAAGGACGGGCAGTACGTGCACCTCGAGGAGCTGGTGAGCGCGTTGCGCGGACTCGGGCACGAGGTGCTGGTGGTGGGACCGAACGCGGTCGACAGCGCCGAGTTCGGTTCGGACGCTGGCCTCGTCGCGTGGCTCAAGCGCAGCATGCCGCAGGCTTTGTACGAACTCGCCGAGTGGGCCTATGGCATCCATGCCTACCATCGGCTCGCCCGTGCGATGGCGGCGTTCGAGCCTGACGTGCTGTACGAGCGCTACAACCTGTTCTCCACCGCCGGCGTTCGTATTCGTCGACGCTTCGGGCTGCCGATGCTGCTCGAGATCAACGCGCCCATCTATGCGGAGCGCAAGCTTTTCGACGGGATCGCGCTCGACCGACTCGCGCGAGCCAGTGAGCTCGCGGCGTGGCGCGGCGCCGACGTGCTGCTGCCGGTCACGCGCGCGCTCGCCGCCATCGTTCGCGAGACCGCGGACCCGAACCGGCGCATCGAGATCATCCCGAACGGTATCAACCTTGAACACTTCGCGGGGCCTTTCGACACGCAAGCCGTCCGCGAACGCTGGAAGCTCGACGGCCGCATCGTGCTCGGCTTCACCGGCTTCGTCCGTGACTGGCACGGACTCGACCGCGTGATCGCGGCGATCGCGAAGGACGGCCCCGAGCATCCGCGGATGCTGTTCGTCGTCGGCGAAGGACCAGCGCGCGCAGCGCTCGAGGCGCAGGCCGCCGCGCTCGGCATCGCGTCGCGGGTCGTCTTCACCGGCATCGTCCCGCGTGAAGAGATCCCGACTTACGTGTCGACCTTCGACATCGCGTTGCAACCCGCGGTCGTGTCGTATGCGTCGCCGCTGAAACTGTTCGAATACCTCGCGCTCGGACGCGCCATCGTCGCGCCCGACCAGCCCAACATCCGCGAGGTGCTCGACGACGGCGTCAACGCGTTGCTGTTCGATCCGAAGGATCCGGAAGGTCTGACCACCGCGATCGAGAAGCTGACCTTCGACGACGCGTTGCGGGCGCGCATGGCCGACGGAGCCCGTCGTACGATCGGCGAACAGGGCCTGACGTGGACACGCAATGCCGAGCGCGTCACCGCGCTCTTCGAGGAACTGCTGGGCGGCACTGGCGGGAAGATCGTGGCGCCCGCGCGGTCGGACGACGTGATTGCCGCTGATCCGGTCGATGCCGTCGACGGCGCGCCGGCAGACATCGCCAGGCGAAAGTACGCGTGATGCATCTGCTGACCTTTACGTCGCTCTATCCGAACGCGGTCAATCCGGGGCACGGTGTATTCGTCGAAAACCGCCTCGTTCACCTCGTCGCGGCCGGCCATACGTCGGCCATCGTCGTCGCTCCTGTGCCGTGGTTTCCATCGGCGAATCCGGTCTTCGGACGCTTCGCGGAATTCGCCCGCGTGCCGCGTAGCGAGGAGCGGCACGGCATCGAGATCCTGCATCCCCGCTATCCGACGATCCCGGGGATCGGTGCGCTTTTCGCCCCGCTTACCATGGCCATCGGCGCCCGGGCCGCCATCGCTCGACTGATCGAGCGCGGCGAGCGCTTCGACGCGATCGATGCCCACTATTTCTTCCCGGATGGCGTGGCTGCCGCGATGCTGGCGCGATGGTTCAAGCTGCCGCTGGTCATCACGGCGCGCGGCAGCGACATCAACCTCATCGCTCAGCAGCCGGTCTCGCGGCGCGCGATCCTGTGGGCCGCGCGCGTCGCCGGCCGCCTCGTCACGGTCTCGCGCGCGCTGCACGACGAACTGCTCGCGCTCGGCGTCGATGCGAGCCGGGTGGTCGTCCTGCGCAACGGCGTCGATGCGGAACGCTTCACGCCGCTCGATCGCGTCGAGGCCCGGCGCCGCCATCGCATCGAGGCCACGTCGCAGGTGGTGGTGTCGGTCGGGCGACTTCATGCGGCGAAGGGGCACGACCTCGTCATCGAGGCGATCGCCGGGTTGCCGGATGCGCAATTGCTGATCGTCGGTGGCGGCAGCGAGGACCGGGCTCTGAGAGCGCATGCCGAGGCGCTCGGCGTCGCGCACCGCGTTCGTTTCCTCGGCCAGCAGGCGCACGACGAGCTGGCGTCCCTGTACGCCGCGTCTGATGTGCTGGTGCTGGCGTCGTCCAACGAGGGCTGGCCCAATGTACTGCTCGAAGCGATGGCGTGCGGCACGCCGGTGGTAGCGACGAATGTCGGCGGCGTGCCCGAGATCGTCACGTCGCCCGAGGCCGGCCGCATCATCGACGAGCGTTCGCCACGCGCGATCGAGGCCGCGCTGCGCGCACTCTTCGCCGATCCTCCCGACCGCGCGGCGACGCGTCGCTATGCCGAACGCTATAGCTGGGACGAGACGAGTCGCGGACAGGAGCGCCTGTTCGAATCGCTGCTGCTCGCCCGCTCGATGGACCTCGCGTGCAAGGTGCAGCCATGAGAGCGCTGCTGCCATGGCGGGTCCGAAAGGTCGTGTCGGATCGCTTTCCGCTGGCCTATCACCTGATTGCGAATGCCGGTCTGTCCGGCAACGACGCGGCGTACTGGGACGAACAGCTGGCGAATACCTGGGATGCGCGTGACTGGCCGACCAAAGTCGAGCGTATCCTCGCGCTGACCCGAAGTGACGACGCGATTCTCGATGTCGGCTGCGGCAACGGCAGCATTCTTCGACGCCTTGCGACGCATGGCTACGACCGTCTGCACGGCTTCGAGATCTCCGACTACGCGGTCACCCGTCTGCGATCCGAGGGCATCGCGATGTGGCAGGGCAAACTGCCGGAGCTGTGCGTCCCCGATGCGCATTTCGACGTGGTGATCGCGTCGCAGGTGCTCGAGCACGTGATCCGCCGCCGCCGCTTCGCGCACGAGATCGACCGCGTGCTGAAGCCGGGAGGCAGGGCGCTGATCTTCGTGCCGGACGACTGCCTCGGCCCGATCGACGAGCCCGAGCACGTGATCCGCTACGACGCCGCGTCGTTGCGCCGCTTTCTCGCGCGGACTTTCGAGGTCGTTTCGGTCGAGTCGATGCGCGACGCTAACTTCGCGGTCCCGGTGCTGTTCGCGCAGGTCCGCAAGGTGGCGTCATGAGCCAGGTCGTCGAGGTCGTCGTGGCCCCCGAATCGCCCGAGGGCGGCATGAAGGCGCAGGTGATGTCGGCGCTGCGTTGGTCGGCGATCGCCAAGTTCGGCGGCCAGATCATCAGCTGGGCGATCACGCTGTTGGTGATGCGGCTGCTCGTACCGGCCGACTATGGCCTCGTCGCGATACTGACCCTGATCTTCATGTTTCTAGGGATGCTCGGCGAGATGGGTTTCGGCTCGTCGATCGTACAGTCGCCGACGCTCGAAAAATCGGAAATCCGCCAGACGTTCGGCGCGGCATTGATCGTGAACGGGCTGATCTGCGTGGCGCTGATCGCGGCGGCGCCGCTGATAGCGGCGTTCTACCACGAACCGCAACTGACCGACATGACCCGCGTCGCTTCGCTGGCCTTCATCGGCACTGGCATGACGCCGGTCTTCAGCGGACTCCTGCAGCGCGAGATGCGCTTCCGGACCTCCGCCCGCATCGAGATCGTTTCGGGCATCGTCCAGAATCTCGCAATCCTGGCGTTTGCGCTGAACGGCTTGGGTGCATGGGCGTTGATCTTCGGGGGTCTGGTGGGGAATCCGGTCCGCGCCGTTATGTTGTTCGCGAGTGCCACGACATTCTACTGGCCGTCATTCCGATTCAAGGGATCGCGACGCCTCTGGCGTTTCGGCGGCAACATCCTGGTGAGCCGCATCGTCTGGTACTGGTCATCGCAAGCGGACGTCCTGATCGCTGGCAAGTTTCTCGGCATCGAGGCGCTCGGGTTCTATTCGGTCGCGGTGCATCTCGCATCGCTGCCGATGCAGCGCGCGGCTGGCATGATCAACAGCGTCGCGTTCGCCGCATTCTCGAAGATCCAGCACGATCCACGCGCCGTCGCCCACAACACCAAGCTCGGTGTGCGGCTGATGGCCTTCGTGACCTTCCCGGTATTGTGGGGTATCGGCGCGGTCTCGCCCGAGTTGGTCGAGGTGGCGATCGGGCCGGCCTGGGCGGCATCCATCCTGCCACTGACGCTGGTCGCGCTGACGATCCCGTTCCGGATGATCGGCTCGATCGTGTCGACGACCGTGATGAGCATGGGTCGTGTCGACATCGTAACGTGGACCACGGTGATCGGCGCCTTCGTGGCGCCGCCGCTTTTCTATGTCGGTTCGCGTTACGGCATCCGCGGGCTCAGCGTCGCGTGGCTGGTGGTGACGCCGATCCTGTTCATGCTCAACATGTTCCGCGCGCTACCGATCCTGGGGTTGTCGATGCGTGGTGTCTTCACCGAGATCTGGCGCCCGATGACCGGCGCGGCGCTGATGTTCGTGGTCGTCGAAGGACTGCGGCAACTCGTGCCCGGCCTGTCCGACGTCCCGAAATTCGCGCTGCTCGTGACCTGCGGCGCGCTGACCTACGCGGCCTGCACCTGGCTGATCAATCGCGTCGCGACGATCGAGGCGCTGACCTTGCTGTTTCCCGGCAAGTTCGGCCACCTGCGCGTGCCGGCGTCGGCTCCATGAGAGCCATCGGAGAATGCCATGCGTGACATCGCCCTCGTGGTCTTCTTCCTCGCCTGCGTGCCCTTCATGCTGAAAAAGCCTTCGCTCGGCGTGATCATGTGGGTGTGGCTGAGCGTGATGAATCCGCACCGCCTCACCTACGGCTTCGCGTACGACCTGCAGTTCGCTGCGGCTACGGCGGGCATCACCTTCATCGCGCTGTTCATCACCAAGGAGGAGCGGCGCCTGACGCTGACGCCGCCGGTCGTCGCGCTCGCGCTGTTCACGATGTGGATCTGCCTCTCGTCGCTGTTCCCTTTCCACGAAGGATCGGGCTACGACATGTGGTCTCGCGTGATGAAGATCATGCTGATGACGTTCGTCGCGCTGACGGTGATCCACACGAAGAAGCAGATCCACTGGATGGTGTGGACGATCGTGTTCTCGCTCGCGTTCTACGGCGCGAAGGGCGGCCTGTTCACGCTGGCGCACGGCGGCAACTTTCTCGTCTGGGGACCCGAAGGCTCGTTCATCGAAGGCAACAACGAGGTTGCGCTCGCGTTCGTGATGACCATCCCGCTGATGCGCTACGTGCAGATCCGGTTCAGGAAAAAGTGGCAGAAGTGGGGCATGACGGCGGTCATGGGGCTGACCGCGCTCGCTGCCATCGGCAGCCACTCGCGCGGCGCGTTGCTCGCGATCGCCGCTATGGCCGTGTTCTTGTGGTGGAAGAGCCGCAACAAGTTCACCATGGGCTTCATGCTGATCGCGGCCGGCGTCCTGATGCTGTCTTTCATGCCGACCGAGTGGTTTACCCGGATGCAAACGATCGAGAGTTATGACCAGGACTCGTCTGCACAGGGCCGCATCAACGCGTGGTGGATGGCGTTCAATCTCGCGAAGGACCGGCTGTTCGGCGGCGGCTTCGAGATCTACGACTACGAGATCTTCGGCAAGTACGCGCCCAATCCGCTGGACGTCCACGCTGCGCACAGCATCTACTTTCAGGTGATGGCCGAGCACGGCTTCATCGGGCTGTTCTTGTTCATGGCGATCGGCGCGTTCACGTGGAGGGCCGCGACCGATGCGAAGCGCAAGGCCAATGGCGTTCCGGAACTCGACTGGGTCGGGAGCCTGATGGACATGGTCAAGGTCAGCATGGTCGGTTACGGCGTCGGCGGCGCGTTCCTCAGTCTCGCGTATTTCGACGTGCCGTATTACATCACGGTCATCGTCGTCGCGACGCGTGCGCTGGTGCTGGCCACCCAGAAGACGCAGGTTCCATCGGCACGATCCGACCGTCTCGCGCGCCGCGATCGCTTCGGTTCCGTGGTCGTCAGCGACGACGCGATCGACGAGCCGATGCGGCCATCGCCACGGCGACCCGACAACTGGCGGGGGCATGGCGCTTACGCGAGGCCAGCGAGGGTCGTCAAGACCGGGGAGATCCTCGAATGACCGTGCTCGCATCCACGGTCCCGATCGCGTCGTTGAGAGATCGATCGCCGACCGACGCCGAGTTGCTTCCGCCCGACAGCCTCGACGCGTCGCTCGCGAATGCCGCGATGACGACCACGCAACTCGACCGCTTCATCGCGGGGCTCGAGATCGCGGTGGTGCTGCCTTGCTACAACGAGGCGCTGTCCATAGCCCGAGTCGTGGACGGCTTTCGCAATGCGTTGCCGACCGCGCGCATCTTCGTCTACGACAACCGCTCCACCGACGACACATCGGCGGTCGCGAGAAGCGCCGGCGCGATCGTCCGTGCCGAGCCGTGGCCGGGCAAGGGCAACGTCGTGCGGCGGATGTTCGCG
>JBDTIS010000083.1:0-6102 GCA_039936235.1 Burkholderiaceae bacterium | reverse complement strand
ATACGAGTTCGCGGAGGTGATCGTCGCCGACCTCCGAACCCAGTACCACCAACGCATGATTGCCCTGCAGAGTGGGGCTCTTGAAGTGCAACTTCCCGGACGTGTCGAGCGCGATCGCGAAGCGTCGATCGGGCGTCTCGGCCTTGTGGAGCGGACGTGGCGGGGCGTCGCCGTCACCGACGGGATGGGGCTCTCCCTTGGACATCTCGGCCATCGTGGTTCGTCCGACGAGCCACGCGTCTGCTTCCAGCGTGTCCTGATAGGTCTCGTAGAGGTTCGACCAGTCGTGCGGATCCCCATCCGGACTCTTCGTCCAGCGACTGGCGTGCAGGCGTCCGTCGACCGACGAGAGCATGAGGCAGGTCACGTGAGGCTTCATGTTGGGCAAGTCCCGAAAGCATCGAGGGGTGGGATGGTGATGGCTTCGGCGCGGATCGTGGTGCAGCGCCCCTGGTGAGATTCCTCACTGCGTTCGGAATGACAGCCAGATTTTTTTCCCGGGAAAGGCAGGCAGATCGTCATCCCGGGAACGACAGACGGAATTGTCGTCTCGGGAACGACAGACATTTGTCATCCCGGAACGACAGAAAATTTGTCATCCCGAACGCAGTGAGAGATCATCCATGTGCCCGATCACGGACTCCCGATCACGGACTCCCGATCACGGACTCCCGATGCACTTTCAACGACCCCGATTCGGCCCTTCGCCTTCATCGCAGCGACGAGACTCGGCTGCGGGGTTCACGCACGGCGTGGCCCCGCTGACCCGTGATTACGCCGCTTCGCGCCGTGCCGGCACGACGCCGAGGATGCGGCCGAGCGCTGCATCGAGGTTGGCGACCGTTCGATCGACGGCCTGGAGCTTGTCGAGGCCGAAGAGACCGATGCGGAAGGTCTTGAAGTCCGCCGGTTCATCGCACTGGAGCGGGACCCCTGCGGCAGTCTGCAAACCCTCACCGAGGAACGCCTTGCCGGTGTGCAGACCCGCATCGCTGGTATAGCTGACGACCACGCCGGCTGCCTGGAAACCTTCGGCCGCGACACTCGGAAAGCCATACGACTCGAGCGACGCGCGGACGCGTCGGCCGAGTTCGATCTGCCTCGCACGCAACTTCTCGAAGCCGCACGCGCGCGTCTCGAGCATGGCATCGCGCGTGAGGAGAAGCGCGTCCGTCGGCAACGTCGCGTGATAGGCGTGGCCGCCGCCTTCGTAGGTCTCCATGATCTGCAGCCATTTCTTCAGGTCGGCGGAGAAGCTCGTGCTGACGGTGCCGTCGATCGCGCTGCGTGCCCGCTCGCCGAGCATCACGAAGGCACAGCACGGCGACCCGCTCCAGCCTTTCTGCGGTGCACTGACGAGGATGTCGACGCCGGTACTCTGCATGTCGACCCACAGCGCGCCCGACGCGACGCAGTCGAGGACGAACAGTCCGCCGACCTCGTGGACCGCCTCGGAAACACGACGCAGATAGTCGTCCGGCAGGACGATCCCCGCGGCCGTCTCGACGTGCGGTGCGAAGACCATGTCGGGCCGCTTCGCGCGGATCGCGGCGACCACCTCTTCGATCGGAGGCGGCTCGAACGGCGCCTGGTGACCAGGCATGCGAGGCCGCGCTTTCAACACCGTCTGTTCCGACGGAATCCGCCCCGCGTCGAAGATCTGCGTCCAACGATAACTGAACCAGCCGTTGCGGATCACGAGCGTCTTCCTGCCGGTCGCGAACTGACGCGCCACCGCTTCCATGCCGAACGTACCGCCGCCGGGTACGACGACCGCAGACCGTGCGTGGTACGCCTCCTTCAGCACGCCGGAGATGTCGCGCATCACGCGCTGGAACTTCTGCGACATGTGGTTCAACGAACGGTCGGTGAAGACCACCGAATATTCGAGCAATCCGTCAGGGTCGATCTCGGGCAGTAGGCCTGGCATGACATCCCTCCTTCGCGCAGTGGAACGGCGGAGGTCGAGCTTATCACCAGAGCGTCGTGCGTCGGAATGTTCGCGTCGCGGGGCTCGATGAATCCGGTACGAGCGGCGTCCCCCGCCGCGCTCGGTCGCTCATGCAGTTTCCAGGCGGCGTCGCGTTGCGGGAGGCAGCTCACGGCGCCTGAAACGAGTCGCCAACCCGCAACTCGCTCCCATGCCTCGTCGGTCGTGTCCTTCGAGCTCACGCCAACGATGACGCCGAAAGGAATACCTTCGGCTTTCAGGGCGGCGCGCATGGGTGGCGGTGTGCCGAGCGGATCGGTCTGCTTCCGGCCCAGGGTTGCCATGGCGGTTCTCGGCTTTCACCGATCGCGTTACGCATCGCATTCGCGGTTGCCTGCCGGCCGCGCTCGAGCCCTCTTCTACCGGAGTGATGTCAGATGTCCGATTACGATTTCTTCTACTGGGCGGTTCCGTTTCGCGGTCAATTCGTACGGGCCGTCATGGCCTTTGCCGGGAAGACCTGGACCGAGGCCGACGACCCGGCGATCCTGAAGATGATCAGCGGGCCGGTGAAAGACCTGTCCGTCCCGTTCATGGGCCCGCCCATGCTGATCGACAGGAAGACCGGCTTCGCGATCGCCGAGATGCCGGCCATCGTGCTCTATCTGGGCGAGACGCTCGATCTGATGCCGGCCACGCCGGCGTTGCGCGCCATGACGATCAAGACGGTCAACGACGCCAACGACGTGATCGACGAGATCACGCTGGATGGCGGGCGCGAGATGTGGACGGAAAAGCGCTGGCGGGAATTCATTCCCAGGCTAAAGAAGTGGATGTCGCTGTGGGAGGAGACGGGTCGGCGCCACGGCCTGAAGGCAGACAGCGGATTCCTGCTGGGCGGCGACGTGCCAGGCATCGCCGACGTCGTGACCGCCACTCTGTGGACGACGATGACCGAGCGCTTCCGAAAGATCGAGACCGTATTCCTGGAATCGGCGCCGATGACCGCCGCGCTTTCACGACGGGTCTCCGATCTGCCGTCATTGGCCGGGCTGGCCGCGAAGGCGCGCCTCGACTACGGCGATGCCTATTGCGGTGGCGAGATCGAAGCCGCGATGAAGAAGGTGATGGGCAGTTGAAGCGACGGCGCCGGTCGAGGGGATCGATCGGTATGGGTCGGCGCACTCACAGCAATTCGTCGCGGGCATCGAGCGCCATAACGCGTTGGCTGCCCGTCAGCGCAACGTCCTGGCCGACCACCAGGTCGTCGGGCATCACCATCACGGTCGACACGCCCTCCGCTGCCTCGTGGGCATCGTCGTCGAACGCGAGGGCGTCGGCGATCAGCACGCGTGCCTTGCGGACGACCTCGTGGCGCGTCGTCGCGCTGCCGTCGATCGCGTCGATCAGATGGAGCTCGGCCAGCAGCGGCCCATGCCGCGCGATCCGCACGATCGACTGCAGCATCGTGATGTCGCCGACGTAGTCCGTCGCCGACGTCCACCGGCCCTGCAGGTCGCGGTACTTCAGGCCCGCGACGAGAATCGGCACGCCGGCATCGATCGCAGGCTGGATCAGGTTCGCGTGGAACGGCAGCAGCCGGCGCCCGTCGCCGACCGCACCTTCGGGGAACATGCCGATCAGGTCGCCGTCGCGCAGCATCCGGGCCGCGCGCTGGTTGACCTCGCGGACCGCGTGGCGCTTGCCGCGCTCGATGAAGATCGCGCCGGTGCGGTCGGTCAGGTAGCCGAGCAGCGGCCAGCCGGCAATCTCGGCCTTGGCGACGAAGCGCGCGGGCCGCAGCGAGTGGACGATGAAGATGTCGAGCCACGACACGTGGTTCAGCACGAGCATCGCGCCGATGCCGCCGGGCCGCAGCGCAGCGGTGATGATCTCGCCACCGCGCGTCGGGTCGGACGGCGGGCCGATCACACGGAGCTCGACGCGGCAGATCTTCGCGACGCGTCCCGACCACCAGCGAATCAGCCTCGCACGCTTCGCATCGCCGCAGAACCGGAACAGCACGGCGACGATGAACAGCGCGACGACGACGTGCGCCAGCACGCGCGGCAGCGTCCAGGCCAGACGCAGCGACGGAATCATGCGGCGCCTCCCGACAGAGGGCGGGTCAGGTCCGGGCCTCGTGGACCACGGTGCCGCCGACGACCGTCGCCCGCACGCGCCCCTGCATCTCGTAACCGTTGAACGGCGTGTTCTTTCCCTGGCTCTTGAGCGCGCCGGGCGACACGGTCCAGCGCGCATCGGCATCGAACAGACACAGGTCCGCCACGCCGCCGACCTCGATGCGTCCGGTCGGGATCGATCCGCCCGGACCGGCGACGACGGCGGCCGCGCGATGCGTGACGTGCGCGAGCGCATCGATCAGCGGGATGCGTTCTTCGGCGGCCCACTTCAGGACCAGCGGCAGCAGCAGTTCGAGACCGGTCGCGCCGGGCTCGGCGTCGCCGAACGGCAGCAGCTTCGCGTCGTCGTCGACCGGCGTGTGGTCGGAGCAGATCGCGTCGATGGTCCCGTCGGCGAGCGCGCTGCGGATCGCCGCACGGTCGCGCTGGCCGCGGAACGGCGGATCGACGCGGCACTGCGCATCGAAGAATCCGATGTCGATATCGATCATGTGGACGTGATGGACGCCGACGTCGCAGCTCACCGGCAAGCCTTCGGCGCGTGCCGCGCGGACCAGTGCGATGCCGCCGGCCGACGACAGCCTGCACAGATGGACGCGCGGTGCCGCGCTGACGCCGTGCTCCAGGCCGAAGCTGCGCAGCAACTCGAAGATCGTCAGCAACGCAACCGTTTCGTTGGATGCGGGCACCGACGGCAGCCCGAGCCGCGCTGCGACCGGCCCGCTCGCGGCGACGCCGCCGCGACCGAGATAAGGATCCTGCGGCCGCCACCAGACCGTGAAGCCGAAGGTCTGCGCGTACTGCAGCGCCCGCAGCAGCACCTGGGTGTCGGCGATCGGGATGTTGGCCTGCGAGAAGCCGACGCAGCCGGCGTCGTGCAGCTCGGACATCTCGGTCAGCGCGACGCCGGCGAGCCCGACCGTCAGCGCGCCGAGCGGATGGACATGCGTGCGGTTCAGCGTCCGCGCGCGATGCTTCAGCATCTCCACGAGGCCGGGTTCGTCGAGCACCGGATCGGTATCGGGCGGACAGACCAGCGAAGTCACGCCGCCGGCCAGCGCCGCGTCGATCTCGGACTCGAGCGTCGCGCGGTACTCGGAGCCCGGTTCGCGCAGGCGCGCCGACAGGTCGACCAGGCCGGGAATGATCACCAGGCCGGTGGCATCGAAGGTGCGATTCGCGTCGAAATCATCTTGTGCGCCGGGTTCGGCGATGCCGACGATCCGACCCGCCGCGATCAGCAGGTCGCGCGGCGCGTCGAGACGGGTGGCCGGGTCGATCACGCGACCGCCCTTGATGTGCAGCTTCATGCGCGAGCGCGGCGAGCGACCATCACCCACCTCCTGCCAGGATGCTCATCACCGCCATGCGAATCGCGATGCCGAACGTGACCTGCGGCAGGATCACGCTCTGCGACCCGTCCGCGACCGACGACTCGATCTCGACGCCGCGATTCATCGGCCCCGGATGCATGACGATCGCATCCGGCGCGGCCAGCGCGAGCTTCTCCGCCGTCAGTCCGTAGCTCTTGAAATACTCGTGGGCCGACGGCAGCAGCGCGCCGTTCATCCGTTCGTTCTGCAGTCGCAGCATCATGATCACGTCGACCCCGTCGAGCCCTTTCTTCATGTCCGTGAACACCGACACGCCCATCTGCTCGAGGCCGGCCGGCAATAGGGTCCGCGGTCCGATCACGCGGACCTCCGGGACGCCGAGCGTCGTCAGCGCGTGGATGTCGCTGCGCGCGACGCGCGAATGCAGGACGTCGCCGACGATCGCGACGCGCAGCTTCGTGAAGTCCTGCTTGTAGTGGCGGATCGTGTACGCATCGAGCAGGCCCTGCGTGGGATGCGCATGGCGCCCGTCGCCGGCATTGACCACATGGATGTGCGAGGGTTCGTTGTCGCGCGATCCGCGATCGAGATGCTTCGCGATCAGGTAAGGCGCGCCGCTCTGCGAATGACGCACGACGAAGATGTCGGCATGCATCGCCGACAGGTTGTCGATCGTGTCGAGCAGCGACTCGCC
>JBDTIS010000082.1:0-10854 GCA_039936235.1 Burkholderiaceae bacterium | reverse complement strand
GTTCTCCAAAGCGGACCTTCGAAAGCGACGTAGTGTCCGAGGAACTCCTGCACGAACTCGCCGACCGACGGCGGATGCAACGCCGTGAGCTGGCCGCAGACCGGGCAATGGACCTGTTCGGCCAGCGAACCGCAGTTGCGACAGTGCCGTCCCGGCTGGAACGGCGCATGCGCCACCGCGGCGCCCGCATGCCGCGCGTCAATCTCGGCCGCCGGAGCGGTCGCCATGCTCGCGGCGCGTCGCGCGTCTTCAGTGCACCACTTGCGCGAGTTCGCCCTTCTTGTAGCGCTCCGCGATGATCGTCAGGTTGGTCGGCTTGATCTTCGAAGCCTGGCCTGCCGAGCCGAACTCCTGGTAGCGCTGGATGCAGATCTTCTTGGCGGCGAGCATCGCCGGCTTGAGATAGTCGCGCGGATCGAATTTTTCGGGGTTCTCGGCGAGATACTGGCGCACCGCCGCCGTCATGGCGAGACGGATGTCGGTGTCGATGTTGATCTTGCGGACACCGAACTTGATGCCTTCCTGGATCTCCTCGATCGGCACGCCGTAGGTTTCTTTCATGTTGCCGCCGTTCGCGCGGATGATCGCCAGCAGGTCCTGCGGCACCGACGACGAACCGTGCATCACGAGATGCGTGTTCGGAATCCGTTTGTGGATCTCCTTGATGCGGTCGATCGCGAGGATGTCGCCGGTGGGCTTGCGCGTGAACTTGTACGCGCCATGCGACGTACCGATCGCGATCGCCAGCGCGTCGAGTTGCGTCGCCTGCACGAAGCGGGCCGCCTCGTCCGGGTCGGTCAGCAGTTGCTCGCGGGTCATCGTGCCTTCGGCACCGTGGCCGTCTTCCTTGTCGCCCATCATCGTCTCGAGCGAGCCGAGCGCCCCGAGCTCGCCTTCGACGGTCACGCCGATCGCATGCGCGATGTCGACGACGCGCCTGGTCACGTCGACGTTGTAGTCGTAGTCGGCGACGGTCTTGCCGTCGGCCTCGAGCGAGCCGTCCATCATCACCGACGAGAAGCCCAGACGCATCGCCTGGATGCAGACCGCCGGCGACTGGCCATGGTCCTGATGCATGACGACCGGGATGTTCGGATACGACTCGACGGCGGCCTCGATCAGGTGCCGCAGGAAGATTTCGCCGGCGTACTTACGCGCGCCGGCCGACGCCTGCATGATCACCGGGCTGTCGACTTCGGCCGCCGCGCTCATGATGGCCTGGACCTGCTCGAGGTTGTTGACGTTGAACGCGGGCAGGCCGTAACCGTTCTCGGCGGCGTGGTCGAGTAGTTGGCGCATCGAAACGAGGGGCATGGCGAATCTCCGGGAAGCACTTGAGGGAATGCGGAACTTGAAAGCGCGGAACCGCCGGCACTGCAACTGCGGCGACCCGGATTTTAGCGTGCCGGCCGCGAAGTCGGCGTGAATCGTCGCCGCTCCGTGTTTTTCGACGACGCGCGGCGCCCGGATAGTCAGTGCGCGAGCAGCGCCCGCTCCGCGGCCTGCAGCACGACGTCGCCGTCGGTGCGCCGTTCGGCCAGCGTCGGCGTGACGGCGATGGCCGGCATCAGCGGGTCGGCTTCCATCCGTCGTCCCTTCGCAGTGCGAAAGCCCACCTGCGCGACGTGCAGCGCACCGCCGTCCGGCAGCACGTAGTCGTAGCGGATGGCGACGACGCAGCCACAGGTGGCCTCGCCGACCGCGATCGCGTCGCGCTGCTCGACCAGCGCATGGGCCGTGAGCTCGGCCGCGCTGGCGGTCGATCGATCGATCAACAGCGCGATCGGCTTCAGGTAGGGGTGAGACGCGGGCTCCGCGTACATCGGGGCCATCACCGGGTTCGAGCCGGCGCGCTCGCGCGTCTCGCCGAGTTCGGTGCGGCGCGGGACGAAGCGGCCCACCAGCCACTGGAACAGCCGCTGCTCGCCGCCGGGGTTGCCGCGCAGGTCGAGGATCAACCCGCGGCTACGCTGCCGCGACGCGTCGATGTCGCGCGCGAGCTGGTCGCGAACCGACGAATCGAAGCGCGACAGCCGCAGCACGTCGATACCCGACGGCAACGTCGTCAGGCTCTCGCGGGTCGGGACGTCGCCGCCGCGCGCGGTGATGTCGACCTGCAGCGTCGTATCGTCGGCGCGCAGCAGCGTCAGGCGATGGCTGCGCGGATCGCCATCGGTCGAGACCAGCAGCGCCCGCACTGCGCGCAGCCGCAGCGACCGTTCCGCATCGTCGCCGCTGACTGCGGACGGCTCCGAGCCGACCGGTTCGGGCTGCGCGATGCGTGCGTGATCGAAGAAGGCCGCGTCGACCTTCCGGTCGTCGACGGCCTCGACGATCATCCCCGGCCGCACACCGGCGACATCGGCCGGGAACCCCGCGACGACGCCGGTGACCACCACCCGCCCTTCGCTGACCGTGAACACGAGGCCGATCTGTGTCGCGCGCCGCGCACGCGAATCCTCGGCTTCGCGAGGGGTGAGGATCAGCGTGTGCGAGTCGTGCAACGCACGGACTTCGCGCTTGAGCGCGCGATAGAATTGCGCATCGCTCTTCACGCTGTCGGCCGTGGCGTCGGCGAGCGACTGCTTCTGCAACGCGACTACATCGACGCCGTTGAAGCCCGGGTCGTAGTAGAAGTCGTCGATCGTCTTCCAGATCCGGTCGACGGTGTCGGTGCGCAGCGCAGCCGTCTCGTTAGCCGGCGCGAAGCCGGTCGTCGACGGTAGCGGCGTGGGATGCGCGGTGACTTCGACGATCTCGCCCGGCGATGCGCGCAAGTCACGGGTCGGCAGCGGCGCGCAGGCCGCCAGCAGCACGGCGAAAGCGAGCGTCGCGAGTAGCGATCGCATGCACGTCGCGCGACGCCGCATCGCTTCAGGCCGCATCGACGGGTCGCGTCAGCAGCTCCCCGACCTTGACGATCTTCAGCGTGTTGGTGCCGCCTGCCGAACCCATCGGCTCGCCGACCGTGATCACGATCAGATCGCCGGACGCGACGACACCCTTGTGCAGCAACAACTGCACCGCCTGCACGAGCGCCGAGTCGCGGTCGAGGTTCTGCGCCACCTCGAACGCGCGGACATTGCGGAACAGCGACAGCTTGCGCAACGTCGCCATCCGCGGCGTGAGCGCGTAGATCGGGATGTCGATGTCGTGACGACTCATCCACAGCGCGGTGGATCCGGACTCGGTCAGCGCGACGATCGCCTTGCAACGCAGGTGATGCGCGGTGAAGAGCGCGCCGTACGCGATCGACTGGTCGACCCGTGAGAACGTCTTGTTGAGGAAGTCGCTGTCGAGCTTGACCGTGTCCGACTCGTCGGCGGCGGTGATGATGGTCGCCATCGCCTGCACGACCGTGACCGGGTGCCGGCCCGATGCGGTCTCGGCGGACAGCATCACGGCGTCGCTGCCGTCGAGCACGGCGTTGGCTACGTCGGACACCTCGGCGCGCGTGGGGATCGCGTTGACGATCATCGACTCCATCATCTGCGTGGCCGTGATGGCGAACTTGTTCGACGCGCGCGCCATCTTGATCATGCGTTTCTGCAGCGCCGGCACGGCAGCGTTGCCGACCTCGACGGCAAGGTCGCCGCGCGCCACCATGATCCCGTCGGACGCGTCGAGGATCTCCTGCAACGCGGGAATCGCCTCGGCCCTTTCGATCTTCGCGATCATGTAAGGCAGCGGCATCTTCGCTTCCTCCGCCGCCGCGTTCGCCAGCAGTCGGGCCATCGACATGTCGGTCGCGTTCTTCGGGAAGGAGACGGCGATGTAGTCGGCGCCCAGCTTCATCGCCGTCTTGATGTCCTCCATGTCCTTCATCGTCAGGGCGGGCGCGGTGAGGCCGCCGCCCTGGCGATTGATGCCCTTGTTGTTCGACAGCTCGCCGCCGACGCGAACGGTGGTGAGGATTCGCGAACCTTCGACGCGATCGACGACGAGTTCGATCAGGCCGTCGTTGAGCAGCAGGACGTCACCGGGTCGCACGTCGCGCGGCAGTTCCTTGTAGTCGAGGCCGACGCAGTCGACGTCGCCGAGGCCCTCGAAACCCGCGTCGAGGACGAACGGCGCCTCGTTGACGAGGATGACGCTGCCGTCGACGAACTTGCCGACGCGGATCTTCGGCCCCTGCAGGTCGGCCATGATCGCGACCTCGCGACCGGCGTCGCGGGCCGCGGTCCGCACGCGCTCGGCGCGCAGCATGTGGTCGTTGGCAGTGCCGTGGGAGAAGTTCAGGCGGACGACGTCGACGCCCGCGTTGATCAGTCTGGCGAGGACGTCGGGCTCGGTCGAGGCCGGTCCGATGGTGGCGACGATCTTGGTGGCGCGTGGCATGTGAGCTCGTTTAAGCGGGCAAGCGCCCGTGCATGGAGTGCGCACGCTGCTCGAGGATCTCCACCGCCGGCAACGTCTTGCCTTCCAGGAACTCCAGGAACGCGCCGCCACCGGTCGAGATGTAGTCGACGTCGTTCTCGATGCCGAACTTCGCGATCGCGGCCAGCGTGTCGCCGCCACCGGCGATCGAGTAGCCGGGGCCCGATGCGATCGCCTTCGCGAGGCGCTCGGTGCCGCCCGCAAACTGTTCGAACTCGAACACGCCGAGCGGTCCGTTCCAGACGATCGTGCCGGCTTGCGCGACGATTGCAGCGATCGCCTTGCCGGTTTCAGGACCGACGTCGAAGATCATGTCGTCCGGCTGCACGTCGTCGACGCCGATGGTGCGGGCTTCTGTGTCGGCCGAGAACTTCTTGCCGACGACGACGTCGGTCGGCATAGGCACATCGGCGCCGCGCGCCTTCATCTTGTCGATGATGGTCTTGGCATCCTCGACGAGGTCGGGCTCGAACAACGACTTGCCGATCGGCTTGCCGAGCGCGGCGAGGAAGGTGTTGGCGATGCCGCCGCCGACGATAAGCTGGTCGACGCGGTCCGACAGCGTCTCGAGGATGGTCAGCTTGGTCGAGACCTTGGAGCCGGCGACGATCGCGACCAGCGGCCGCTTCGGTTCGTGCAGTGCCTTGCCGAGCGCGTCGAGCTCGGCCGCGAGCAGCGGGCCGGCGCAGGCGACCGGCGCGTACTTCGCGATGCCGTGGGTCGTGGCCTCGGCGCGGTGTGCGGTACCGAACGCGTCGTTGACGTAGACGTCGCAAAACGACGCCATCTTGCGTGCGAGCGCGTCGTCGTCCTTCTTCTCGCCCTTGTTGACACGGCAGTTCTCGAGCAGAACGACCTCTTCCGGGTCGAGGCTCGACTGCCACGACGTGTCGTCGACCCAGTTCGCCACCAGCGGCACCTTGCGCCCGAGCAGTTCGGCGAGACGCTCACCGACTGGCTTGAGCGAGTCCCCGGGCTTGAACTGGCCTTCGGTGGGACGACCGAGGTGCGACGTGACCATCACGGCCGCACCGGCCTTCAGCGCGGCCTCGATCGCCGGTACCGACGCGCGGATCCGCGTGTCGTCGGTGATGTTGCCGTCGTCGTCCTGCGGAACGTTCAGGTCGGCGCGGATGAAGACCCGCTTGCCGGCGAGATCGAGGTCGGACATGCGAAGAAAGTTCAATCTATCTCCTTCCTGAAAGGAACCGTACTCACCCTCCCCTTCGAGGGGAGGGCCGGGGAGGGGAGGGGTTTCGATCAAACGCGATGGAGCGGGCTTGACGTTCACTTCAACCCCATCCACTACCCTCCCCTCGAAGGGAAGGGGACAAAAACAACGACTACTTCGCCGACATCAGATCGATGATCGCATCCAGCATGCGGTTGCTGAAGCCCCACTCGTTGTCGTACCAGCTCGACACCTTCACGAGCCGGCCCGACACCTTCGTCAGCGTCGCATCGAAGGTCGACGAGGCGGGGTTATGGTTGAAGTCGTGCGACACCAGCGGCTCGACGTTGTATTCGAGGATGCCCTTCAACTCGTTCTCGGACGCGGCCTTCATGATCTCGTTGACCTCTTCGACCGTCGTATCGCGCGACGCGATGAACGACAGGTCGACGATCGACACGTTGATCGTCGGGACGCGGATCGCGAAACCGTCGAGCTTGCCCTTCATCTCCGGCAGCACGAGCCCGATCGCCGCGGCGGCGCCGGTCTTCGTCGGGATCATCGACATCGTGGCGCTGCGCGCGCGCCGCAGATCCTCGTGATAGACGTCGGTCAGCACCTGATCGTTGGTGTACGAGTGCACCGTCGTCATCAGGCCGCTCTCGATGCCGATCTTGTCGTTGAGCGGCTTGACCAGCGGCGCGAGACAGTTGGTCGTGCAACTGCCGTTCGAGATCACCGTGTCGGTCGCCTTCAGCACATGATGGTTGACGCCGTGCACGATGGTCGCGTCGACATCCTTGCCGCCCGGCGCGGAGATGATGACCTTCTTCGCGCCGCCCGCGATATGCGCCGACGCCTTCTCCTTGGTCGTGAAGAAGCCGGTGCATTCGAGCACGACATCGACGCCGAGCGTGCCCCACGGCAGCTTGGCAGGATCGCGTTCTGCGAACACCTTGATGCGATCGCCATTGACCACGATCGAGTCGCCGTCGGCCTTGATCGTGCCGGGGAACTTGCCGTGCGCCGTGTCGTATTGCGTCAGGTGCGCGTTGGTCTTCGAGTCGCCGAGATCGTTGATCGCGACGATCTCGATGTCGTGCTTCTTGCCGTCTTCGTAGTGGGCGCGGAGGATGTTTCGGCCGATGCGGCCGTAGCCGTTGATGGCGACTTTGATGGTCATGGTTTCGAAGTGGGGAAGAGTGTGAGGTGATCGATCGGGAACAGGATCCCGGTCAGCGCTTCTTCGCGCCGGAGACGACCTTCGTCGCGACCGCGACGACGTTGTCGACCGTCAGATGGAAGAAATTGAAGACGTCTTTCGCCGGCGCGGACTCGCCGAAGTTGTCGACGCCCATCACGGCACCGTCGCCGAGGACGTACTTCCACCAGAAGTCGGTGACGCCCGCCTCGATCGCGACGCGCGGGATGCCGGCCGGCAGCACCGAGGTCTTGTACGCCACCGGCTGCCGATCGAACACCGACGTGCACGGCATCGATACGACACGCGCGCGGACGCCCCGGGTTGCGAGCGCCTTCGCCGCATCGGCCGCGAGGCCGACCTCGGAACCGGTGCCGATCAGCACCACCTGCGGCCGGCGCGCGTCGACCAGCACATAGCCGCCCTGCGCGATCGCCGCGGTCTGCTGCGCGGTCTTCTCCTGGTAGGCCAAATTCTGGCGGCTCAGCAACAGCGCGACCGGGCCGCGCTTGTCTTCGTGATTGCGTTCGATCGCGCAGGCCCACGCGACCGCGGTTTCGCTGGTGTCCGCCGGACGCCAGACGTCGAGATGCGGGATCAGCCGCAGCGACGACGTCTGCTCGATCGACTGGTGGGTCGGGCCGTCTTCGCCGAGTCCGATCGAGTCGTGCGTGAACACGAACACGGTCTGCAGCTTCATGATCGCGGCCATGCGGATCGCGTTGCGCATGTAGTCGGAGAACGTCAGGAACGTGCCGCCGAACGGCAGGAAGCCGCCGTGCAGCGCGATGCCGTTCATGATCGCCGCCATGCCGAACTCGCGGACGCCGTAATGGACGTAACGGCCGCCGTCGGCTGCGAGCCGCACGGTCTTCATGCCCTTCCAGTCGGTGTTGTTGCTCGGTGTCAGGTCGGCGGAGCCGCCGAACATCTCGGGCAGTTCGGCGACGTAGGCCGAGATCGCAGCGGCAGACGCCTTGCGAGTAGCCAGGGTTTCCTTCTTCTCGGCGCACGCGGCCAGCAGCTTGTCGACGGTCGCGCGCCACGTTGCCGGACGATCGCCCCTCATCCGGCGCAGCAGGTCTGCGGACTCTTCGGGGAAGGCCTTGGCGTAGGCCGCGAAGCGTCCGTCCCAATCCTCTTCCATGGCGGCGCCGGCCGGCTTCGCATCCCAAGCGTCGTAGACGTCCTGCGGAATCACGAACGGCGGCGAGGTCCAGCCGAGCTCCTTTCGCGTGATCGCGACCTCGTCGGGACCGAGCGCTTCGCCGTGCGCCTTCGCGGTGCCCTCACGATTCGGCGAGCCGCGGCCGATGATCGTGCGACAGATGATCAGCGTCGGCTTCTCTTCACCTTTCGACTGGCTCTTGGCCTCGTTGATCGCCGCGTTGACGGCTTCGACATCATGGCCGTCGATGCCGTCCTTGCCGCCGATGACGTTCCAGCCGTAGGCCTCGAAGCGCTTCGCGGTGTCGTCGGTGAACCAGCCCCGGACGTCGCCGTCGATGGAGATACCGTTGTGGTCGTAGAACGCGACCAGCTTGCCGAGGCCCCAGGTTCCGGCGAGCGATGCGGCCTCGTGCGAAATGCCTTCCATCATGCAGCCGTCGCCCATGAAGACGTAGCTGTAATGGTCGACGATGGTGTGGCCGGGCCGGTTGAATTCCCTGCCGAGCAGCTGTTCTGCGAGCGCGAGTCCCACGGCGTTCGCGAAACCCTGGCCGAGTGGTCCGGTGGTGGTCTCGACGCCTGGCGTGATGCCGAGTTCGGGGTGGCCCGGCGTCTTCGAGTGCAGTTGACGGAAGGTCTCGAGTTCCTGCATCGGGAGGTCGTAGCCGGTCAGGTGCAGCAGCGCGTATTGCAGCATCGAGCCGTGGCCGTTCGACAGGATGAAGCGATCGCGATCGGTCCACAGCGGGTTGGCCGGATTGTGCCGCAGGTGATGCTTCCACAAGGCGACCGAGATGTCTGCCATCCCCATCGGCATGCCGGGGTGTCCCGACTCGGCCTTCTGTACGGCGTCCATCGCGAGCGCGCGGATCGCGTTGGCCATCTTCGACGACGAAGCACCGACAGCGACTTCGATTTCTGATGATTGGGCAGACATGAACGTTTTCACCTGTACACGTGGGTGGGGATTCGGGGACGTACGGGTCGCGATGCAAGCATGACTATGCGATCCGAGGCTTCGCGCCGCCTGGGATCGGACCTGAAAAGTCGGATACTGGGAGACTGGTGGGCGCCGTCGCAAGATCGTTGTGCGTGTGGCCGTCGTCCGGCTGCCGGCCCGGATGGCGGACAGCGATTTTAGCAGACCACCCGTGGAGCGGACTCACCGATGTCTGCCCAGGTCCGGGGATTGCCCGATGCGAACAATCACGACAGCACGATGACCCTGCCCCGCTTTCACGTCGATATCCCGCTCGTCGTCGGCGCGCCGACCACGCTGTCGCGCGCCGCTACCCGCCATGCGCTGCGTGCGTTGCGGTTGCGACAGGGCGACATGCTGACCCTGTTCAACGGTCACGGCGGCGAGTACGCCGCCCAGCTCGTCCATGCACGCGAGCCGCAGGCCGAGGTGCAGGTGGTCCGCTTCGATCCGCGCGAAGCCGAGTTGCCATGGCCGGTCACCGTCGCACAAGGCCTGTCGTCGGGCGACCGGATGGACTGGACGGTCGAGAAAGGCGTCGAACTCGGCGCCGCGGCGATCGCGCCGCTGGCGATGGCGCGCAGTGTCGTGCGGCTGTACGGCGAGCGCGCGATCTCGCGACGCGCGCACTGGCAGGCGCTGGCGGCGGCTGCGTCCGAGCAATGCGGGCGCAACCGGATCGCGCAGATCGAACCGGTAGCGCCGCTTGGCGACTGGCTGTCCGTGCTGCCGGACGCGACGCTGCGGCTGGTGCTCACGGCCGGCGGTGCCCCGCTCGGGACGATCTCGCGCCCGCCGACCGGTCGGCGCGTCGTGTTGCTGGCCGGCCCCGAAGGCGGCTTCACCGACGACGAGCTGCGGGCGGTCGACCACGCCGGGTTCCGCGCGACGACGCTCGGCCCGCGCATCCTGCGCACCGAGACCGCCGCGGCCGCGGCGATCGCGATGCTGACGGCGCTGTGGGACAGCGAGTGAGCGCTTTGCGACGATAATTGCCGTCCGCGAAGCACGATGACCATGCGTCGCGGACTACACAACGATCACGGAGACCACATGGGACTGCTCGACAACCTCGGCGGACTGGTAGGACAACTCGGCGGACTGCAGGGCACGGATACGAGCGGCAACCCGAAGGCCGCGCTGGTGCAGGCCGTGCTCGGCATGCTGGTGCACGGCAACGAACCCGGCGGTCTCGGCGGGTCGGGCGGGCTCGGCGGACTACCGGGACTGCTGCAGCGCTTCCAGAGCGCCGGCCTCGGCGATGCGGTCGCGTCGTGGATGGGCAACGGCGCGAACGCGCCGATATCGCCGGATCAGGTCAAGGCCGCGCTGAGCGACGGTCCGGCCGGCGAAGGTCCGCTGCGCACACTCGCCGAACATGCGGGCGTCGACGAAGACGAGGCGGCGACGCGTCTGTCGGGCCTGTTGCCGCAGCTGGTCGATCGCCTGACGCCGAACGGCCAGATCCCCGTCAACGGCCTTCACGAGAACGGCATGGCCGGGGCGATGGAAGCGCTCGGTCATCTGTTCGGGACGCAACCGGATTCGGCACCCTGACCGATTGCGTTGCAATCCAGACTCGCCAGGATCGAGGCCCGGTCTGGCATGTCGTTCCGTACGGATCCGAGGAGTCTCTACCGCGACGCAGGGGGCCGCGCTTGGTGCCTCGTGGCCAAGGTCCCTCTTGCGTCGGGACGCTGGACGGCTTCGCCACCCTCGTCACTAGGCGAACGAGTAGAACACCCTGAAGCGCTTGTCGCTGTCGGCCAGCGTGTCGGCCGCGTCGCGGAAAGTCTCGAGCAGCGACTCGCGCGCATCTGCGTCGAAGCCGGGGCCGGTCGGGATGCGGTCGAGCAGGATCACGGTGCCGGTCGGACTCGCATCGCCCATGTCGACCAGCGCGTCGTACAGCGCATCGAGATTCGCGCCGTAGTGTCCCGCGAAGTCCAGCGCGCG
>JBDTIS010000081.1:0-3937 GCA_039936235.1 Burkholderiaceae bacterium | reverse complement strand
CGCGGCGACGGGTCGGCGATCAGGTCCATCGTGGACCGGATCTTCGCGGAGTCGTCGTTGGCGAAGTCGGGCGACTTGCTCTCGATGCGAACCCCGTAGCGTTCGAACTCCATGACCTTGTAGTCGGGCTTGCCCGGCGTGCCTTCGTAGCGCCGGCCATTGTTCATCACGAGAAACTCGTCGCCGTTCGGCTGACGCTCGACGATGCCGGTCTTCGCCACGATGACGCTGACCTTGCCTTCGTGGATCGTGTTGACCAGCACGTTCTGCACCGATGCGGTCGACGGATCGAAGCCTTCGACGAAGAACACCTTCGAGCCGTCGGACGACTCGCGGAACTGGCCCGGCGCCACCCGCGCGACCTCGGTGCGCTGTTCGAAGCGGGCCTTGAATTCGCTCGCCTGCAGGTTGGCCCACGGCGCGACGAACAGGCTGGTCAGGCCAACCGCGATGGCGACCGGCACCACGAACTGCAGCACGGGCGTCAGCCAGCGCTGCAGCCCGAGTCCCGACGACTGCCAGACCACCATCTCCGAGTCGCGATAGCTGCGCGTCATCGCGAGCAGGATTGTGACGAACACGGTCAGCTGCAGCAGCACCGGCAGGTTGTTCAGCGACGCGAACATGATCAGCGCGAGCACGGCGCCGTTGTCCACCTGGCCGGCCGCGGCCTGCCCGAGTACGCGCACGAGCGCGATCGTCAGGACGATCGTGAGCAGCGCGATGAAGATCGCGCTGGCAGTGTTGACGAGCTCGCGCACCAGCGAGCGTTGGAAGATCATCGGTCGGTTCGGGGGCGGCGAAAGTCTGTCTGGAGCGCGCGTCGGCCGGTGTGGGAACGAACCACACGCCGGATGAAGGTCGCGTCGTCCGGACGGCTGCTTTGACGAACAGGGCCTGCACCGAGATAATCGCGGGTTCCGCAGGACCCAAAGACAAGAGGAAAAAAGCGCATGGAATTTAGCACGAAAGCCGGTACGCCGGACCGCATCAAGAGCGGCTGCGTCGTCGTCGGCGTCTATGCCGATCTCAAGTTCACGCCGGCCGCGAGCCTGATCGACGTGGCTTCCAATGGCGCACTGTCCGACGCTGCGAAGCGTGACGACATGCCGACCAAGCGCGGTGCGGTCCTGATGATGACCGGCGTCACCGGCCTCGCCGCGGATCGCGTGCTGATCGTCGGCCTCGGCAAGCGCGACGAGCTGAAGGCCAAGGGCTTCGCGGAAGTCGTGCGTGCCGCCGCGAAGACGCTGCACGCGAGCGGGGCCACCTCGGCCCTGTTCACGCTGGCCGACGTATCCGTCCCCGGGATGACCGCAGCCGACAACGTCCGCGCCATCGTCGCGGCCGCCCGCGAGGCCGTGTTCCGCACCGACGAACTGAAGAGCCACAAGGAAGACGACGGCTCGCTGGCGAAGATTGTGTTCCCGGTCGAGAAGGCCGACGCGCCCACGATTGCCGAGGCCGTCGCGATGGGAGTCGCCCTCGCGAACGGCTGCGAACTGACGAAGCGGCTCGGCAACCTGCCGCCCAACATCTGCACGCCGACCTACCTGGCCGATACCGCCAAGCAGCTCGCGAAGGACTGGGACCTCAAGATCGACGTGCTCGAGAGGAAGCAGATGGAAGCGCTGAAGATGGGCGCCATCCTCGCGGTCACGAAGTCGTCGGCGCAACCGCCGAAGCTGATCGTGCTGACCTATACGGGCGGCAAATCCAAGGACGCACCGGTCGTGCTGGTCGGCAAGGGCATCACGTTCGACAGTGGCGGGATCTCGCTGAAGCCCGGCGAAAGCATGGACGAGATGAAGTACGACATGTGCGGCGCAGGCTCGGTGCTCGGTACCCTCCGCGCGATCGCCGAGATGGGGCTGAAGATCAACGTCGTCGGCGTCATTCCGACCTGCGAGAACATGCCGGGCGGCGACGCCGCGCGTCCCGGCGACATCGTCACCAGCATGTCGGGACAGACCATCGAGATCCTCAACACCGATGCCGAAGGCCGCCTGATCCTGTGCGATGCGCTGACCTATGTGGAGCGCTTCAAGCCGGCGGTGGTAATCGATATCGCGACGCTCACCGGCGCCTGCGTGATCGCGCTCGGACACGTCAACTCGGGTCTGTTCTCGCCGGACGACGAGCTCGCCGACGAACTCCTCGCCGCATCGATGGCGGCGAGCGATCCGGCCTGGCGCATGCCGGTCGAGGACGACTATCAGGAGCTGCTGAAGTCCAACTTCGCCGACATGGCGAACATCGGTGGCCGACCGGGCGGCGCCACCATCGCTGCCTGCTTCCTGTCGCGCTACACGAAGAAATATCGCTGGGCGCACCTGGACATCGCCGGCATCGCGTGGAAGAGCGGCGCCAAGAAGGGTGCCACCGGCCGGCCGGTGCCGTTGCTCACGGCGTTCCTCGAAGCGCGCGCAGCCTGACGGCTTATGACCGCTGAGCGGGGCGACGCGCGATGACGCAGATCGACTTCCACGTCAATGCGCCGGACAAGCTGGCGTATGCATGCCGGGTGGCGCGCAAGGCCTGGGGCGCCGGACGCCCGATGGTGTTTCACGGGAGCGACGCGGTGCTCGACGAATTCGACCGGCAGTTGTGGACGTTCTCGGCGGTCGACTTCATTCCCCACTGCCGTGCGCGCGATCGCCTTGCATCTGTCACGCCGATCCTGCTCGCGGGTCCGGCCGATGCCGACGCGTGCCTCGACCACGGACTGCTCGTGAACCTCGATCGCGCCGAGCCGGCGTTCTTCAGCCGCTTCGAGAAGTTGATCGAGATCGTCTCGGCCGACGAGGCCGATCTCGATGCGGCACGCGCGCGCTGGAAGTTCTACAAGGATCGCGGCTATCCGCTGCAGCGTCACGACGTCGCGTCGACCGCCGCATGAACGACGACGACCTGCCGGTCCTCACGCAGGTGCTGCGGACCGGCAGCGGGCGCAGGGAAGCATCGATCCCGCCGCCGGTGGAGTCGCCCGATGACGCGCTCGACGTGCGGCCGGTCGAAGAGACCTGGATGGCCGAGCGGCTGGCGATCGGCAACGAGCCGGCCCGGCGCGTCGACGACTATCCGACGCAACCGTCCGACCGGGTGGTCGGGCCGCACGTGATGCACGATGCGTCCGGACTGCACGAAGCCGATTCGTTGCAGCCGCCGCAGGAGCACGATGCGCGTCATGCGGTCGAGGCCGAAGGCGGCACCTTCGGCGCGTCTCACATGTACGAAGCGGCCGGGAGTCGGGCTTTGGATCCGCGCGTGACACCGATCCCGCCCGAAGATCTCGCATCTCTCGCGCTGCGCGTCCGCGACGCGGTCCTCGACGATCTGCGGACCCGCATCGATACCGAACTCGACGCGCGGATCGCGCAGGTGATGCATGCCGAAGTCGAGACGGCGCTGGCGCAGTTGCAGGTCAACCTGCGCACGCATCTGACCGAAGCGCTGCGCGACGTCGTGCAGCGCGCGGTCGACGAAGAGGTCGCACGGCTCACCGCGCCCGCGCGACCGGGCGACGCGCGGTAGAGGTTCCCCGGATGCGTTCGGAACGACATTCCAACTGAGTGTCGTCCCGACAACGGAGGAACCTCACCGTCCACGCATGACGTGCGGACCGATGCGTCGCGGAAGAGGTTCCTCACTGCGTTCGGAACGACAGATCAGGCCACTGTCGTCCCGACAGCGGAGGGACCTTACCGTCCAAGCATGACGTGCGAGCCGATGCGTCGCGGAAGAGGTTCCTCACTGCGTTCGGAACGACAGACCAGCCACTGTCGTCCCGACAAAGGAGGGACCTCACCGTCCAGGCATGACGTGCGGACCGATGCGTCGTGGTAGAGGTCCCTCGCTGCGTTCGGAACGACAGACCAGCTCCTGTCGTCCCGACAAAGGAGGGACCTCACCGGCCACGCATGACGTGCGGACCGAT
>JBDTIS010000080.1:0-11802 GCA_039936235.1 Burkholderiaceae bacterium | reverse complement strand
CGCCACCGCGGCCGACGCAGGCATCGGCTCGACGCCCCACACTTCGACCCCGGGTCGCTCGGCGGCCAGGCGAGCGCCGAAGCCCCCTTCGCCGCAGCCGATGTCGAGCAATCTACGAACACCGGCTGGGACAAGCGCAATCATGTCGGGTCGAGCATTACCGAAGTAACCCGCCAGCTTGACTTCGTAGTCGGGACTCACTGCAACTGAATTCTGCACAGGTATACCTCAACAAGCGGGACGCGCCTCGGGACGACGGCGGCGTCGGGAGCCCTTGGCCACGCCGCAGACTACAGATAAAGCCGAAGGCCGGGAAAAGTGGCAACGCATCTGACGAGCCTTTGCGGCCGTCTTTCGTCGACCCTAGAAGGCGTGAGATTAACCGGTCTGATGCTCTGCGCGACTTCGCCGTCGTCGTAAGGCAACCGACGGCAGGCCGAAAGGTCCGGTCCGCGAACGGAAGGGGCGAGCGCGGTCGTCCGCGTGCGGCCTGCAGTGGTCGCAAAGCCTATCCAGGGCGCTCCTCCTCTAATTTCCTGTCGGCAATGACATAGGTCGTCGTCTCGGTCTGATGTGTCACGAACGGGACGCAATGATTGACGGCGTCGATCGGCTTCAGGGACTGACCGTTGTTTCGACCCTGCCGAGCCGAGTTTCCTCGTCGATGACCTCGAGGAAGGCGCGCCCGTACTTAGCGTCGGGCTCGACAAAGTTGCCTTCGGCCCATTCGTTCCAGGACTTGACGAAGACCAGTCGCTGCTGCGCCGGTCGATTGCTTATCCGTTCAATGGCTGCTCTCAAAACTTTGCGAAACTTGTCCGGAGTCGAATCGAGGAGGACCAGACCGCGCCGACCGGATCGCGCAGTGTTGTCCCAGTTGGGCACCACGCATGGATAGTTCAGAAGCGGGTCGTCGGGGGTCGGCTCCGCCAGCATGAAGTCCATCGCCTCCCCATAGTCGATCACGGTTGGGTGCCCGAGCCATCGATGGATCTGACGCTTGATCCGGTTGCGCAGGCTGGTCCAGTGAACCGGATGGTCCGTCGACCGGAGTCGCGGCATCACGTATCCAGCGAATAGCCCGGCATCGTGCTGGCTCGGCGAGAAGTCGTGCTGATGCAGAACCATGTGCAGACCCGGCAGCCCGTTGGCCCTGGCCGCGACCTGCCATCGATCGATCATCGCCGCGAGATCCGGAATCGCATACGGTTCGTAGATCACGAACAGCGGCTGTCCGTCGACGCGCAGGTAGCGCGGATCGCGGAAGGCGCGCAGCAACAGCCGAAAGTGCGCTTCCTCGTCGGCGATACCTGGATAGATCTGCTCGATCAGCGTCCGCTTAGGCTCGCCGTGCCAGATCCCGCTCCACGTTTGATTGGCCCAGCACAGGCAGAACGGAAAATCCGGCTCGCCCGATGCGAGAACTTCCTCGAAGGGCCGTTCGAGCAGACGCCGGCCGTCGCCGAACCAATAATGGTAGTAGCAGAACGCTTCGACCCCATAGGTCCGCGCGAGGTCGGCCTGCGCCGCACGCGTCTCGGCGACCCGCAGGTCATAGAAGCCGAGTTCGCCGGGCTGCAGCGGCTGCTCGTGGCCACGAAATAGCGGCTTCGCCTTCGCCAGGTTGGTCCATTCCGTGAAGCCCTTGCCCCACCAGCGATCGTTCTCGGGGATCGGATGGAACTGGGGGAGGTAGAACGCGATGACGCGGGCCTTGCGCTTCGTGACGGTGCTCATAAAAGGCTAAGTCGATCCAATGGAATCGTGCGGTCTCGCGACTACACGATGCTGGTGCACTGTCGGCACAATTACGGTGGGGCGGATCCGCGCAGGCGCCGCGCTACGATCTGCCCCGCGTGGATCGGCATCTCGAAGAGCGTCCGGGCATCGAGCGCGAACTGCATCCGCAGCACGTGCATCGGCAGAACTTTGCGATGGCTGAGCCGATGCAAGACGTCGTCGGCGAATTCGATGCGCAGCCTCACGATCTTGTCTTCGACGAAGCGGCGCTGGCCAGGGTCGAGATCGAATTGAAGTAACCGCTTGCGATAGCGCATCTCGTTCTGCACGCGCCGCATGAAGCCGTCGGTGCCCCAGCCCGACCCGGAGTAGACGTTGACGCCGGCGCCGTAGCGCGCTTCCACGTCCGACGAGAAGCAGAAGCGCGCGCCGGCACGGGCGCAACCGATCCAAAACAGATAGTCCTCACCGGCACTGAAGAACGCCTCGTCGAAGCGCGACGCGGCGAAGCGCCTAAAGTCATAGACGACTGTGGAGGTGCCGATCACGTTGCCTGTGATGATCTGGTCGAACATGTCGCCGATGTACGAATGCAGCACGGCGCTGTTGCCGATAGGCGGATGGTTCGCAACGGTAATGCGGCCAGCACGCGCGAATCCGCTGACCTGCTGACCAAGCTGCAACAGGTCCGCAAAGTAGAAATCGTGGCCGGCGCCGAGCGCGGTCATGGCGTTGGCGAGATGACCGGCCTCCCATTCGTCGTCCGAGTCGAGGAAGGCCACGTAATCGGTGTCGGCGGGCACCGCGGCGAGCCCGCGGTTGCGCGCCGCGGCGGGGCCACCGTTTGGCTGGCGAATGACGGCGATCGGAAAGCGTGGCGACGGTCCGAGTCTGGCGACCTCCGTTTCCGCCGAGACCGGAGACTCGTCGTCGACGACAATGACCGATAGGTTGCCTACCTCAAGCTGTCGCCCAATGGATCGCAACGCGCGTTCGAGCGGACCGGATTCGCGCTGAAAGTAAGGAATGACGACCGCGATGCGCATGATTCGATCTGCCGGACTTCGGAACGGAGCCTCTACGACCAAGGCGATTTTTGAGCTGGGGACACGGTTGCTTCGCGTATCATCGCCGGCCAGCAAGATACGCGAACCGGCTTTCGCTGTCTGCATTTGTCTTGCGTTCGATCTGCCCAGCCACTCATCCGACATCGATGACCCCAAAGACGTTGTACGGACGCTTCGACCGAAGACAAGACGCATCGCATGCATCACCGATCGCCTCCGGAAGTCACGTCAACGGAACGGCTTTTGTTCACGACGGGATCCGCGTAGCAATCGTCGGCCTTCCGTCGTTCACCGGTGCGCTGCAATCGCTCGTAACGGAGCACGGCATCGAAATCGCGGTCGGTGTCTCTTATCGCAAGTACGGGCTGCGGATGCTTGACGATCTGCACGGGTCCTTCGCGCTCGCGCTGATCGACCCGCCCAACGCCATCGCGGTCCTCGCGATCGATCGCCTTGGCATCGAAACGCTGTGTTTCGGCATCGACGCAGACCGCCTTCACTATGCGAGCAATGCGGGCCAGGTCGCCGCCGGCCTGCGTGGCGGCCACGCGATGGAGTCGGATGCGGCGGGCGGCCTTCTGCCCCAAGCGATCTTCGACTACCTCTACTTCCATTGCATCCCCGCGCCGTCGACGGTGTATCGGGGCGTCCAGCGACTGCTTGCCGGGCACGCGCTGCAGTTCGATGCGAGCGGTATCCGGATCGCGCCTTACTGGTCGCCGACCTACGACGAGCAACGCAACGATCCTGTCCCTGCGCTCGAGGTCGAGTTCCTGAAGACCGTGAAGGCATCGGTCGCGCGCGCGATCGACGGGGCCGTGCATCCCGGCTGCTTCCTGTCCGGCGGAACCGACTCGTCGACGGTCGCGGGCATGCTGGCAGATGTCACCGGCGCGCCACCGCAGGGGTATTCGATCGGCTTCGATGCCGACGGCTTCGACGAGATGCGCTACGCGCGCATCGCGGCAAAGCGCTTCGGGGTCGAACATCACGAGTACTACATCACGCCGGCCGACCTGGTAGCGAGCATCCCGTCCATCGCGGCCGCCTACGACCAGCCGTTCGGTAACTCATCCGTGCTACCGACCTACTACTGCGCGAAGATGGCCGCGGCCGACGGGATCGACCGGATGCTCGGCGGCGACGGCGGCGACGAGCTGTTCGGCGGCAACACGCGCTACGCGAAGCAGCGGGTGTTCGACTACTTCGACCGCGCGCCGGGTGCGGTCAAAGGCGTGCTGCGCGGCGCGCTCGCACCGACTGCATGGAACGCGATACCGGTAGTCAAGAAAGCCCGTAGCTACGTCCAGCAGGCCGATGTCCCGATGCCGGACCGCATGCAGACCTACAACCTGCTGACGCGGATCGGCCTCGACACGATCTTCGAGTCCGACTTCATCGCTCGGGTCGACGTCGACGCGCCGATGAAAGCGATGCGCGCGTGGTACGCGCGATCGAACGCGAGCAGCCTGCTGAACCGCATGCTCGCGTTCGATCTCAAGTACACGCTGACCGACAACGATTTGCCGAAGGTCGTGACCGCCTGTCATCTCGCCGGCATCGATGTGGCCTTTCCGTTCCTCGATGATGCGGTGATGGCGTTCTCGGAGCGCCTCGATCCGGCGCTGAAGCTCAAGGGAATGAAGCTGCGCTGGTTCTTCAAGCACGCGCTGCGCGACTTCCTGCCGCCCGAGATCCTGACGAAGTCCAAGCACGGGTTCGGCTTGCCGTTCGGCATCTGGCTGGGCCGCGACAAGAACCTCAACGCGCTCGCGTTCGCGAGCCTCGAATCGCTGAAGCAGCGCGGGATCGTCCGTGTCGCATTCATCGACCAGTTGCGCGCGGACTTGCTCGCGGATCACGCGACCTACTACGGCGAACTCGTGTGGGTGATGATGATGCTCGAGCAGTGGCTGCAGACGCATCAGCCGGCAGCAGGTGCTCCCGCTTAGACCCCGTGTCGGCCGAGAGCCTGCCAACGACGCCGTTCATCGTCGATCGCGCGACTGCGCCGATGTACGAACGACTCCGATCGCTTCCTACTTCCATCAGATCGCACCCGGACCCGTGAACCGAGAAACCACCAACCGAATACGCTTCGTCCTCGAAGACCTCCTGCCGCCGGCGGTGCGGGATTCGCGATTCTTCCTGGCGATCGCCAAACTCGCATGGGGCGGCCACATCGAGGACCTGAGCCGCTTTCGCGCGCGCGCACCGTTCCTGACGGCCGAAGAATACGAAGAAATGTATCGGACCCACCCACGCGTTCACGCCGGTACCGACAATTCGGTCGCGTGCATCTCACGCATCACGGCAGACCTGATCGGGCCGAGCATATGTGACATCGGCTGCGGCACCGGCGTCCTGCTGCAACATTTCAAGACAGTCCGTTCCGACCTGGGCCGCCTCACCGGCGTGGACTTCGTCGTGGACGACGCCGCTTCGATCGTCGGCATCGAGTTCATTGCGGCGCGCATCGAGTCACTGCCGTTCGACGACTGCGAATTCGATACGGTGGTCTGCACGCATGTCATCGAACACGTGCTGGACTTTCGGGCTGCCATCGCCGAACTGCGGCGGATCTGTCGGCGACGCCTGATCATCGTGGTGCCGGCCGAGCGCGAATACAAATACACGTTCAATCCGCACTTCAATTTCTTTCCATACGCCTATTCGTTCCTGCGCGCGATGCAACCGGTCCCGGCCGCGCACACCTGCATCGATATCGGCCGGGACATCTACTATCGCGAAGATCGCTCATGACCACCGATATCGATCTGCGCCTGTCGACATGGCTTGGTCTGATCAGCACGCCGCTCCTGATTGCCTCGGGGCAGGTCCTCTTCAAATTGACCAGTCGGGATGTCGGCAACTTCGACGTCAAGGGAATCGCTCAACTCCTGTTGAATCCCTTTCTGCTGAGCGCGCTGGCTCTTTACGGCCTGGGCACCATCGTCTGGATCTATGTGCTCAAGACCGTGCCATTGACGATAGCGTATTCGTTCATGGCGCTGACCTTCTGCATCGTTCCGTTGCTCGCCCACTTCTGGCTCGATGAAGCGCTGACGTGGCGATACGGCGCCGGTGCGCTGCTGATTCTCGGGGGCATGCTGGTGATCAACACCCAGCAGTAGTCGCACGATCAGACGCGCAGGACCGCGGCAAGCAAATGGCGCCAGCCTTCCGTCAATGTAGGTCGTAGCCGAATCAACTTCACCGCGAAGCGAGCGGCCTCTCCGAACTGCCTGTTCTGGCGAAAGTGGAAGCAGAACTTCGTGTAGACCATCCGCAAGCGCGTATCGATGTCGCTCTTGAACGCATCGAACCCGGTGTCGTCTTTCGCGGCTAGAAGCATGCGATCTTCGCAGTAATACATAGGTTGCCCAGATTTCGTGAGGCTGCCGCTGCGGACACGATAGATACCGGAGTCGATCGGGGAGACGTAGAGATCCTCGGTCTTGGCCAGACGCAGCCACAGGTCGTAATCCTCGGCGCAACCCAGCGTTTCGTTGAAGCCGCCGAGCGCCTGGATCAGACCGCGATCGACCTGCACAGTCATGATGCCAACGCAGCCGCAGCGCAGCAGCACATCGACCGGGCGATGCAGCATCGAGACGCGACCTTCGGTGTAATCGCCGGCAATGCGTCTGTAGAGACAAGGCGATCGTTGACTGACCGGCACCAATTTCGCGATGGCGTTTTCATCGCCGAGGTGAAAGTGCGCGGCCCGCCACAGCGCGTGTGGCATGTGCGCGAAGGCATCGTATTGCCGGCTCAGGAAGTCTGTGTAGAGGAGATCGTCCGAATCCAGAAATCCGATCCAGGTACCGCGCGCCGCGAAGACGCCGGTATTGCGAGCGCCGGCAACGCCTTTCGAGCGGTTGTTCTGCAACACGCGTACCGATGGTGACATCGAGCGTGCCTCGTCGAGTGCAGCCAACGTGGCGCGGTCGGTGCTGGCATCATCGACCAGGAGCAGTTCCCAGTACGACGACGGTTGCGCCGCGAAGAGCTGCTGGTCGACGACGGAACGCACCGAGTCGAGCAAAATGCGGCCGGTGTTGTAAACAGGCATGACAATCGAGATGAGCGTCTGCGATTCGCCGATCAAGGAACTCGCTAAGTTGCTCATGCTGCTCGCATCATCCTCAAGTACCGGTGCCAGGGGCCGTATGCTCCGACTGTTGCCCACGCCGGTCCGGTCTGCTTTCCCACTCTTCAGCGTAGCTAACACCGGTGCAGAAAATTTCCATCTCGGTCGTCATGCCGGTTTACAACACGGGCCATTATCTATCCGAAGCCGTCGAGTCTGTGCTAACCCAGCAAGGCCTCGACGATGTGGGCATCGAACTGCTGGTCGTCGACGACCGGAGCACCGACCCGGCTACGCTCGCCGTCCTGCAGTCGTTGACGCACTCCGATCCGCGGATACGCGTGCTGCGCAATGAGGGTTGCAAGGGTGTTTCCGGCGCGCGCAACCTGGGCATCCGTGAAGCCAGAGGCGAGTGGATCGCCTTCATGGACTCGGACGATTACTTCCTGCCCGATGCGCTGGCCTCGCACTGGCAGCTCGCGCAGTCCACGCCGTCGGCTCAATGGATCGCCGGACAGTTTTTCCTGCTGCGCGGCGCCGACATCGACCGTACCGATCTTGCGAGGCGTTCGCCCAATCTCTATTCGCTGATCGGCGAGAACCACCGGCTGAACCTTCCGACCCGTCTCGAGCGCCCCGTGGACGCATTCGCGCGCAACTGCATCCTCGCGCCACCGGCCGTGCTCATCAAACGCGAACTGATCGTGCGCAAGGGCATGTTCGACGAAGGTCTGAAGCGCGCCGAGGATTATCACTTGTGGTTCAAGTGCGCCGTGGATACTGACCTCTGGATCATCCCGAAGGAGGTCTACATCCATCGCTTTCGCGAAGGCAGCCTGACCACGTCCAACGAGCCGATCTTCTTCCACGAGCACCGGATGCTGGACCTGCTGCTTGAAGACCCGTCCTTCGCTTCGCATCGATCCGCGCTGCTACGTCGCTTTGACGTAATCATGGCCGACTACTGCCATTATTTCCGCGCTAACCGTGCTTATGCGACGGCTGCCCACTGGGCCGTGATTTGGCTGTCGAAGCGCCCTTCCCATGTCGCGGCCTGGAAGCAACTGGTCGCGTCGACCCTTCATCGATGACGTAGAGGATCTGCGCTCAACGGAGCAGATTGCGCGCGAGCCTAAGACCGAACTTGTTGGTGTTCAGATCCCAAGGGGTAAAGCGCGCAAGCTGGAAGCGATCGCTGTTCCGCTTCGAGACGCCCCAGGCGGTCGATACCGCAGCGTCGAACCCCAACTCGCGAACCAGCGCGACGTGCGTGTCGTCGTAGTCCTTCGCGGGCCTGCCGTTCGGATAGGCGAACAGCTTGACGCGATCGTTGAGCGTCTCTTCGAGGTCGAGCCGCCCATCGGCGATCTCGCGGCGCGCCTCGGCGATACCGAGCGTCGTCAGGATCGGATGCGTGACCGTGTGCGCGCCGATCGACATCCCGTAACGGCGCAGTTCGCGGACCTGCTGACGCGTCATCATCAGGTCGCTGCGCGCCGGCAGTCCGACCGCATCGGCGATCGCTTCGACCTTGGCCTGGCGTTCGGGCTGCGGCAGGTACTTGAGCAGGTTCAGCAACCCGTCGATCGCCACGACACGCGATGCGACGTCGGTGCACGACCAGCGCCCGCAACCGATCGCCTCGAGGTCCAGCGTGCCGTCGGGGGACGTGCGGACGGCCTCGATCACGGTGTCGTTCCACATGCGGCCACCGTCCAGGAATCCGGTGGCGATGAAGAACGTCGCACTCAGGCGCAGGCGCGCAAGAATCGGCGCCGCGATCGTCACGTTGTCCGCATAACCGTCATCGAACGTGATGCAAGCCGCATTGGCCGGCAGGCTGCCGTCGCGCAGGCGACGGGCCGCCTCGATCAGCGGCATGACGCGAAAGCCTGCAGCCAGCCAGCGCATTCGCTGTTCGAACGTCTTAGCGTCAGGCTCGCCGGGCAGCAGCGGATCGAGCTTCGGCAATACGCGATGGAAGATCAGGATGGACAGCCGGGGTCCACGCGCCGCGGCGAGTAGGCGTCCGAAGCTCTTGACGGCAATGGCGGCGGAGTTCATCGAGCGATCTGCCGGCGCGGTGTCGGGGAGGCAGCGCGGATCACGGTGTGTCGCTACGATCCAGGCGGCGGACCAGGAGTTCGCCGTCGCCGAAGGTCTCGGGATTGACGATCTCCGACGGATGCAGCCGCGGATCCACCTTGACGTCCCCCTTATAGCGATCGCGGGTGACGAGCCACACGTGGCGCGCATCGGACGTCCGCACGATCGCATCGTCGCCGATAACGTAGCGGACGCCCTGGCTGTCGACGAAGTCGCTGTCGGGAACAAGGCCCAGCTTCTTTGGCGCATCCGGACCGAGCGTCCGCGCGATACGTTCGTTCAGCCGCGTCCAATCGTCATTCGGCGGTGGCATGATCGCGAGCGGACGCCCCCATCGCGGTCCGATCGCATAGCGCGCGATACCCCAGAACACGCTGACGTTCGGAACCACGACCACGTCGCCGGCGACCGCGCGCTCGCGGACCCACCGTGCCGCTGGGGCGTAAGGCTCGAGCTGTGCCTGGCGGGACGCCAGAGGAAACGCGGCGGCCGCGAGCACTGCGATGCAGCCCGCAACGACCACGAGCGCAGGCCGCGACTGGCCGGCGGCCGCAGCCGCGCCGAGCACGAGGAACGGCAACAGGTTCGCTGCGAACACCGGCTGCTTGAACATCGGCTTGAAGACGATCGCGATCATCATCGCGACCACGAGTGCGGCAACCGGAATCGCGAGCGTCCGCCAGCGGCCCGCATGCGCGCTCAGCGCTGCGCCGAGCAGCAGCACGAAGATCGCGAAGCCTCCCATGCGTGCCCACGCCAGCCCCGACGTCTTCCAGCCGGCGACGAGTCCGCCGCCGATCGTCAGCATCGCGATCGTGGAGCCTGGCGCCGAGGCATCGGAGCTGCGCACCAGCGCACTCGCGGCGAGCGGCAGCACGCAGGCGCCGAAGACGATCTGTGCGATCACCCACATCCGCATCGAACCCGCCAGCCGGACCGACGGCAGCCGCAGCCGTCCTGCCGCGCCGGCCTCGACCAGCGCACCGAAGACGATGAACGCGACGAAGAAGAACTCGACCGCATGGGTGTAGGCAAGCAGCACCTCGACGATCACGGCGGCTGCCAGCCAGACCGGGCTGCGCGTGTCGAACCAGCGGCGGTTTGCGTAGTACGCGAACAGGACGCATGCCGGCAGCGCTGCATACATCCGCAGCGTGCCCGCGCTCCACACGAAGTTCGGCAGCACCGCGAACAGCGCGGTCGCGATCCAGGCGGCGCGGATGCCGTGAAGCTTGTGCGCGACGAAGAACATCGCGCCCAGGCTGACGGCCGCCCAGGCCAGCGAGTTGGCGAGCACCCAGGCATCGGTGTGGAAGCCGAGTCCCTGCCAGCCGGCGAGCTGGAGGAAATACAACGGCGGGTGGAGATCGTTGCGCAGCACCTCGATAAAGAACAGCGGCAGCGGCTGGTTCGCGTGGGTAATCGCGATCAGCTCGTCTTCCCAAAGCGAGCCGCGCATCAGAGAGAAGTGCACCGCGGCGGCAACTCCGACGACGATCGCGATACCGCAGATCGCCCACAGCGTTCTCGACATAAAGTCGCCGGTGGCCGAAGGGCGGGCACCGTGTCGCGCGCCGGTGTCTTGCAGCATCGTCATCTGAACACCAGCCGCCGATAGGCGAAGAAACTGTACAGGAACAGGACGAGCGTCGCGACGGCGACCGCCGCAATCGAGGCGACGCCGACGGTGACCAGCGCGCTGTAGAACAACAGATTCATCACCGCGCTCGACATCGCCACCAAAAGGTAACGCGTCAGCTCGGCACGGCTCCTGGGTCGCTTAACTTTGAACGTCAACTTCCGGTTCAACGACCACGTCACGACGATCGCCAGCAGCAAGGGCCCGATGCGCGCAGCGATCGGCAGCACGCCCAGATGGACGAGCATCGACGTGCCACCGCCGTCCACGAGGAAGCCGATGGTGCCGACGAACAGGAAGTAGATGAACTCGACGCTCATGAAGCCGGATGCTTCAGTTGCGGTAGCCGCAAGTAGGCCAGCCGCTTCTGTTCGAGCCGACCAGCCGCGACGCTATCGAGGATCAATCCGGCGAGCGACGAGATGGCGGCCAGCAGCACGAGGCCGGTGGCGAGGATCGCAGTAGGCAGACGTCGGACCAGCCCGGTCTCAATAAACTCCTCGACGACCGGAAACACGAGCACCACTGCGAGAACGGCCAGCGCGGCCGCGAAGTAGCCGAAGAAGCGAGCCGGCTTGATCTCCTTGAACAGCAGTACCTGCGTGCGCAGGATGCGGAACGCGTCGCGCCAGGTGTTCAGCTTGCTGAACGATCCTTCTTCGCGCTCACCGTAGTCGGTCTCGATCTCGGCGATCGGCATCCGCAGCTGGCTCGCCTGCACGGCCATCTCGGTCTCGATCTCGAAGCCCGACGAGATAGCCGGAAAGCTCTTCACGAAGCGTCGCGAGAACACACGATAGCCGGAGAAGATGTCGGTGAACAGCGGTCCGAACAGGTGCCGATAAAAGCGGTTGAACAGTTTGTTGCCGAAGCCGTGACCCTTGCGGTGCGCGTTCTCGTAGACATTGCGACGCGTGCCGACCACCATGTCGAGATGGTCGGCGACGAGCCTGCGCACCATCGCCGGCGCGATCGACGGGTCGTAGGTTCCGTCGCCGTCGGCCATCAGGTAGACGTCGGCGTCGATGTCCGCGAACATCCGCCGCACGACGTTGCCCTTGCCCGGCCACGGCTCGGCACGGACGATCGCGCCGGCGCTTCTCGCGACCGCCGATGTGTCGTCGGTGGAGCGGTTGTCGTAGACGAAGATGCGCGCG
>JBDTIS010000079.1:0-16210 GCA_039936235.1 Burkholderiaceae bacterium | reverse complement strand
GGTTGCCCCCCTTTCGTCGCTTCATGTCGAAGAGCACCGGAAAGAGCGTGTAGATCTCGTCGGGAATGCGCCGCGTCTTCGAGTTCTCGAGCCCGGTCTGGATGTTCTCCTCGACGGTGAGCGTCGGGAAGATCATGCGACCCTGAGGCACATAAGCGAGACCCTTCGCGACGCGGCGGAAACTCTGTTCCTGCGACACCTCCTGGCCGCCGATCTCGATGCTGCCGCTCTTGACCGGCAGTACGCCCATCAGACTCTTGAAGAGCGTGGTCTTGCCCATCCCGTTGCGGCCCATGATCGCGACCGTCTCGTTGGGCCTGCCTTCGAAGGAGATGCCGTGCAGTGCTTCGCTCTGGCCATAGGCGACGAAGAGGTCGGTGACTTTCAGCATGGGATCAGGTTCTTCCGCGCAGCGCGCATGTCAGTGGCCCAGGTAGACATCGATGACCTTGGGATCGGCCTGCACCTGCTCCATCGGACCTTCGGCCAGGATCTTTCCCTGGTGCATGACGGTCACCTTGTGGGCGATGCGCTTGACGAAGTCCATGTCGTGCTCGATCACGATCACGGAGCGGTTGATGCAGATGCGTTGCAGGAGTTCGCCGGTGAGTTCGCGCTCGCGCGCGCTCATGCCGGCGATCGGTTCGTCGAGCAGCAGCAGCTCGGGCTCCTGCATCAGCAGCATCCCGATCTCGAGCCACTGCTTCTGCCCGTGACTGAGCAGGCCGGCCTCGAGGCCCAGCCGGTCGGACAGATAGATGTCTTCCGAGATGGCCCGGACACGGTTCCTCACCTCGTCCGTGCACTTGAACATCAGCGCGCCGAGAACCGATCGCCCGACGGGGAAAGAGACCTCGAGGTTCTGGAACACGGACAGGTTCTCGTAGATCGACGGCGTCTGGAACTTCCGCCCGATGCCGAGGCGCACGCGCCGGAACTCCGCCATCCGCGTGAGCTCGGTATTCTTGAACTTGATGCTGCCCGCCGCGGCCTTGGTCCTGCCGCAGATCAGGTCGAGCAGTGTCGTCTTGCCGGCGCCGTTCGGACCGATGATCACGCGCAGCTCGTTACGGTCGACGTACAGCGTCAGATTGTCGATCGCCTTGAAGCCGTCGAACGAGACGGTCAGGTCCTCGACCGCGAGCGCGAAGTCTGTGTTGCTCATGGTGTGCTCTCCGATCAGGCGCGCTGGCCGTCTACGGCGCCCAGCAGCGGCGGCGACTCGACTGCGCCCGCCACTTCGCCGCGCGAGATCGCTGTGCGAACGGATTCAGGGTCGAGCGATCGCGTGGCGTCCGCCGTCGGGCCGGCGCCGGCGCCCTTGCCGCGCATGCGTGACCACCATGGCACCACGTAGTCTTCCCAGACGCCGGCCAGGCCCATCGGAAACGCCATGGTCACGCCGATGAATAGCGCTGCCATGAGAAAGAGCCACAAATCCGGAAACGTCTCCGAGAAATACGTCTTGCCGAAGTTCACCAGCAGCGTGCCGTACACCGCACCCACCAGGCTCATGCGGCCCCCCACTGCAGCGAAGATCACCATCTCGACCGAGGGCACGATGCCGACGAAGCTCGGCGACATGAATCCCACCTGCAGCGAGAAGAGCGCGCCGCCGATGCCGGCCAGCGCGGCCGCGAGGCAGAAGGTAAAGATGCGGAAATTCGCGACGTCATAGCCGGAGAAGCGCACGCGGTCTTCCTTGTCGCGCATCGCCAGCAGCAGCGTCCCCGCCTTGCCGGTCTGGATCCAGCGGCACAGCAGCATGCTGCAGATCAGCATGGCCACACACAGAAAGTACAGGATGTACTTGGCGTGATCGGTGCGGGTGTCCCAGCCGAGCACCGTCTTCAGGTCGGTCATGCCGTTGACGCCACCCGTATAGCCCTGCTGGCCGATGATCAGCGTCGTGATGATCAGCGCCACCGCCTGCGTGATGATGGCGAAGTAGACGCCGCCGACCCGCCGCTTGAACATCGCGAAGCTGATGAGCCAGGCCAGCAGCGTCGGCACGGCGATGATGGCGATCAGCGTCAGCGGCAGCGACTTGAACGGTAGCCAGATGGTCGGCAGCGACGTGATCTGGTTCCAATCCATGAAGTCGGGGATCCCCGGCGTCGACTGGATCTTCGTCGTGATCGGGTCCGATGCCTCGAGCTTGAGGAACATCGCCATGGCGTAGCCGCCGAGACCGAAGAACACGCCCTGCCCGAGGCTGAGCACGCCGCCATAACCCCACACCATCACCAGGCCGATGGCGACGAATGCATAGGTCAGGTACTTGCCGACGAGGTTCAGGCGAAAGATGTCGAGCGAGAGCGGCAGCACGACGACGAGCAGCACCGTCAGCACCAGCATGCTGGAGAGTTGGTAGCGCTTGATCAGGTCACGAACGGCATTCATCGGCGCACCTTGCTGGCGAACAGGCCCTGCGGACGCATCATCAGGATGAGCACGATCGCGGAAAGCGTCAGGACCTTGGCCATCGAGCCGGCCAGGAAGAACTCGGTGATCGACTGCGTCTGCGCGATGCTGAATGCCGAGACCACGGTACCGAGCAGGCTGGCCGCACCGCCGAACGTGACGACGAGGAAAGAGTCGACGATGTAGAGCTGGCCCGAGGTCGGTCCGGTCGAGCCGATGGTCGTGAAGGCGGCGCCCGCCATGCCGGCGATCCCGCAGCCGATCGCGAAGGTCAGCCGGTCCGTCTTCATCGTGTCGATACCGATCGCGTTGGCCATCACGCGATTGCTGACGGTGGCACGCACGCGCAGGCCCCAGCGGCTCTTGCTCAGGGCCAGCAGCACGCTGAGCGTCACCACCGTGGTCAACGCCAGCACGAACATGCCGTTGATCGGAATGTCGAGCCCCGGCGCAGGAGACCACGAGCCGAGCAGCCACTCGGGCAATGACGGGCTGACTTCCTTCGGCCCGATGAAGGTACGGAAACACTGCTGCATCGCCAGACTGACGCCCCAGGTCGCGAGCAGCGTGTCGAGTGGACGTCGGTACAGGTGGCGGATGAGAGCCCACTCGACCAACCAGCCGCCGATAAAGGCGAAGCCGAAGGCCAGCACGATGGCGAACGGGAAGTAGTAGGGAATCAGCGCGGGTGCGTGCTCGCTCAGCGTGTGCGAAATGAGATAGATCGTGTAGGCACCGATCGTCATGAACTCACCGTGTGCCATGTTGATGACGCCCATCTGGCCGAAGATGATCGCCAGGCCGAGGCCCATCAGCAGCAGCACCGCGAACAGGCTCAGGCCCGCGAAACCCTGCATCAGGCCGATGTTCATCAGATCGGAAAAACTCATGCGCAGGCTCCGGCGGGGCGAGTGGGGGCACCGACCGTGCCTCGGGGTGCAGTCGGTTCATGGGTAAACCGACGACTTATTGGTAGCCCTTGGGGAACGGATCCGGCTTGATCAGCTCGGGCGACTCCGAGACCACCTTGAAGGTGCCGTCGGGCAGCCCCATCGCGATGCGCGACTTGCTCCACAGGTGGTGGTTCTCGTCGAGCCGCACATAGCCTTCGGGCGCCTGCTTGAGTTCGATGCCCGGCGAAGCGGCAACGACCTTGTCGACGTCGAAACTCTTCGCCTTCTCGACGGCGGCCTTCCACAGCCACGGTCCGAGGTAGCCGGCCTGCGTCACGTCGCCGATCACGGAGTCCTTGCCGTACTTCGCCCTGAAGTCCGCTACGAATTTCTTGTTGTTCGCATTGTCGAGCGATTGGAAGTACTTCATCGACGAGTAGAACCCGGCGAAGTTTTCGCCGCCGACGCCGGTCATCTCGTCTTCCGTGACCGACAGGGTCAGGAGCAGCTGCTTGTCGCCGGTGATGCCGGCGGCCTTCAGCGCCTTGTAGAACGCGACGTTCGATCCGCCGACCACCGCCGCGAAGATGCAGTCCGGCTTGGCCAGCTTGATCTTGTTCATCAGCGAGCCGAAGTTGGTACTGCCCAGCGGGTAATACTCTTCGCCGACGACCTTGCCGTGCTGGAAGTTCTCGATGTGCTTCCGCGCGATCTTCATCGAGGTACGTGGCCAGATGTAGTCCGAGCCGATCAGGAAGAAGGTCTTGGCCTTCTTCGTATCCTTCGCCCAATCGAGGCTGTACAGGATCTGCTGGGTCGCTTCCTGGCCGGTATAGAACACGTTGTGCGACTGCTCCAGGCCTTCGTAGAAGGTCGGGTAGTACAGCAACCCGTTATCCTTCTCGAACACCGGCAGCACGGCCTTGCGCGAAGCCGAGGTCCAGCAGCCGAACACGCAGGCGACGTGGTCGTTCTCGAGCAGCTTCTTGGCCTTCTCGGCGAAGGTCGGCCAGTCGGAGGCGCCGTCTTCCTTGATGACCTTGATCTTCCGGCCGAGGATGCCGCCCACCGCGTTGATCTGATCGATCGCCAGTTGCTCGGCCTGGATCGCTCCGGTCTCCGAGATCGCCATCGTGCCCGTCGACGAGTGCAGCTGGCCGACCGTCACTTCGGTGTCGGTGACCGCGAGCTTGGTCGTGTTGACCGAAGCGGTCGCCTGACCGAAGCTCATGCCGCTGAGGCTGGCGAGGGGAAGAGCGGCGGCGCCCTGGATCAATCGGCGACGGTTGGACGAAATCGGATCGTTGTCACGGGACATGGTGGTTGTTGCTCCATTCAAGAGGGCCGGCGGGGGCATGGCTAGCCGCTCTTTCATGCTCGGCTGGTCGCTATCCTCGGATCGATCCGCCCGTGGGCGAATACGTCAATCGACGTACCCTGCGCTTCGCATCGGGCCGACAGCGCCGCTGATCGCCGGGATTGATTCTTGCTTCGTCCTACGCAGACGAATGCCTTTCCAGATCCCGACACGTGCCACAGCCACAACGCATCTTCCGTATCCGACGCGAATACAACTCGTGGGTCGCGAACGAATCCATGGAGGATTACGCGCTGCGCTACACCCCGCGCGCGTTCCGCAAATGGAGCGAGTTCCGGGTCGCCAATACGGCGTTCGGCGCCACGTCGTTCCTCGCGCTCGAAGCCATCGGCGGCGTGATGGTGATCAGCTACGGCTTCACCAACGCGCTGTGGGCGATCCTGGCGGTGGGTCTGGTGACATTCCTCACCGGCCTGCCGATCAGCTACTACGCGGCCAAGTACGGCGTCGACATGGACCTGCTGACCCGCGGGGCCGGCTTCGGCTATCTGGGTTCGACAATCACATCGCTGATCTACGCGAGCTTCACCTTCATCTTCTTCGCGCTCGAAGCGGCGATCCTGGCGCTTGCGCTGCAGTTGTACTTCGGCTGGCCGATCGGGGCCTGTTACCTGGTCGCGTCCCTTGCCGTCGTGCCGCTGGTCATGCACGGGTTCACGCTGATCCAGCGGTTGCAGTGGTGGACCCAGCCGATCTGGATCGTCCTATTCGTCCTCCCGTACGCGGCGGTCCTGATCAGGGATCCCCAAGCCCTGTCGGACTTCACCGGCCTGATCGGCGGCGTTTCCCATAGCAGCGGCTTCGATGCGGTGATGTGCGGCGCCGCGGCGACCGTGGCGTTCTCGCTGGTCGTGCAGATCGGCGAGCAGGTCGACTACCTGCGCTTCCTGCCGGAGAAGACGCCTGCGAACAGAAAGCGCTGGTGGGCTGCCGTCGTCATCGCCGGCCCGGGCTGGATCGTGCCCGGGATGGCCAAGATGCTGGGCGGCGCGTTCCTCGCCTTCCTGGCGCTGCAGCACGAGATACTGCCGGAGCGGGCGGTCGAGCCGACGCAGATGTACCTCGCCGGCTTCGGTTACGTGTTCGATTCGCCGGCTTGGATCCTCGGCGCGACCACCCTGTTCGTGGTCGTCTCGCAGATGAAGATCAACGTGACCAATGCCTATGCGGGCTCGCTGGCCTGGTCCAACTTCTTCGCGCGACTCACCCACAGCCATCCGGGACGCGTCGTCTGGCTGGTGTTCAACGTCCTAATCGCGGTGCTGCTGATGACGCTCGGCGTATTCGAGGCGCTCGAAGGCGTCCTGGGGCTCTACAGCAACGTCGCGATCGCCTGGGTGGGTGCGCTCGTCGCGGACCTCGTCATCAACAAGCCGATGGGCTGGAGTCCCAAGCACATCGAGTTCAAGCGCGCCTACCTCTACGACATCAATCCGGTCGGGCTCGGCGCCATGCTGGCCGCCGCCGGGCTCGGAATGACGGCGTACTCCGGCGTCGTGGGGCCGCTCGCTCAGGCCTTCGCGCCGTTCGTCGCGCTGTCCGTCGCGATGGTGGTGTCGCCGCTGCTGGCCTGGTGGACCAAGGGACGTTACTACGAAGCACGCCCGAATCCGGGGCTGTGGAAAGCGGGCGAGATGGTCACCTGTTCGGTCTGCGAGAACGCCTTCGAGTCGGAGGACATGGCGCAGTGCCCCGCGTACGGGGCGCCGATCTGCTCACTGTGCTGCACACTCGAGTCGCGCTGTCACGACCGCTGCAAGTCGTCGTCGCGCGTGGCCGACCAGGTCCAGGCGGCGCTGACGTCGGTGCTGCCGCCGGCCATGAGCCGTCGCGTCAATTTCCGTATCGCGCATTACCTGGTCGTCGCGTTGTCGCTGATCCTGCTGTTCGCCGCGATCCTGAGCATCGTGTACCAGCAACGGGGCCCGCTGCACGCACTCGATCACGATCTGTTGCGTGCGCCGCTGCTGAAGGCCTTCGCGCTGCTGTCGCTGGCCGCCGCGGTCGGTGCGTGGTGGATGGTGCTCGGCAGCGAAAGCCGGCACATGGCCGAAGACGAATCGAACCGGCACAACGAATTGCTCACGCGCGAGATCGATGCGCACCGCCGCACCGACGCGGCGCTGCAGACGGCCAAGGACCACGCCGAAGCCGCCAACCAGGCCAAGACGCGCTACGTCACGGGTATCACGCATGAACTGCGAACGCCGCTGAACGGTATCCTCGGCTACGCCCAGATCCTTCTGAAGGACGACGCGATCCGAGGGTCGCATCGGGCGGCCATCGACACGATCCATCACAGCGGCGAGCACCTGCACGGCCTGATCGACGGCCTGCTCGACCTGGCGCGGATCGAGGCCGGCAAGCTGCGGCTGGACATCGCGCCGCTGCCGATGCGCGAGTTCCTCGACGACGTGGTGCGGATGGTCGCGCCGCAGGCCGCGCCGAAGGGCATCGCATTCGAGCTGCGTACGCTGGGCCGGGTCCCGCGGTTCGTCCGCGCGGACGCACGGCGCCTGCGCCAGATCCTGATCAACCTGCTCGGCAACGCGGTGCGCTTCACCGATCGCGGCAGCGTGACTCTCCTGCTCGATCACACGCGCGAGGTGGCCTGCTTCCATGTCATCGACACCGGAATCGGCATCGCGCCGCAGGACCTGGAACGCATCTTCCTGCCGTTCGAGCGTGGCAGCGCCGGCCGCCGTACCGGGGAACCTGGGACCGGCCTGGGCCTGACGATCACGCACCTGCTCACGCAGTTGATGGGCGGCGAGCTGACCGTGCGCAGCGAGCCGGGCAAGGGCAGCACGTTCACCGCGCGCCTCTACCTGAGCGAAACGGCGGAACATGGTCACGCGCGGGCACCGCGCCATCGGCCCGTCAGCGGATACACGGGGCGCCGCCGCAGCCTGCTGATCGTCGACGATCACCCGATCCAGCGACAGATGCTGGCCGGCATGCTGCTGCCGCTCGGCTTCCTCATCCGCGAGGCTGCCAGCGGGCGGGAGTGCCTCGAAAGCGTGCTCGACGCGCCGCCCGACGCGGTTCTGCTCGACATCTCGATGGACGACCTGGACGGGTGGCAGACGGCGCGCAGCATCCGCGCGCACGGCATCGGCGACATGCCGATCATCATGGTCTCGGCCAACACGTTCGAGAACCAGAGCGACAACATCCATGCAGCCGACTGCCAGGGCTTCGTCGACAAGCCGGTGATCGAATCCGAACTGCTGGCGGTACTGCAGCGCCATCTACAGCTCGAATGGGTCGCCGAACTCGCATTGCCGAGCTGGGTCCCTCCGCCGTCGATCCTCCCGGGTTCCTTCGTCCCCGTCCCCGGGAAGCATGCCGAAGTCCTGCTGCAACTGGCGCGGATCGGCCACGCGCAGGGGCTGCAGCGCGCGCTGGACGCACTCGCGGCGGAACACGCCGGATGCGAAGGCCAGGTCGAAGCGCTGCGCGGCCTCGTCGCACGCTTCGCCTGGGCCGACCTGATCGCGGCCCTCGGCGATGTCGCCGATCCGGAACCGGCATGATGGACGACATGCCCGCCCCCATGGCGACCCGAGTCGACCGCCGCGAGACCGGCGACGTCGTGCTCGTGGTCGACGACGTGCCGCAGTCGCTCGGCGCGCTGTATCTCGATCTGGAGAACGATGGCTACACCGTCCTGGTGGCCTCGGACGGCGCGGCCGCGCTGGAGCGGCTCGACCTGATCACGCCGGATGCGATCCTGCTGGACGCGCTGATGCCCGGCCTCGACGGCTTCGAGACCTGCCGCCGCATCAAGCTGCGTCCCGAGTGGTCGCACATCCCGGTCATCTTCATGACGGGCCTCTCCGAGACCAGCCATATCGTCAAGGGCTTCGAGGCCGGCGGCGTGGACTATGTCGTCAAGCCGGTGCGATCGCGCGAGGTGCTGGCCCGACTCGTGACACATGTGCGCAACGCGCGGGCTGTCCGCATGGCGCGGCACGCCATCGACGTCGGCGGCCATGGCGTGCTCATCATCGATGGCCGCCAGCGGATCGCGTGGCGATCGCCGAAGGCGGAACGATGGCTGTCCCAGTTCTTCACCGACGGCAAGGACGCGTCTTGCATCGCGTGGCTGACAGCCGGCGTAGACGTCGAAGAGATCCGGGCGCGGACCGTCGGCAACCGGACTCTGACGGCGCGGCGACTCGCCCGCGCCGGGCCGGGCGAGGAGATGTGGCTCCTCGATGCGCCTGCCGCCAATGCGCCGTTGCCGTCACGCCTCGCGACAGCGTCGCTGACGCCGCGGGAGACCGAGGTGCTCTCGTGGATCGCCAAAGGCAAGACGAACCGCGATGTCGGCGAGATCCTCGGCATGAGCCCGCGCACCGTCAACAAGCACCTGGAACATCTGTTCGAGAAGCTCGGTGTCGAGACGCGTTCGGCTGCGGCCGCGGTCGCCGGCAGACAGCTGGGCTGAACGCAGCGGACGGTTACCGCGAGGGTGCGTTCGTCGCCAGGAACGATGCGCTGCGCTGCGCGCCGGCGAACTGCGCCCTGCACTTCCGAAAGACCTCTACGGCAGTAGCAAGCCGTTGGTGACCACCTGCGCGGTCGCGCGACGTGCGATGGGTCGGAAGTTAGAGTTCGTGAAACTTGTCGACTATTGCAATTAGGCCGGTTTTTGGTGCAATTAGTGAAAACCCATCCTTCGCAACGCCCCTATTTGGCGCATCCATGCATTACTTGACGCATGTTGCCGTCCTTCACTACTGTCTCTTCTCACGAGATCGTTGCCCGCTGATCGGTGCAAACGACCACATTGCCGATACCGGCGCTTTGAGGAGATGAGATGCAAACCCAGTGGCTCAAGTGTTGTGCGCTGTCCTTGACCGTCGCGGCTGCCGCGGCTCTACCGGCGCATGCCGGGACCGTCAGCGAGGTGGAATCGAACGACACGTATGCGACCGCTCAACTGGTCGCCAGCGCGGCCGCCGCGCAGACCGTCGTCAACGGCGAACGAAGCTTCGCCGATCCGTCGGACGACTTTTTCCGCTTCTTCGTTTCGGCATTCACGACGCTCAGAATCGCGTCGACCAGTCCCGACGCATCGGCCGACTCGATCCTCGGGCTGTACGGTCCCACCGGCTCATTGCTCGCTTCGAACGACGATGCGGGGTTCGGCTCGCTGATGTCCGGACTGACCTTCGTCACCGGCAATCTGGGCGGCCTGTTCACCATCGGTTTCTCGGGCTACAACGCCGGATTGCTCGCCTGCACCGGCGGGGTGACGAGTTGCTACGACACCAACAACGACTTCGTCTTCGATACGTTCGTCGCAGGTGGTGGCGCGGGAGGGAGCACTGGCTGGCTCTACTCGCTCACGATCGATCAGGCCGCCGCGATCCCGGAGCCGCCACTGCTGGCCCTGTTCGGCATCGGCCTCGCGTTCGTCGCCATAGAGCGCCGGCGTCGTAACCGCCGCGAAATCGCCTCGATTCGCTGACCCTTCCGCAACGGACGGGCGCGCGCTGCCGCAGGACGGGCCGAGCCCGCCGGCAACGCACTCGTCGAACCAATGGAGTCCCTCATGCAGCCGTTCCTTCCCCGATTCGCCGTCGTGACCGCGATCGCCATCGGGCTCGTGTCAACAGCTTGCACCTCGTTGCCGACTCACAAGGAGGCGATCTCGACGACGTCGGCTCCGAAGGCGATCGGCCCTTACTCACAGGCGATCAAAGCCGGCCCGATGCTGTTCCTGTCGGGTCAGTTACCGATCGATCCTCGAAACGACCAGTTGATGAAGGATGCATCGGTCGAGGACCAGACCAAGCTGGTTCTGGAGAACCTGAAGGCGGTGCTGGCCGCGAACGGAATGACGATGGCCAACGTGGTCTCCACCTCGGTGTTCGTCAAGGACCTGAACGACTTCGGGAAAGTGAACGCCACCTATGCGACGTTCTTTCCCGAGACCCCACCGGCGAGAGCCACGGTCGAGGTGGCGCGGCTTCCGCGCGACGTGAAAGTAGAGATCTCGGCAATCGCCGTGCAGTGAACAACGGCCGGGCAAGCCCGGCCGGCAATACATCGAACGGGCCGTCCTAGCATGGCCATCGCAGTAGGAACGACGCGGGACCCGGCACGAGACGCGCGGCCCGCACTCACTCTGGAGACAGGAAAAAATGGACCAATTCAGTGAAAGTACCGCCCGTAACCGTGCCCTGGAGGCCGAAGCGACGATGAACGATCGTCGACGCAGCTTCTTCAAGCTCGTCGGCGTCAGCGCGGCTGCGGCAAGCGGCCTCGGCGGCACGCTCCTGACCGCACCGGCATTCGCCTACGGAGGCCCGTTTGCAGCGGCGTTCGGGCTCGATCCGAATCGGACATTCATGAATGTCGGAACGACCGGCTCGACGCCGATCCCCGTCATGAAGAGCCTGGCCGCGAACACTGCGGCGATCGCGCGGGATCCCACGGCGAGCTTCAACACGCAGGACATGCGCAACCTGCTCGCGCCGGGGTTCGGCGCCGATCCGTTCGAGCTCGTGATGAGCTTCGACACGACCGACGGCATGAACAAGATCCTCAACGGCATGACGTTCAGCGCCGGCGACGAGATCATCACCACGAACATGGAACACCCCGGAGGCAACTCACCGATGCAGGTCCTCGCCGATCGGCGTGGCGTGGTGCTCAAACGGGTCAATCTGCCGACCAACGACGCTTACAGCGATGCCACGGTCCTCGCGCGCTTCCAGGCGCTGCTGACGAGCCGTACCCGCGCTGTCGTGTTCTCGTCACCGCCGTTTCTGACCGGCATCCGGCTTCCCGAGAAGCAGATCGCACAGTGGGCGGCGTCGGTCGGCATCTGGTCGGTGATGGACGGCGCCCACATTCCGGGCATGATCGCGTTCAACATGCACGACTCCGGGCTCGACTTCTTTGCCGGAGCCGGTCACAAGTGGCAATGCGGACCGGGACAGACGGGGATCATGTACGTCCGCAACGGGACGTCCGCGACGGCGTACACGAAGACCATCACGACCGCAGGCGTGACTTCGACCATCACGGTGCCCGGTTATACGAACACGACGCCGTTGGCGCCGTTCTGGCCAACCGTGAGCGGCGGCTACACCGGTGCCGCCGGTAGCGCGCTGGCGGGTGGGATGCGAAGCCCTTCGCAGAACATCGCGGCTACGCTGATGAGCATCGGTAATCCGTCTTACCCCGCGCTGCGCGCATTGCAGGACTGTTGCCAACTGTGGGACTCGTGGGGACGGCAGACCATCGAGGATTACGACATCGCCCTCGCACAGTACCTCCGCAGCAGGATCGCGGCGGTCTGGGGTAACCGTTCGATGGCGACGCCGTACGATGCCAACACGCCGCACCACGCGCGGGTCGGGTTGACGTCGTTCAATCCGTTCTCGACGACGGCAGGCATCGGGGTCGACTACAACGCGGATCTCACTGCTGCCCAGGCGAGCGCCCAGACGACGGCGAGCGGCAACGCGGTCGCTGCGATTCGCGACAATTTCAACGTCGTGATCCGGAACACGGCGCTTCCGCACACGTTGCGCAGCGACCCTTCCCGTAATGCGAACGACAATGCTGCGCTCGGCCCGGTGACGACGTCGCACCCGCTTCGGATGTCGACCCACCTGTTCCACACGACGGCCGATGTGGATCGCCTGATGAATGGACTGATCGCGACGTTCCCGGTCTAAGCACCACCGACGCGAAAGGAGCTTCGGGTCGCGGCCGGTACACCGGTCGCGACCCGTTTCGCGTGGTCCCAGCAGATCGGTTGCTGCGGACTCGGAGGTCATCGTGGAAGTGCGTGGCGCCGGCGGTCGTCGCGGTGGCGCCGTCCGAAGCGGTGGAAGCTGTCTACCCGCCTCGTTGCGAACGGCCCATCGCGACTCCGGTATAAGCACGACGATGGACGGCCACCCTCCCGATGCGGCGACAAGCGTCACGACGACGCGGCATTGGAACGCGCGTCTCGAGATAGGCGTCGCGATGCGCGGCGGTTCCAGCATCGCGGTACATCGCCGTCATCTCGGGCCGCTCAGGCTGCAGAAGCCGCTCTATCCCGAAGGCCCTGGCGTCGCACATCTACTCGTCGTTCATCCTCCGGCCGGCATCGCGGGCGGAGACCGACTCGAGATCGACATCGACGTGGTCGACCGGGCGAACGCGCTGATCACGACACCGGGCGCGACCAAGTGGTATCGGTCGGACGGCACGCGCGCGTCGCAAGATGTCGTGCTCAAAGTAGCTGCCGGCGCCTGTCTCGAATGGTTGCCGCAGGAGAGCATCGTGTTCGACGGCGCGGACGCGGCGACGTCGACTTCGATCGCCTGCGAATCCGGCGCGACCTGCATCGGCTGGGACGTCGTCGCGCTCGGACGCCGGGCATCGGGCGAACGGTTCACGCGCGGCACGCTGCGCCAGGACCTGGTGCTGTCGTGTGCCGGCCGCGTCGTCTGGCGCGAGCGTGCGCGGGTCGCCGGGGACGATGCCCTGCTCGGCTCGCCGGTGGGCTGGGACGGCCAGCATGTCGCCGGACTTTTCTGGGCCTGGGGCGCGACGTGGGGCCAAGCCGAATTCGAACGCGCACGCCTTGTCACGATGACCCGGGCGAACGCTGGCGTGACCGTCCTGCGCGACGGCCTCGTCGTCGCGCGCGCGCTGTCCGATTCGGTCGAAAGCGTCCGTGCGCTATTCCACGAACTCTGGACGATCGCGCGGCCCGCGATGACCGGACGATGCGCTACGATGCCGCGGATTTGGTCCACATGACCGGGCGACCCGAAGGCAAGCCATGGAACTGACGCCGCGCGAAAAAGACAAGCTGTTGCTGTTCACAGCCGCGCTGGTGGCAGAACGGCGTCGCGCCCGCGGCCTGAAGCTGAACTATCCGGAGTCGGTCGCGTTCATCTCCGCCGCGATCATGGAAGGCGCACGCGACGGCCGCAGCGTCGCCGACCTGATGCATTACGGCACGACCCTTCTCGCCCGTGAAGACGTGATGGACGGCGTGCCCGAGATGATCCCCGACATTCAGGTCGAAGCGACATTTCCGGACGGAACCAAGCTCGTCACCGTGCATCATCCCGTGGTCTGAACGAGGACGAGTCATGATTCCCGGTGAACTGCTCGCCGTTGCAGGCGAGATCGACCTGAACGTCGGCCGAGAGACTGTCTCCGTCGTCGTCGCGAATCGGGGAGACCGGCCGGTGCAGGTCGGTTCGCACTTTCATTTTTTCGAAGTCAACGACGCACTGGCGTTCGACCGCGCCGCGTCGCGCGGCTTTCGGCTCGACGTCGCCGCCGGCACCGCGGTCCGTTTCGAACCCGGCCAGGAGCGCACCGTCAGGCTGGTCGCTCTTGCCGGCGATCGCGTCGTGTACGGCTTCAACGGCGCGATCATGGGACCGCTGGAGAACGCCGCATGACGACGCGCATCTCCCGGCAGGCGTATGCAGAGATGTACGGGCCTACGACCGGCGACCGCGTCCGGCTCGCCGACACCGCGCTTTTCATCGAGGTCGAGAGGGACCACACGATCTACGGCGAGGAAGTGAAGTTCGGCGGAGGCAAGGTGATCCGCGACGGCATGGGCCAGAGCCAGCGGATGTCGAAGGACGTCGCGGACACGGTCATCACGAACGCGCTGATCGTCGACCACTGGGGCATCGTCAAGGCCGACATCGCGATCAAGGACGGCCGCTTCGCGCGCATCGGCAAGGCCGGCAACCCGGACATCCAGCCCGGCGTCGACATCGTGATCGGACCGAGCACCGAGATCATCGCCGGCGAAGGCATGATCGTGACCGCGGGCGGCGTCGACAGCCACATCCACTTCATCTGCCCGCAGCAGATCGACGAAGCCCTGATGTCGGGAACGACGACGATGCTCGGCGGGGGCACGGGTCCCGCGACCGGAACCTTCGCGACGACCGTGACGCCGGGCCCGTGGCACATGGCCAACATGCTGCAGTCTGCCGAGGCCTATCCGATGAACCTCGGCTTCCTCGGCAAAGGCAATGCCAGCCTGCCGGGGCCGCTGCACGAACAGGTCGAAGCCGGCGCGATCGGGCTGAAGCTGCACGAGGACTGGGGCACGACGCCGGCTGCGATCGACAACTGCCTGGCCGTCGCGGACGCGACCGACACGCAGGTCGCGATTCATACCGACACGTTGAACGAAGCCGGTTTCGTCGAAGCGTCGATCGCCGCGTTCAAGGGCCGCACGATCCACACGTACCACACGGAAGGCGCCGGCGGCGGCCACGCACCGGACATCATTCGCGTCTGCGGCGAGCCCAACGTGCTGCCGTCGTCGACCAACCCGACGCGGCCGTATACGATCAACACGCTCGACGAACACCTCGACATGCTGATGGTCTGCCACCACCTCGACGCGGCGATCGCCGAGGACGTGGCGTTCGCGGAGTCGCGCATCCGCAAGGAGACCATCGCCGCAGAGGACATCCTCCACGACATCGGCGCGTTCTCGATGATCTCGTCGGACTCGCAGGCGATGGGACGCGTCGGAGAGGTCATCATTCGGACCTGGCAGACCGCGCACAAGATGAAGCTGCAGCGCGGCGCCCTGCCCGGAGACCCGGCGCATCACGACAACGCACGGGTCAAGCGCTACATCGCGAAGTACACCATCAACCCGGCGATCACGCACGGCATCGCGCACGAGGTCGGTTCGATCGAGCCCGGGAAGTGGGCCGACCTCGTGCTGTGGAAGCCGGCGTTCTTCGGCGTCAAGCCGTTCCTGATCGTCAAGGGGGGCCAGATCGTCGCGGCTGCGATGGGCGATCCGAACGCATCGATTCCCACGCCGCAGCCGGTCCACTACCGGCCGATGTTCGGCGCGCACGGCAAGGCGGTCGCGCGCGGCTCGTTGACGTTTTTGTCACAGGCCGCGGTCGACGCCGGTGTGCCGGAACGCCTGCAGTTGAACAAGCGGATCGTGGCGGTGCGCGGTTGCCGGACGATCGGCAAGCGCGACATGGTGCACAACGCGCTGACGCCGACGATCACGGTCGACCCCGAGACCTACGCGGTCGTCGCCGATGGCGAGCTCTTGACCTGCGAGCCGGCGACCGAGCTGCCGATGGCGCAGCGCTACTTCCTGTTCTGAAGTGGCGCGTTCCGATGACGATGCACATGCGTTGTGACTGCGGCGAATGGCGGGACACGAATTTTTCGGTATGTATGTCGTTCCGAACGCAGTGAGAAATCTCTATCGCGACGCATCGGTCCGCACGTCATGCCTGGACGGTGAGGTCCCTCCTTTGTCGGGACGACAGTCGCGCATATGTCGTTCCGAACGCAGTGAGGAACCTCTACCGCGACGCATCGGTCCGCACTTCATGCTTCGACGGTGAGGTCCCTCCTTTGTCGGGACGACATTCGCGCATATGTCGTTCCGAACGCAGTTAGGAACCTCTACCGCGACGCATCGGTCCGCACTTCATGCTTCGACGGTGAGGTCCCTCCTTTGTCGGGACGACATTCG
>JBDTIS010000078.1:0-39078 GCA_039936235.1 Burkholderiaceae bacterium | reverse complement strand
CGCGTCAGGCCGCGGCCTTGCCGGCGCGGTTGCCGAACTTCTGGCGGAACTTGTCGATGCGGCCAGCCGTGTCCATGACCTTGTGCTTGCCGGTGTAGAACGGATGCGACTCGGACGACACTTCGATCTTGACGAGCGGATATTCCACGCCGTCGATGGTGATCTTCTCGCGAGCGTTCATCGTCGACTTGGTGATGAACTTGAAGTCGTTCGAAAGGTCGACGAACGCGACGTCGCGGTATGCGGGATGAATGTCTTTTTTCATGGGGATCTCGATTTGTCGGTAGCCGGTCCGCTCTGATTTTGATCGCGGACTACTTGCACGGTAGTCAGTGTGGGCAAAAAGCGAAGCACGCGATTATGCCAGAGCCGGCCGACCTGTGCAGCATCGGTGTTGCAGACGTCGGCGGCGAAGGTCGAAGCGCCCCCGGTCAGCTGCTGCCGCGCCGCATCAGATCGAAGAACTCGTTGTTGTTCTTCGTCTGCTTCATCTTCTCGAGCATGAATTCCATCGCCTCGATCTCGTCCATGCTGTAGAGCAGCTTGCGCAACACCCAGATCTTCTGCAGCAGGTCCTGCTTGATCAGCTTCTCTTCCTTGCGCGTGCCGGACTTGTTCAGGTTCATCGCCGGGTAGACGCGCTTCTCGGCGAGGCGGCGCTCGAGGTGCACCTCCATGTTGCCGGTGCCCTTGAACTCCTCGTAGATCACGTCGTCCATGCGGCTGCCGGTCTCGATCAGCGCGGTCGCGATGATCGTCAGCGAGCCGCCTTCCTCGACGTTGCGCGCGGCGCCGAAGAAACGCTTCGGACGTTGCAGCGCGTTCGCGTCTACACCGCCGGTCAGGACCTTGCCCGACGCCGGGATCACCGTGTTGTAGGCGCGGCCCAGACGCGTGATCGAGTCGAGCAGGATGACCACGTCCTTCTTCATCTCGACCAGACGCTTGGCCTTCTCGATCACCATCTCGGCGACCTGGACGTGGCGCGTGGCCGGCTCGTCGAAGGTCGACGCGACGACTTCGCCGCGAACCGAACGCTGCATCTCGGTCACTTCCTCGGGACGCTCGTCGATCAGCAGGACGAGCAGCACGATGTCCGGATAGTTGGCGGCGATCGCGTGGGCGATCTGCTGCATCATCACCGTCTTGCCGCTCTTCGGCGACGCGACCAGCAGGCCGCGCTGGCCCTTGCCGATCGGCGCGAGCATGTCGATGATGCGGCCGGTGATGTTCTCGTCGCCCTTCAGGTCGCGCTCGAGCACCAGCGCTTCGTCGGGGAACAGCGGCGTCAGGTTCTCGAACATGATCTTGTGCTTCGACGCCTCGGGCGGGAAGTCGTTGACCTTGTCCACCTTCACCAGCGCGAAGTAGCGCTCCCCGTCCTTCGGCGTGCGGACCTCGCCTTCGATCGAGTCGCCGGTATGCAGGTTGAAGCGGCGGATTTGCGACGGGCTGATGTAGATGTCGTCCGGCGAAGCCATGTAGCTGGCTTCCGGCGAGCGCAGGAAGCCGAAGCCGTCCGGCAACACCTCGAGGCAACCGTCGCCGAAGATCTGCTCGCCGGTGCGGGCGCGCTTCTTCAGGATCGCGAACATCAGTTCCTGTTTGCGCATCCGGTTGGCGTTGTCGATTTCCAGCGTGTTCGCCATCTCGAGGAGAGCGGAGACGTGCTGGGCTTTGAGTTCTGAAAGGTGCATGTGGCGTTCCCTGATGGGAAGGTACGGACGGTTGCTGGGGAGTTTTGCCGGGCGGGAAGGACGTCGGCGAGGCGGGGGACTACGAGGTGTGGCTATGCGGACACGGCCCGGACAGGAGGGACGAGAACTGCGGAAACTCCGAGGAGGCGTCCGGCACCTGGAACGGTGCGGCGCGGACTCGCGGCGGGCGCGCTGAAGAACTCGAGCTGCGCACGTGGGTCGCTGCGTGCGACCGATAAAACGGCTGCCTTTATGACGGGTGAATTGTGCGACCCGTCGGAGATTTTTCACAAGAGCCGCGGCGCACTTCCGCTGGGAAGGAGCCGCGACTGTTGCGCGGATGCATCAGGAACGCGCCCGGAGGCGCGCCGCGACTCAGATGTTGCTGTCGATGAACTGCGTCAGTTGCGACTTCGACAGGGCTCCGACTTTCGTGCCGACGATCGCGCCGTCCTTGAACAGCATCAGTGTCGGGATGCCGCGGATGCCGTACTTCGCGGGCACCGCCTGGTTCTCGTCGACGTTTAGCTTCGCGATGGTGAGCTTGCCCGCGTAATCCTTCGACACTTCATCGAGTATGGGGGCCACCATCTTGCACGGGCCGCACCACTCCGCCCAGTAGTCGACCAGCACCGGCCCGGCGGACTTCAAAACGTCCGTTTCGAACGATGCGTCGGAAACGGTCTTGATGGATTCGCTCATGAAAGCCTCGATTGAATGAATCGGCCGAGGGCCGATTCTTTGGTCACGTGGGGGTTGTGGCGCGCCTGCGATGGACTGCGCGGCCCGCCGGAGATGATGACATAAACGCCGGATTCAAGAGTCGGGGCCGGCGGAGCCCGGTCGGCAGCCCGATTCGGTCGGCGTTCGGGTCGATCCGCCTTTTCGGCCACGAGGCACTGATAGAATCCACGGTGGCGGGCCCCCTCGCATTGCGGATTGGCAAACCTGGTCAGGTCGGGAACGAAGCAGCCATAGTCATCACCCGTAAGTGCCGAGGACCCGGCTCGCCTACCTGGACACTTCAAGAGCGCGGATGGCGGTGTTGCGGCTCCTTGCCGTACTGCGCGTACTGTCTGCGTCGCCGTGCCTTGCCCCCACGCTTTTGAAGCGTCAGGCTCATCGGTTCGCGTGGCACGATAAACAGGTCGAGTGCTCGTTCGTCTCCCACTCAACGTCCTCCTCATGTCCTATCAAGTCCTCGCACGCAAATGGCGGCCTCGAAACTTCGAGACGCTGGTCGGGCAGGAGCACGTCGTCCGGGCACTGCGCCACGCGCTCGACGAGCAGCGGCTGCATCACGCGTGGCTTTTCACCGGCACGCGCGGGGTCGGCAAGACCACGTTGTCGCGCATCCTCGCGAAATGCCTGAACTGCATCGGAGCCGACGGCCACGGCGATATCACGTCGAAGCCGTGCGGCATCTGCCAGCCCTGCACCGAGATCGATGGGGGACGCTTCGTCGACTACATCGAGATGGACGCCGCGTCGAATCGGGGCGTCGACGAGATGGCGCAGCTGCTCGAGCAGGCAATCTATGCGCCGAGCAATGCGCGCTTCAAGGTCTACATGATCGACGAAGTGCACATGCTCACCAGCCACGCGTTCAACGCGATGCTGAAGACACTCGAGGAGCCACCCGAGCACGTCAAGTTCATCCTCGCGACCACCGACCCGCAGAAGATCCCGGTCACGGTGCTGTCGCGCTGCCTGCAGTTCAACCTCAAGCAGATGCCGCTGGCCGACATCGCCGGTCATCTCGGCTACGTGCTCGAGCAGGAAGGCATCGCGTTCGAGCGACCCGCATTGCGGTTGCTCGGCCGCGCCGCAGCCGGCTCGATGCGCGATGCGCTGTCGCTGACCGATCAGGCGATCGCCTACAGCGCGGGGCAGGTCGGCGAGGACGCGGTGCGCAGCATGCTCGGTGCGCTCGACCAGACCTATCTGTTGCGCATCCTCGATGCACTGGCCGACGGCGACGGTCCGACACTGATGACCGTGGTCGACGAGATCGCGTCGCGCAGTCTTTCGTTCGGCAACGCGCTGCTGGAGCTGGGTGGACTGCTGCACCGGATCGCGATGATCCAGATGGTGCCGGCGCGTGCGTCGGCCGACGACGGCGAGATCGGCGACGCCGACGACACGCATCTGAAGACGCTCGCCGGCCGGCTGTCGGCCGACGACGTGCAGCTCTACTACCAGATCACCGCGCACGGTCGCCGCGACCTCGTGCTCGCACCGGACGAGACTACCGGGTTCTCGATGACGTTGTTGAGGATGCTGGCATTCCGCATCGACGATGGCTCGGTCGTGAAACCGGTGCCGCGGCGTGAAGCAGCGGTGTCGCGATCGCAGCTCGAGCCGGCTCAGGTCGCGCCGGCGCCGGTCAGGCCGATCGCCCCTCGCGTCGAGGCGGGCCCTGTACCGGTCCAGCTTCGCGCCGGACCACCCGTAGGCGCTCCCGCGGCAGCCGTTGCTGCGCCTGTTCCGGCTCCGGTCGCAGCCCCGACGGAGTCCGCGATTCCGAACGCGCCGTTGCCGATCGACAGCTGGGTCGAGGTCGTCGGCAATCTGAAACTGACCGGCCTCACACGCGAACTGGTGCAGCAGACCGAACTCGTCTCGCACGACGAGCGTTCGATCCTGCTGCGCGTCCCGAAGAAGACGCTGCTGGGTAGCGGCGCGTCACTCGAGAAGTTCAAGGCCGCGCTTGCGCAATACTTCGGTCGTCCGGTCGGCGTCACGATCGAGGTCGGCGCGGTCAAGGGTGCGACCGTCGCGGCCGTGCGCAGCGACGAGCGTGCCGCGCGTCAGGCCGATGCGCAGGCGATCATCGATGCCGATCCGTTCGTGCAGGCCGTGGTCCGTGATTTCGGCGGCGCGTCGGTCGTACCGGGCTCGGTCAAGCCGGTCTGAGTCATCTCTAGTTCCCAGCCATTAACCCCCACGAGAAGTCGGAGCGCTTGCCATGATGAAGAACCAGCTCGCTGGCATGATGAAACAGGTCCAGCAGATGCAGGACAACGTGAAGAAGGTCCAGGACTCCCTAGCGGCGATCGAGGTCGAGGGCCAGTCGGGCGCGGGGCTCGTCAAGGTGACGATGACCTGCAAGAACGACGTCAAGCGCGTCGTGATCGATCCGTCGCTGTTCGGCGACGACAAGGACATGCTGGAAGACCTCGTCGCCGCAGCCTTCAACGACGCGGTCCGCAAGGCCGAAGCGACGTCGAGCGAGAAAATGGCGGCCGTCACCGCGGGGATGCCGCTGCCGCCGGGAATGAAGCTGCCGTTCTGAAACGAGCCCGGTCGCCTGTCTAGCGGGCAGGCCACTTGTCGGTGCTTCACTGACTTTCGGCGGGCTCGGCCGCTGCGACGAACTTTGTCGCGTCGAGGTGTTCAAGTCGTCTCCTCACATCACCTGACTGGAGATCTCGATGAACCAACCCTTGAACGGCAAGAAGGTCGCTATCCTCGTCACCGACGACTTCGAGCAGGCCGAACTGGCGTCGCCGAAGGAAGCGCTGGAAACGGCCGGCGTCACGGTCCACATCCTTTCCGACAAGAGCGGCGAGGTGCAGGGCATGAACCACGACGAGAAGGCCGATCTTTTCGTGATCGACGGCGCTATCGAAGACGCCGATCCATCGGCCTACGACGCGGTGCTCCTGCCGGGCGGGGTGGTCAACGCCGACGCGATTCGCATGAACCAGAGGGCGCGCGCGTTCGTGCAGGCGATGGATCGCTCGGGCAAGCCGCTCGCGGTGATCTGTCACGGTTCGTGGCTGTTGATCTCGGCCGGTCTGATCAAGGGCAGGACGCTGACTGCATGGCCGTCGTTGCAGGACGACATCCGCAACGCCGGTGGTGAGTGGCTCGACCAGGAGGTGGTCCGCGACGGCAACTGGGTCAGCAGCCGCAAGCCGGACGATCTGCCCGCATTCAACCAGGCGTTCCTCGAACTGCTCGGCAGCGAGCAGACCGAACGCAAGGCGGCCTGATCGTCGGTGATTGCACACAGTCGCGATCACGGCTTGGCGCCGCCTGTCGTGTTCGCGATGGTCGGCGATCCAGCCTGATGTCTCGCGTAGTTCGAACAGTTGTCGTCCGGAAAGATTGCGAGGGACGTTGTCCACGAGCAAGGGCGGCACGAATGCCCCTGGATGAGGTTCCGCGCTAGGCTCGGAACGACATGCCTAGGCAGCCAACCCCGTCTGGAACACCAACCCGGCGTGCTCGCGCAGGGCATGGAACCTGATCTTCGGCCACTCGTCCTGCGCGACGCGCAGCTCGGAGATGTGGGTCGCCATGTAGGTCGGCGCATCGACCGCGTCGTAGGCGATCCGCGCCGCGTAGAACTCGATGAAGCGCTTCAGTTCTCGCTCGCCATCGGCCGATCCCTCGGCGGTGATCCAGCGCGCCAGCCGCTGTTTGGTGCCGATCAGCCTGGCCTTGACGCCGTACTCGTGCTCGAGTCGATGCAGTACGACTTCGAACTGCAACTGGCCGACCGCACCCAGCAACAGCGAACCGCCGAGATGCGGACGGAACACCTGGATCGCGCCTTCCTCGCCGAGCTGCTCGAGCCCGTGCTTCAACTGCTTCGCGCGTAGCGGATCGGCGACCTCGACAGCCTGGAACATCTCGGGCGCGAAGAACGGCAACCCCGTGAACTGCAGCGCCTCGCCTTCGGTCAGCGTATCGCCGAGCTGAAGCGTGCCGTGGTTCGGGATGCCGATGATGTCGCCGGCATAGGCGTCTTCGGCGATCTCGCGCCGCTGCGACAGAAAGGTGACGACGTTGTTCGGCTTCATCGCTTTGCCGGAGCGCGTCACCTTGAGGTTCATTCCGCGTTCGAAGTGCCCCGCGCAGACGCGGACGAATGCGATCCGATCGCGATGGGCCGGGTCCATGTTCGCCTGAATTTTGAAAACCACGCCCGCGAACTTGTTCTCGTCGGGCGCGACCGCGCGCTGGAGCGCGTTGCGGCCTTGCGGCGGCGGCGCGAGATCGACCACCGCGTCCAGCACTTCCTGCACGCCGAAGTTGTTGACCGCCGAGCCGAAGAACACCGGCGTCTGCTTCGCGGCGATGAACAGCGCCTCGTCGAAGGTCTCGGACGCCGAGCTGACCAGTTCGATCTCGTCGCGCGCCTTCGCGACGTACCCGGTGCCCGCGTCGAAGCGTTCGTCGATGGCCGGATTGTCGAGGCCGGCGATGGTCTCGAACGCCTGGCCGGCCTTGTCGGCACCGGGCTTGAAGACCCGCATGCTGTCGGCGGCGATGTCGTAGACGCCGCTGAAGTTCTTGCCCATCCCGATCGGCCACGTGAACGGCACCGCGGTCATGCCGAGCGCGCGCTCGATCTCGTCGAGCAGGTCGAGCGGCTCGCGGACCTCGCGATCCATCTTGTTCACGAAGGTGATGATCGGCGTGCCGCGCGCGCGGCACACCTCCAACAGCCGCAGCGTCTGCGCTTCGACACCGTTGGCCGCGTCGATCACCATCAATGCGGCATCGACCGCGGTCAGCACGCGATAGGTGTCCTCCGAGAAGTCCTGGTGGCCCGGCGTGTCGAGCAGGTTGATCACGCAGTCGCGATATTCCATCTGCATCACCGACGATGCGACCGAGATGCCGCGCTGCTTCTCGATCTCCATCCAGTCGGACGTCGCGTGACGCGTCGCCTTGCGGGCCTTCACAGATCCGGCGATGTGGATCGCGCCCGAGAACAGCAGCAGCTTCTCGGTCAGCGTGGTCTTGCCGGCGTCAGGGTGCGAAATGATCGCGAAGGTGCGGCGTCGCTTGACTTCTTCCGCACTGGAACGGGTCTGCATTCGGGACTTTCGATTCGTGAGACGCCGATCGTCTCGTGACGATCGGGCGGTGCCGATTTTAAGCGAGTCCGAAAGACCGACGCTTCATGGCGCGCCGATGACTGCCGCTTGCCGCTTCGTGCACGCAGGCGATCGCGTTGCCATCGTCCTGCTGATGATGGAGAACCGTTCCCGATCCCGGTCGCCGACGTGCGGCTTCTGCACGGCAAGACGGTCCGGTACCAGCGCAACGAAAATGCGACCGGCACCAAGTCCGAAGTTGCTGAAGGTCCAGCACGACGACACGCTCGCGAACTTCTCGCTGATACGCACCGCGGACATCGTCCACCTCTGTCGCGATACACAGAACGCATCAGATCACGGCCGCATGAGCAACTGGCCGCAATACAAGGACAACGCGTCGATGGTCTGCTACACCGAGCCGACGTGCCGTTCCAGTTCGCGCTCGCCAACGCATTCACGATCTGCGATGCGAACCACTGTTCCTTTTTAGGTGGTACCGCGCCGAACCGCACGTTCCAGTGGAGCGGCAGCGAACACACCCACGACGACCCTCCGTTGCCCGCCGTCTACAACGGACCGGCCGTCGAGAACTCCTACGGCGGCACGATCGAGACCGGCTACTCGTGGAGCACGTACGCGGCGCCTCGAGGATGCCGGCGTCTCGTGGCGCATCTAACAGAACCTGCAGATCGGCGTACGGGCTGAATTCGACGCTCGGCTTCAAGAGCTTTTCGCGACGCGTACACGGCCAGCGTGCCGATCGTATCGCCGACCGGCAACGCGCGTCAGCAGGCGATCTACGAGAAGGGCATCAGGACCCGCGACGTCGAGCTGCTGAAGGCCGACGTGCCGCGGTCCGTGCGTGCCGATGTACGTGATCTCGCCGTGGAGCAAGGGTGGCTGGGTCAACTCGCAGGTGTTCGACCACACGTCCACGGATCGCTTCGTCGAGAAGCGCTTCGGCGTGTCCGAGCCGAACATCAGCCCGTGGCGTCGCGTCGTGCCGGGCGACTTCAGCTCGTGCTTCAACTTCGCGACGCCGAACCACGCGACCATCACGCTGCCGGACACGATCGCGCTGGACGCTCGCAGCCGCAGGTCGACGCGGACGACTACGCCAGCCGTCGCGCTTCTGCCGGCGATCCCGGCTTTGGGCGGCATATGATCGCGCCGGCTCCGTGAAGCACCGGCGGATACAGTCTTTCCGGACCCGGGACGCGCGATGGATGCTTTGGCCAGCATGGCTGTGTGTGTCTGCGTGGCGGAGCAGGGCGCGTTCGTAGTCGCGGCCGAAGTGCTGCAGATCTCGACGACGATGGTGACCAACCACGTCCGCAGCCTCGAAAGCCGCCTCGATGCGCGGCTTGTCGAACGCACGACGCGCCGCATCACGCTGACCCCGGTCGGCGCCGCTTATCTCGTACGCTGTCGCGCAGTACTCGCGCCGCCTACGGGACCCATCGTCTCGTCCCCGTGATCGCCGCGCTCATGGAGGCCTACCCGCAGGTGTGCGTCGACCTGATGCTCGACGACCGCGTAGTCGACCTCGTCGTCGAAGGCGACGACGTCGGCGTGCGGACCGGGCCGCTGGTCGATACGTCGGTCATGGCGCGTCGGCTGCAGTCGTCGCGGATGCATGCGGTCGCCAGTCCGCGTTATCTCGCTTCGCACGGCACGCCGGAGCAGCCGTCCGACCTGTCGCAGGACAACTGTCTCGGTTCGCTTGCTACCGGGCCCGACTCGCAGTGGTGCTTCACGCGGGACGGGACCTCGGTCACGATTCCCGTTCGCGGCCGCTTCTGCACGAACGACGGACACGCGCTGCTTAACGCGGCGGTGGCGGGTGTCGGCATCATCGTGCACGTCGATATCCTCGTCGCGCCGCAGGTCACGGCCGGGAGCTGATCCACGTGCTGCCCGAATGGGAACTGCCCCTCCGCGCCGCGCACCTGGTCTATCGGCACGAAGGCACGGCCAGTGTCAAGGTCAGGCACTTCGTCGATTTCGCGGTGGCGCGTCTCGGTGCCTGACGGCGGCGCAGTAGAATCCGCGGTTGCCATGAAGTCTTCCCCGCGAACACCCTCCCGACTCGACGACCTCATCGAAGGCCTGCGGCGTCTGCCCGGCGTCGGTCCCAAGTCGGCCCAGCGGATTGCCTATCACCTGCTGCAGCACGACCGTGACGGCGCAACACGGCTCGGCAGCGCGCTGACGCAGGCCGTCGATTCCATCCGCCACTGCGCGATGTGCAACACCTTCACCGAGAACGAGCTGTGCGACGTGTGCGCGTCGGACCGGCGCGACCGGACGCTGCTGTGCGTGGTCGAGACGCCGGGCGACCAGCTGATGATCGAACAGACGCTGACCTACCGCGGGCTGTATTTCGTGCTGATGGGCCGGCTGTCCCCGCTCGACGGGATCGGGCCGAAGGACATCCATCTCGACCGGCTGCTGCGTCGCGCGACCGACGAGGTGGTGCGCGAAGTGATTCTCGCGACCAACTTCACGAACGAAGGCGAGGCGACGGCGCACACCATCGGCGAGATGCTCAAGAGCCGCGGCCTCGTGGTTACGCGGCTCGCGCGCGGCGTGCCGGTCGGCGGCGAACTCGAATACGTGGACGTGGGTACCATCGCGCAGGCGGTGCTGGACCGGCGGTCCTCATGACACCAAGACAACGGGAGCGGTGAGCAATGGAATATCGACGACTCGGTCGCGCGGGCATCAAAGTCAGCGCGCTCTCCTTCGGCTCGTGGGTGACGTACGGCAATCAGATGGACACGAAGCTGGCCCGCGAATGCATGGCGGCCGCTTACGATGCCGGCGTCAACTTCTTCGACAACGCCGAGGTCTATGCGCTCGGCCAGTCCGAGACCATCATGGGTCAGGTATTCAAGGAGCTGAAGTGGCCGCGGATGAAGTACATCGTGTCGACCAAGTTCTACTGGGGACTCGAGAAGGGACCCAATCAACGCAACACGCTGAACCGCAAGTACCTGAGCCACGCGATCGACGGTTCGCTGAAGCGCTTCGACCTCGACTTCGTCGACCTCGTCTACTGTCATCGTCCCGATCCGGACACGCCGATCGAGGAGACGGTCTGGGCGATGCATGACATGATCACGCAGGGCAAGGCGCTGTATTGGGGCACTTCGTCCTGGCCTGCCGCCGACATCCGCGCGGCCTGGGATATCGCCGAGAAGTACCACCTGCACAAGCCGGTCGTCGAGCAACCCGAATACAACCTGTTCGATCGCAGCAAGGTCGAGGTCGAATACGCGCGTCTCTACGAGGACATCGGTCTCGGCCTGACCACGTGGAGTCCGCTCGCGTCCGGACTCCTGACCGGCAAATACCGCAATGGCGCGCCCGAAGGCAGCCGCGCCACGCTGAAGAACTACGCGTTCCTGAAGGACGCATTGCTCGACGAAAAGAAGAACGCAGTCGTCGCGTCGCTGGCCGACATCGCCGGCGAACTGGGTTGCTCGCTCGCGCAGCTCGCGCTGGCGTGGTGTGCGAGCAACAGCCATGTGTCGACCGTCATCACCGGCGCGTCGCATCCCGAGCAGGTCGTCGAAAACATGAAGGCGATGGAAGTCGTTCCGCAGATCGATGCCGCCATGCGAGCGCGGATCGAAGCGCTCTTCACCCCGTCATGATGTCGGTCGAGATCAACGGTTCGGTTGAAGCCAGCGCGAACCCGGACCTTCCCCCGGATCGAGTCCGGGGTACGCTTTCGAAGGGGAGGGTGAGAAGTGATCGGCGGTGGGGCCGCCGCCCTGGATCGACATGATCGTCGCCTTCTGGTGTGTGTTGTTCGCAGGCATCCTGCCGATCGTCTGCTCGTATCTCGCGAAGTTCGGCAGCAAGGCGGGCGCGGGCGGCTCCCCGGGTTTCGACAACCATGAACCGCGCGTGTGGCTCGCGCTGCAGACCGGCATGCGCGCTCGCGCAAACGCGGCGCAGGCCAACAGCTGGGAAGCATTTCCGTTGTTCGCGGCAGGCGTCGTCGTCGCGGTGCTCCAGCAAGTGCCGTTCGCGACGATCAACCTGCTGGCGATCGTCTTCATCGTCGCCCGAGTGGCGTTCATCGCGTGCTACGTCGCGGATCGGCCGATGCTGCGTTCGCCGGCATGGCTGGTCGGCTTCCTCGCGAGTGTCGGCTTGTTCGCCGTCGCATCGACCGGCAGCCTGCGCTGACCGATGACCACCGCTTCGTCGACGTCACCTGCCGACCCGGCCACACTGGCCGGGCTGATCGCCGCCGTCGCGCTCGGTGACCGACACGCCTATCGCCGCCTCTACGATGCGACCTCGCCGAAACTGTTCGCCGTCGCGTTACGTATGTTGCGGGAAGAGAGTCGTGCGGAGGATGTCTTGCAGGACAGTTTCGTCAACGTGTGGAACGGCGCTGCCGGCTACAACGCGTCGCTGTCGGCACCGATGACGTGGATGGTCACGATCGTCCGCAATCGCGCACTCGACTACATCCGCCGAGTCGATCCGCGCACGGTCGAGTTCGACGACGACCTCGAAGCCGTGCTCGAGTCCGACAGTCCGACACCCGCCGATCTCGCGATGCGCTCGCAGGACGCGACCGCGCTGCAAGGCTGTCTGAAGCGTCTCGATGCCGGGCAGCGACAGGCGATCGCGTTCGCGTATTTCCAGGGTCTGACGCATTCGGAACTCGCCGCCACGATGAAGATTCCGATCGGCACCGTGAAGACCTGGATCCGTCGCGGACTCGAGAAGATGCGGCGCTGCCTCGACGGCCTCGCCGTCTAGTTCACGACCTTCACGACCATGGACAGCCGAGGCAACGAACGACTGCGCGAGATGCTGGCCGCGGAGTACGCGCTCGGCACGATGCGCGGTGCTGCGCGTCGTCGCTTCGAACGCTGGACGCGCAGCGATCCCGAGCTGCGCGCGCTCGCGCTGCAGTGGAGCGAGCGCCTCGCGCCCCTGATCGACAGTGTTCCTTCGAAGGTGCCGCCCAAGCGCGTGTGGGAAGCGATCGAGGCGCGTCTGCCCGGCTTCACGGCACGGCATGACGTAGCGACCGTCGGATGGTGGGATCGCCTGATGCTGTGGCGCGGGCTGTCGGCCGCGTTCGCCGCGATGGCCGTCGTCGCGATCGGCATCGCGTCGCGTCCGTTGCCGATCGTCGAACCGCGGATCGTCGAGAAGCGGGTCGTCCAATCGAAGATCGTCCGCGTGCAGACCATGCCCGACGCGATCGCGATGCTGACCGATCCGAAGACCGGTGCGCCGATCGCCGTCGTGATGGCGACCGACGACGGCAAGGGCGTCGCGGTGCGCGTCGCTGCGAACATCGAGGTACCCGACGGCAAGGTCCTGCAGTTGTGGATCGCACCCCGCGACGCGAAGGGCATGATCTCCGCCGGACTGTTGCCGGCCGGCGCGCGCAGCGATGCGGCGTCGATGCAGAACGTCAACGCGACCGACGTCGGCCGCGCGAAGGCCTTCGGGCTATCGCTGGAGCCTGCCGGCGGTTCGCCGCAGCCGACCCACGTGCTGGGACTCGGTGCGCTGATGCGCGTGTCCGGCTGACCGGATGCCGTCGCGCGTCGCCCTGGCGCGACACGCAGCTTCGTGCGATGGACCGCATGCATGCTTTTCGTCGCGTCTCATGACCGTTCGCGAAAGCTGGGTTAGGCTCGAGCACCAGGCGGCAATCCGAAAGACCGCCGGACACCAGGAGAAGAAGCATGTTCGGTTTTGCAGCGAACCCGTCGCGTCGACGATGGGTGGGCGCGTGTCTCGTCGGCACGGGCGCGGTGGTCGCATCCGCGGCCCAATGCCAGACTTCGCAAGTCGGTCAGACGTCGCTCGATCCGGTGATCGTCACCGGCACCCGCGTCGAGCGGGCTGCGTTCGACGTGCCTGCATCTATCGATCGCATTGACGGCTCGACGGTCCGTGACGGGCGCTTGCAGGTCAATCTTTCGGAGAGCGTCGGTTCGGTACCCGGTCTGGTCGCGCGCGACCGCCAGAACTACGCGCAGGACGTGCAGTTGTCGGTGCGTGGCTTCGGGGCGCGATCGAGCTTCGGCGTTCGCGGCGTACGGCTCTACGTCGACGACATCCCGGCCACGCTGCCGGTCGGTCAGGGTCAGATCACGAACGTCGATCTGAGCTCGGTCGATCGCATCGAGGTCCTGCGCGGTCCGTTCTCCGCGCTCTACGGCAACTCGTCTGGCGGCGTGGTCTCGATCTACACGGAAGATGGCTCGACTCCCGGAACCATCACCCCGAACTTCGCGGTGGGGAGCAATCACACGGCTCGCGTCGGGCTCAAGTACTCGAGCGCGATCGACGGCGTCGATGCAGTGCTCGACGTCAATCGCTTCACGACGCAGGGCTATCGCGATCACAGCGCCGCGCAACGCAATCTCGGCAACGCCAAGATTACTTTGAGGCTGGACGACGCGAGCACACTGAAGCTGGTCGTCAACAGCGTCTCGCTCGGCAAGGCCGACGATCCGCTCGGCCTGACCCGCGCCGCTTTCCTCGCAGATCCGCGCAGCGTCGATGCGTCCGCGCTGCTCTACAACACGCGCAAGTCGATGGATCAGACCCAGGCGGGTGCCGTATACACGCGACGCATCGACGATGTCAGCACGGTTCGCGCGGTGGTCTACGACGGCCACCGCAACACGATCCAGTTCCAGGCGATCCCGGTCGCGGCCGAGCGGAGTCCACTGAGTGCCGGCGGCGTGATCGCGCTCGCGCGCGACTATCACGGAGTCGACCTGCGCTGGACCGGGCAATTTCGCGAAGCACCGCTCGGCGAGCTGACGCTGGTCGCCGGCGTCGCTTACGACTGGCTCAACGAGAAGCGCTTCGGATACCTGAACTACATCGGCTCGACGTTAGGCGTGCAGGGTGCCCTGCGACGCAACGAGACCAACGACGTCAACGACGCTGACGTCTACGTACAGGGCTCGTGGAAGATCGCGCCGCAATGGAGCGTGGACCTCGGCGCGCGCCGCAGCGTCGTGCATTTCGAGTCGTCGGATCACTTCGTCACGGCCAGCAATCCCGACGATAGCGGACGCGTGCGCTACGGCGCCGTCACACCGGTCGCCGGCATCGTCTACGCGCCGCTCGACGACCTGCGCCTCTATGTCTCCGCAGGCCGCGGATTCGAGACGCCGACCCTGAACGAGCTCTCGTATCGTCCCGACGGAGCGAGCGGCCTCAACTTCGCGCTACAGCCGGTGCGCAGCAAGAACTTCGAAGCGGGCGTGAAGGTGCGCAGCGCGTGGCTCGGTACCGTTACCGCCGCCGCGTTCCAGACGCGGACCACCGACGAACTTGCCACGGTCAGCAACCTCGGTGGCCGCGCGACGTTCCAGAACGTCGGCGACACGCGGCGCAACGGACTCGAACTGTCGTTGCGCCGCGACCTGTTCGAGGCCGCCCGCCTGCAGTTGGCTTACACGCTACTGGACGCGACCTATCGCGACGGTTTCCTGACGTGCACCGCGACGCCGTGCGCGCAACCGACGCGCATCGTGGCCGCCGGCAACAGCATCCCCGGCATCGCGCGCTCCAGCTTCTACGGCGAACTCGCGTGGTCGCCGCCGACCGGATGGCGCGCAGCGATCGAGGCTCGCGCATCGAACCGCGTCTTCGTCGACGACATCAACAGCGACGCCGCGCCCGGCTATGCGATCGGCAGTGTCCGGGCAGGCTATGTGCTGAGGGCTGACCGCTGGACCGTGACCGGTTTCGCGCGCGTCGACAACCTGTTCGATCGTCACTATGCGGGCTCGGTCATCATCAACGAGTCAAACGCGCGCTTCTTCGAGCCTGCGCCGGGTCGCACTTATACCGTCGGCCTGAGCGCGTCGATCGGGCTGTGAGCGAGGGCTTGCGGGCATTGGCAATCTCTTGACGGTTTGCGCCGAGCCTGGCGCGAAGCGTCATCGATTCGATCGGGCAACGATGATGATCCCCATCAAATTAGACGCGGGTTCGGCGCGCCACTTCTGTCAGTGATTTCGATCGACCTTCCATTGCTGCATTGCAGTAGAGACTTTATGCTTTTCAAAGCATATTGATAGACACCACACGCCCCTTGGCTAGTCTGTTTTTAAGGGCTATGCTGGCCCCGCAGTTCATACAGGCTGGTCTTGCGATCGCCCAATACTGCAACTCAGAAGGAAGTGCTAAACGAGAGTTGCCGAGTCGCGCATTGCAAGAGGGCCTACCGGCGAAAAGCAGTTCCGGTACACAGATTCCTCGGGCGTCTCCGCAACAGAACGAGATCGATTCACGGGCCGGAGACAGAGATGAATGTGAATTGGAATTGGAAGGCATTGCTGTTGGGCGTCGCGTTTGTTATGCCTGTTGCGGCGCACGCCGACGCGGACCTCGACAAGGCGATGGCCAATCCAGACAACTGGGCAGCGCAGGCAGGCGATGAATACAACCATCGTTACAGCACGTTGAAGCAGATCGACGCAGGCAACGTCAAGAAACTCCAGGTCGCGTGGATGTTCTCCACCGGGGTCCTCCGCGGACACGAAGGCTCTCCGCTCGTCATCGGCGACATGATGTACATACACTCGCCGTTCCCCAACAAGGTATTCGCGGTCGACCTCGACTCGCAGAAGATCGTCTGGAAATACGAGCCCAAGCAGGACCCGGCGGTCATTCCGCAGATGTGTTGCGATACGGTCAACCGTGGTGTCGCTTACGGCGACGGCAAGATTTTCCTGCAGCAGGCCGACACCAACCTCGTCGCGCTTGACGCCAAGACAGGCAAGGTCGTCTGGACCGTCAAGAACGGCGATCCGAAGGTCGGTGCGGTCAACACCAATGCGCCGCACATCTTCAAGGACAAGGTCATCACCGGCATCAGCGGCGGCGAATGGGGCGTGCGCGGCTACATCAGCGCCTACAACATCAGGGACGGCAAGATGGTGTGGCGCGGCTACAGCGTCGGTCCGGATGCCGACATGCTGATGGATCCCAATACCACCACCACGTGGGCCGACGGCAAGGTGACCCCGGTCGGAGCCGACTCGTCGCTCAAGACCTGGCAGGGTGACCAGTGGAAGATCGGTGGCGGCACGACGTGGGGCTGGTATAGCTACGACAAGGCGCTCAACCTGCTCTATTACGGGTCGGCCAACCCCAGCACGTGGAACCCCTCGCAGCGCCCCGGCGATAACAAGTGGACGATGAGCGTATGGGCACGTGACCTCGACACCGGCAAGGCCAAGTGGGTCTACCAGATGACACCGTTCGACGAGTGGGACTACGACGGCGTCAACGAGATGATCCTGGCGGATATCAACGTCAAGGGCAAGCCGGTGAAGGCGCTGGTCCACTTCGATCGCAACGGCTTCGGCTACACGCTCGACCGCACCACTGGCGCGCTGCTCGTCGCCGAGAAGTTCGATCCGGCGGTCAATTGGGCGAGCAGCATCGACATGAAGACGGGTCGGCCAGTCACGGTCGCGAAGTACAGCACGGCGAGGAACGGACCCGACGTCGATACGAAGGGCGTATGTCCGGCGGCGTTGGGCAGCAAGGACCAGCAGCCGGCCGCGTACAACCCGAACACCAAGCTGTTCTACGTGCCGACCAACCACGTCTGCATGGATTACGAGCCGTACAAGGTCGACTACACGGCGGGCCAGCCATACGTCGGTGCCACGCTGTCGATGTACCCTGCGCCAGACAGTCATGGCGGCATGGGCAACTTTATCGCGTGGGATGCAGGCCAGGGAAAGATCGTGTGGTCCAAGCCGGAGAAGTTCTCTGTCTGGAGCGGACCGCTCACGACGGCTGGTGATGTGATCTTCTACGGCACGCTCGAGGGCTACCTGAAGGCCGTGAGCCTGAAGGATGGCAAGGAACTTTGGAAGTTCAAGACGCCGTCTGGAATCATCGGCAACGTCTTCACCTACATGCACAAGGGCAAGCAGTATGTCGGCGTCTATTCGGGCATCGGTGGCTGGGCCGGCATCGGCATGGCTGCGGGGCTCGAGAAGGCTCAGGACGGACTCGGTGCGGTGGGCGGGTACAGGGAACTGTCCCAGTACACCAATCTTGGCGGCTCGCTGACGGTCTTCGCGCTCGGCGATAACTGACGCAGGGACCGGGCACACACGCCCCGCCGAATGCCGGCGGGGCGCCCATCGCCACTTCGATGCTTCGACGCGACGGCTGGTCGGACGTATGGATGGACCGTCCCCGGCTTCCGTCGATGATCGTCCGCATGCTTCGGTCGCCGCTCGCAGCGACGCTTGCAATTGAGAAAGCCATTCCGCAGATGAAGAATAGCCTCGCCCTCGTAATCCTGTTCATCCCTCTAGCAACGGCCAGCGCCCAGAGCGCCGCCGGACCGGATGCAAAGCCCTACGGCACCGTCGTCGACGGTACCAAGGTCACGCCCGCCGTGATGGACGGCTTCCGTGCCTGGCGCGCGGCCGCCTGTGACCGTTGTCACGGTGCGAATCAGGAGGGTCTCGTCGGCCCTTCGCTGGTAGACAGCCTGAAGAGCCTGTCGAAGGACGATTTCAAGAAGACATTGATGGAAGGTCGTGTCGAGAAGGGCATGCCGAGCTGGAAGGAGAGCAAGTCGGTGATGGATCACATGGATAACCTGTATGCCTACCTGAAGGGTCGCTCCGACGGGGCGATCACGAAAGCCCATGTCGAGGCACAAAAGTGACGGACGGGTCGCCGTGGTTCTTTCGTAGAGCCGTTCTCACTTGCGTGATCTCGCTCGGGCTCGCGTTTATCGCGTCGACCGGCGTCGCGCAGACTGCCGACGAAACGAAGCGGGACGCGTTGCGCACTTGTCAGGACCCGAACAACCTGCCGTTTTCGAACGCGAAGGGCGAAGGCTACGAAGACGAGATTGCGAAACTGTTCTCACAGGAACTCGGCATTCCGCTGAAGCCTTACTTCTTTCCTCAGCGGATGGCCTTCATCCGCAACACGCTCCGAATGAAGGTGCCCGGCGAGGATTATCCGTGCGACCTCGTCTTGAGCGTTCCGAAGGGATTCGACCAGGTATCGGCGACGGCCCCTTATTACCGCTCGACCTATGCGCTGGTACTCAACAAGACCTCCAGCCTCGCGTCGGTCACATCGCTGGAACAGTTCCTGGCGTTGCCGCGCGACGTACTCAAGAAATTGCGCATCGGCATCTACGACCGGTCACCGGCCAGCGAGTGGCTCGTCAAGCACGATCTCGTGGACCAGGGGGTGCCGTATCGCATCCTCAGCGCGGATCCAGAGCAGTATGCCGGCGAGATCATCGACAAGGAGATGGTCGGTGGCCGCATCGATGCAGCCATCGTTTGGGGTCCGATCGCGGGCTACTTCGTGAAGAAGCAGGGCCGTGCGCTGACGATGATTCTGTTGCCATCCGAGAAAGACGTTCGCTTCGATTACGAGATCGCGATGGGCGTCCGCTATGGCGAGAAGGAATGGAAGGATCAGGTCGAGAGTCTGCTGGTCAGGAACAAGGATCGCATCGCCGCGATCCTCGCGTCTTACGGCGTCCCGCGAATCGATGAACGCGGTGTGGCGCTTCCTTGAACGGATTCGTCGACGCGTCGAGCGTCGCCGACTGCGATGCTGGATCGCGGCTGCGTGCATCGCCTGCAACGGAACCGCGGCGGCGCAGGACATCGACCGGATCCGTGCGCTGGTCCTCGCCGGCAGCGTGCTCAAGGTCGAAGCGGTCAACGGTAACGGCCGCGTGTCGCTCGGTACTGCGGTCAGCGTCGCCCCGGGGACTTTCGTCACCAACTGCCACGTCACGCGGAACGCGTCCGTGGTCGTGCTGGTGCACGACGGCGCCCGCTGGCCCGTCGCGTCAGAACGCGCCGACCTGTATTTCGACCTGTGCCTGCTACGGGCACCTGGCCTCGCCGACATCGCGCCGATCCCGCTCGCGACCGCACGCGCGTTGCGCATCAATCAGCCGGTGGCTGCCGCCGGCTACTCGGGCGGCATGGGCATCCAGCTGCGCCCGGGGATCGTCAGCGGCCTGCACGAACTGGGAGGCAGCAAGGTGATCCAGACCACCACCGCCTTCACGTCCGGCGCGAGCGGTGGGGCGTTGCTGAACGCAGACGGCGAACTCGCCGGCATCCTCACGTTTCGTCTGCGCGGCGCGGAAGGCTATTACTTCGCGTCGCCGGTCGACTGGATCGCTGGTCACGTCGACGATACCAGTGGCTTCGCCCCGGTGACTCCGCTGCAGGGCGCGATGCCGTTCTGGGCACAGCCCGGCCCAGCGCTGCCTCCCTTCATGCAAGCCGCCTCGATGGAGCACGACGGCCGCTGGGACGACCTGATCGCGCTGACGAATCGCTGGACCGAAGCGTCCCCGCGCGACGCGGAATCGCCGTTCATGCGGGGTAACGGCTACATCCACCAGGGGGAGTTGTCCCGTGCGATCGTTGCGTTTCGCGATGCGGTGGCGCTCGATCCGCGCTACGTCCGCGCGTGGCTCGATCTCGGCAAGGCCTACGTGCGGACCGGAGCGCTGGTCGATGCTGGACGCATCGTCACGGTGCTGCGCGGGCTCGATCCCGCGTCGGCCGACGACCTGGAAGACGCGATGTCGGGGAGAACCCATGAACCTTAGCCGCCTGGTGGCGACGACCGTCGCGATGGCCGCGACGCTGATGCTGATGCCGACGAACGGTGCCAGAGCCGCGGATCCGGCAGCCGCCGCCGCCGGTGAGCTGCCGATTTCCGAGGCCGAGAAGAAGATATTCCTGGACGAACACTTCGACGGCATCGGCGCGGCGCACGTATTGCGTTATCACTATCGCCAGAGCGGATCTCTCGATCAGCCGTTCGATGGACCGGTAGTCCTGACGATCAAGCCGAAGCGAAGCGGTCGACGCGCGGTCGACGTGTCCTATCTGGACGGCGCGCACAAGGTGCTCCTGCCGGCCGTCGACGACGCCAAGGCCAATCCCGTTATCCTCTACTTCCTCGAACAGGATGTGAGAGACATGCACCGCCGGCTGGGCGGATCGGAGAACTACTTTCGCCGCCGCATCCGTCTCGCGTTCGCGGAAGGTGCGCAACTGCGTCCTGCATCGGTGGAACTCGGCGGCAAGATGGTGGAAGCGACGGAGGTGGTGATCCGGCCGTTCGTCGGCGATCCGATGAAGGGCAAGCTCGGTCCGTACGAGAACAAGACTTATGCGTTCGCCATGTCCGACCGCGTGCCGGGACAGGTGCTGCGGTTACGATCGTCGGTCACCGGAGACGCGCCAGGGCCGGCCGCCTCGACGGGCGAGGCGCCGTTGCTGGAAGACGTGCTGATGTTCGAGAATGCGGCGCGATGAGGAGGCGCCACACGATGATGAAGGTGCTTGCGCCACGAGGACGATGGTCTCTGGTGTTCGCCGCGCTGCTGGCGTTGCCGGGCATGGCCAGGGCGTTCGACTACCCGACGATCGATCGTGTCGAATACGTGCACGGCTGCATGCGCGACAACCCCGAACACCCGCAGGAGATGGTCTACAAGTGCGCGTGCCTGATCGATGCCATTGCCAAGCAGATGCCCTACGAGGAATTCGTCGAGGCCTCGACTGCCGCGTACGCGTACACGATCGGCGGCGAGCGCGGCGAGACGGTGCGCGCGTATGCGCCGGCCAAGGCGATGGCCGATCACTTCAAGGAAGTGCAGGCCCGTGGCAAGAAGAGCTGCTTCTTTCACTAGATGCGAGTCGCGACGCATCCGATGCCTGCTGCTCGCGGTGATCGCGCTGTGGCCGGTGGCGGTGCCGCATGAAGCCGCGGCGGTCGACGCGGCAACGGAGCTGACGATGCGACAGATCGCGCCAGGCGTCTACGTCCACCAAGGTCGGCAGGAGGACGTCTCGCCTGCGAATCATGGCGACGTCGCGAACGTCGGCTTCATCGTCGGCGCGAGCTGCGTCGCCGTCATCGACACCGGGACGACACTGCACGCCGGCGAGGCATTGCGGGCGGCCGTTCGTCGCGCCACGAAAGTGCCGGTCTGCTATGTGATCAACACACACGTGCATCCGGATCACATCTTCGGCAACGCGGCATTCGCGGACGATGCGCCGCAATACGTCGGCCACGCGCGGCTGCCGGCGGCGATGGCCGCGCGGGGTGCCAACCAGTTGCACGCGTTGCTGCGCGAACTGGGCGACGCCGCGGCGGGCTCGACGCTGGTCGCGCCGACGCTGCTGGTGGACCCTGACCGCACGCTCGATCTCGGCGGCCGCGAGATCCGCCTGCACGCGTGGCGTACTGCGCACACCGACAACGACCTGAGCGTCTACGACGTGCAGACGGATACCTGGTGGCTATCCGACCTCCTGTTCGTCGGGCACATCCCGGTCGTCGACGGCAACCTGCGCGGCTGGATCGCGGTACTCGAGACGTTGGCGCGGATGTCGCCACCGGCCCATGTCGTGCCGGGACACGGACCGATCGATGCGCCGTGGACTGCATCGATCGCGACTGAACGCGCCTATCTCGACTGGCTCGTCCACGGCGTGCGTGGGGCGCTGCGCGACGGACGGACGATGCAGGAGACGGTCGACACTCTCGGCGTCGACCCGAACAGCGCATGGCTGCTGGTGGACACTTTTCATCGTCGCAACGTGACCGCCGCTTACGCCGAGTACGAATGGGAGGACTGATGACATTCCTGCGCGCCCGCCATCTGATCGCCGTTGTCTCAGCGACGCTGCTGGTGGCGATGCCGATGACCGTGTCGGCCGCCACCGACGAACCGAATCCTGACGACAGCGCGATCTGGCAGCGCGTGCGGCTGAGCCTGTTCCAAGCGCGTCCCATCGACAACGACGCTAGCGACGTGCTCAGGCTCGACGCGCCGGTCCGCGCAGAGGACGCGGCGACCGTGCCGATCACGATTCATGCACAGGTCGCGCAATCGTCCGCGCGCCACATCGACAAGCTGTATCTGATCATCGATCGCAATCCGTCGCCGGTCGCGGCGGTCTTCCACTTTGCGCAGGCCAGCGGCCGCGCCGACATCGAGACGCGCGTGCGGATCGAGCAATACACCCACATGCGCGCGATCGCCGAGATGAACGACGGCAGTCTCCACATGGTGACGCGCTGGGTCAAGGCTTCCGGCGGCTGTTCGGCGCCGGCCGGCAAGGACGCGGTCGCGGCGATGGCCAACGTAGGACGCATGAAGATGCGGGTCGAAAATCCGGTGGCGATCGGCGTGCCGGTCCAGGCGCAATTGATGATCAGCCATCCGAACAGCTCCGGGCTCGCGATGGACCAGGTCACGCATCTGTACCAACCGCCGTACTTCGTGCGGCGCATCACGGTCACCTACGCGGGTCGCCCGGTGCTGGATGCGGACGTGGACTTCTCGATCAGCGAGAACCCTAACTTCCGTTTCTTCTTCGTGCCCGACGGGCAGGGCGAACTGAAGGCCGAGGTAGTCGACTCACGCGATCTGACCTTCACGGACCGAATCGCGATCCGCCCGGCGTCGCCCGACGCCGGAGGACGAGCGCAGTGACGGGGGGCCCCGAATCAGCGCGAGCCCTGATGCTTCTCGACCATGTCGCGCACCAGGTAGGCGATGCCGCGGCGCCACGACTCGTCGGTATTGCCGCGCAGGTCGACCGACTTGTTGAGGATCACACGGCCGGTGGCGACGTCCTCGATCTGCAGGTTGATGTTGAGGATCAAATTGCTGACCTTCTGCACCCAGCCGACCATCACTCGGTCTGCGCCGAGCGCCTTGCCGATCGCGAGCTCGCAGCCGTTGCAGTCGTGCAGGTCCTGGGTGGCGCGCGACGTGTCGATCAGCGTCCGCGCCGGCGCGTTGTCGACGACGGTGTAAAGATTTTCGCGGGCGAGTGCCTCGGCGAGCTGCGATCGGATCGCCGCGAGTCGCGGGCCGAGCGTGGTATCGGGGACCGTCGCCTTCTGGTCGTCGAGCAGGTCGAAGTCCAGCACCGCGATCGTCTGGCGCGCTGTCTGCCCGACGCGTTGCGCAGCCGCATGCGGCGCCGGCAGGAGGCACAGCAGCGCAGCCATCGGAAGACCGAAGCGCGTCGCGCGCATCCATCGCAGTATCGCCATCATGAAAATCCTCCGGGTGCGGACCTGGGCCCGATGTCGTGGACGGCCAGCATAGCGCTCCCTGACCGCGTCCGTCATCGGATGACCCGCTTCTGCCGCCTGTTGTTGCTCGGTGTCTCCGCGTGTGGATTGCCGCTTGCGCATGGGGAGACTTTTGCGTCCGTGGCTCCCGGCGTCTATGCAATGGTCGCGGACCTCGGGGACGTCACGCCCGCCAACGGCGGCGTCGTCGGTAATGCCGGCTTCATCGTGGGCACGAAGGGCGTGCTGGTCGTCGACGCCGGCGTGTCGTATCGCTTCGGTCGGCAAATGCTTGCGACGATCGCCGCGACGACGACGGTGGCGCCGCAACTGGTCGTCCTGACCGACCCGATCCAGGAGTTCCATTTCGGCTCCGCCGCGTTCCAGGATCGCGGCGTTCCTGTCCTCGCCCATCGCGATGCGGCGGCGCTGATCGCCGAGCGCTGCGAGACCTGCCTGAAGCGCCTCAAGGCCACGCTCGGGGACGACGCGATGGCCGGCAGCCGCGTGGTGGTGCCCGACGTCCTGATCGACGGCAGCACGTCAGTCGACCTGGGCGATCGCGTCGTGGACCTGCTGTCCTACGGCCGCGGCAGCGCGCCCGGCAACGTCGCTGTCTTCGATCACAGAACCGGTGTCCTGTTCACCGGAAGCCTGGTCTCGATCGGCCGGATTCCGCGACTGCGCGACGGCGACCTGAACGGCTGGCTCGATGCCCTGCAGCGCATCGATGCGCTCGGCGCGACGACGATCGTGCCGGGCCACGGTCCCGTCGTGACGCCGCGCGAGGCGCTGCAGACGCGCGACTACCTGATCGCACTCGACCGGCAGGTGCGTGCGCTGTTCGCGCAGGGTGCGGGCCTCGCCGCGACGCTGGATGCGGCGCAGCTGCCGGCGTTCAGCGCGTGGAGCCTGTATCCGACGATGCATCGCGAGAACGTTCAGGACTTGTACCTGCGCATCGAACGGACCGACCTTCAGAGGGAGCCGACGTGAACCGGCTCCGGCGCGTCGCCGCGCGTGGCGTCCTCGCTTGCTGCCTCGTCGGCATCGCGACCGCGGCCGATCGCACGGCGGACCAGGTTGCTGCAACGATCGCCGCATCGACGTCCGGGCAGCCCCCGGACTTCACGAGAGCCGACCTGTCCGACCTTGACCTGAGCCGCATCGACTTCAAGGCCGCCCGGCTGACCGGCGCCAACCTGTTCGGCACGCGTCTCGTGTCGTCGCGCCTCGCCGGCGCCGATCTAAGCGGCGCGAACCTCAACGGCGCGTGGCTGATGGGCACCGACTTCACCGGTGCCAGGCTGGTCGGCGCGTCACTGCTGAGCGTCGTCGTGCTGGGCGGCGAAGTGCGGGCACGGCCGGTTTTCGCAGGCGCGGATCTGTCTGGGGCGCGGATCATCGCGGACCTGCCGGCGACCGATCTGCACGGCGCGACGCTGCGCAAGGCCAACCTCGGCGTCGAGATCCGCAACCAGGGCATGAGCCAGATGCGGACGGACCTGACCGGGGCGAACCTGTCCGGCGCTGATCTGTCGGGGGCGGACCTCAATCGCGCACTGCTGGCGTTCGCGGACCTGCGTCGCGCGGATCTGCGTGGAGCGATCCTCTATCGCACCGACCTCAGCGGTGCCGATCTGCGGGATGCCGAGGTCGGCGCCGCCGACTTCACCGAAGCCGATCTGGACGGCGCGGTCTTCACCGGTGCCCGCGGGCTCGAAACCGCCAGGGGCATGGACGCCGCGATCAATCGCGCGAAGGCGATATTTTGAATACGTCCCGACCGGTTCCGTGGTCACGCATCGTCTATACGCGGACCGCCGTGATCCTGCACTGGCTGATCGGTATCGCGATCCTCGCGGAGGTGGGCTTCGGCCTCTATCTGCGCGAGATCGCGCGCGGCAGTCCGGAGCGCGGTCCTGCCGTCAATCTGCACAAGTCCATCGGCCTCGTGATCGGCCTCGCGATCCTCGTGCGGCTGGTCTGGCGCTTCACGCACAGCCCACCGCCTCTGCCGTCCGACATTCCGCGCTGGCAGTCGGTCGCCGCGCGCGCGAATCACACGGCGATGTACCTCTGCATGATCGTAATCCCGTTCTCCGGCTACGCGGCGTCGAACTTCAGCAAGCACGGCATCAATCTGTTCAACCGCTGGGTTCTGCCGCCGTGGGGGTCCGATGCGCCGCAGGTCTACACCGTCCTCAACACGCTGCACGACGTCGTTGCCTATGTGCTGCTGGGGCTCGTCGTCGTCCACGTCGTGGCGACGCTCAAGCACGCGTGGATCGATCGCGACCGGCCGTTCGCGCGGCTGAGCCTGCGGCACCCGAATTCCTGACCGTCACCTAACCCGGAGTCCCTTCCGTGTCCCTGTTCCATCGGCTGTCCGCGTTCCTGCTCCTGCTGCCCGCACTCGGTGTCGCGGCTGGCTTCGCCTATGTGTCGAACGAAGGTTCAGGCACCGTCAGCGTCATCGACACGGCGACCGACAAGGTGGTGGACGACATCAAGACCGGCGGAAAGCCGCGCGGGATCGTCGCCACGCCCGACGACCGGCGGGTCTACGTCAGCGACCAACCGAACAACCAGTTGATCGCGATCGACGTCGCGACGCGGCAGGTCGCGGGTCGCATCGCGCTCGGCGAGTCGCCCGAGGGCGTCGGCATATCCGCCGACGGACGGTGGATCGCGGTCGCGATCGAAGAGAGCAACGATGTCGCGTTCATCGACACGCGCAACGACACGAAGGCGTTCGTCGTCCAGGTGCGCGGGAAGAATCCCGAACACGCCATGTTCTCGCCGGACGGCAAACTGGTCTTCGTCAGCGCCGAGGAGGGAGGCGCCGTCGACATCATCGACTTCGCATCGCGGGCCGAGATCGGGCAGGTCGCCGTTGGATCGCGGCCGCGTGGCATCGGCTTCTCGCCGGACAGCAAAATCGCCTACGTCGCGGCCGAGAACGCGAACGAGGTCTACGCGATCGACACGGCGAGTGCCAAGATCGTCCGCAAGCTGAGTACCGGCAAGCGCAGCAACGGCATCACGGTCGCGCGTGACGGCAAGCGCATCTATGTCTCGAACGGCGGCGAAGCGACGGTGGCTGTGGTCGATGCGGCGACGTTCGCAGTGGTCGCGACGATCCCGGTCGGCGAGCGGCCCTGGAACATGGCGCTGACCGCGGACGGCGCCAAGCTGTACGTGGCCTGCGGTCGATCCGGCGGCGTCACCGTGATCGACACGGTCGGGCTGCGACGGCTGGTCGACATCCCCACCGGCAAGCTGCCGTGGGGTGTCGCACTGCACTGACGACGATGCGCGACTGGTTACGGAAAGATTTTTCGACGGGCGCGCGATCGCGTGTCTGGCAGGGCAACGAACCGGCAGTCCGGCAGCGTCGATCGGGGCGGCGCTGACGAGGTAACGAACACGAGCAAGCATTCCAACCATGTCATCCAGAGGAGACATCGCATGAGTTCAGTCCAGATCCATCCATCCGTAGATAACGGCGTCAAGAAGGGCTCGTCCAGCTACGGCGGCGGCACGCTGACGTGCAAGTGCACCGATCGTCCGGTCAAGGTCGCGGTGAAGGCGCAGTCGGCGCACAACCACGTCTGTGGCTGTTCGAAGTGCTGGAAGCCGGACGGCTCCACCTTCTCGATGGTCGCGGTCGTCCCAAGCAGTGCGATCTCGGTGACGGAAAACGGCGACAAGCTCAAGGTCGTCGATAGCAGCTCCACGATCCATCGACATGCCTGCACGGTGTGCGGCGCCCACATGTTCGGCCGCATCGAGAACAAGGACCATCCGTTTTACGGGCTGGACTTCATCCATACCGAACTGTCGGGCGACGACGGCTGGAGCGAGCCGACCTTCGCCGCATTCGTGTCGTCTATCATCGAGCAGGGCTACGACCCGTCGAAGATGGGTGCCGTCCGCGGCCGTCTCGACGAACTCGGCCTCACGCCCTACGACTGCCTGTCGCCGGCGCTGATGGATGCCATCGCGACGCACGTGGCGAAGGCGTCGGGCAAACTCCACGCCTGACGACGTACCAGGGCATCAGGGCCGTCGTGCCTGCACGACGGCCCCCTTTTTTCGTTGCACTCAGGAGATCAATTTGAAGACCAAAGCCGCCGTCGCCTGGAAAGCCGGTGACCCGCTGACGATCGAGGAAGTCGACCTGGCCGGTCCGAGGGCCGGCGAGGTTCTCGTCGAAGTGATGGCCACCGGGATCTGCCATACCGACTGGTACACGCTGTCGGGCGCGGATCCGGAAGGCATCTTTCCATCGATCCTCGGCCACGAAGGCGCGGGCGTCGTGATGGAGGTAGGGCCCGGCGTCACGTCGCTGAAAGTCGGCGACCACGTGATCCCGCTCTACACGCCCGAATGTCGGCAGTGCAAGTTCTGCCTGTCGCGCAAGACCAACCTGTGCCAGGCGATCCGCAGCACGCAGGGCAGGGGACTGATGCCGGACGCGACGAGCCGCTTCTCGATCGACGGGAAGCCGATCTTCCATTACATGGGCACGTCGACGTTCGCGAACCACATCGTGGTGCCCGAGATCGCGCTGGCGAAGATCCGCGAAGACGCGCCGTTCGACAAGGTCTGCTACATCGGCTGCGGCGTGACCACCGGCGTCGGCGCCGTGCTGTTCTCGGCCAAGGTCGAGGCCGGCGCCAACGTGGTCGTGTTCGGACTCGGTGGGATCGGGCTGAACGTCATCCAGGGCGCGAAGATGGTCGGCGCGGACAAGATCATCGGCGTCGATCTCAACCCGGCACGCGAGGCGATGGCGCGCAAGTTCGGCATGACCCACTTCATCAATCCGTCGGAAGTGGAGAACGTCGTCGACGCGATCGTGCAGCTGACCGACGGCGGCGCCGACTACAGCTTCGAATGCATCGGCAACACGAAGGTGATGCGCCAGGCGCTCGAGTGCTGCCACAAGGGATGGGGCAAGTCGATCGTCATCGGCGTGGCCGACGCCGGTGCGGAGATCTCGACGCGGCCGTTCCAGCTCGTCACAGGCCGGGTGTGGATGGGCTCGGCGTTCGGCGGCGCGCGCGGCCGCACCGACGTGCCGAAGATCGTCGACTGGTACATGGAAGGCCGGCTGAACATCGACGACCTGATCACGCACCGGCTCAAGCTCGACGACATCAACGAAGGTTTCGAGCTGATGAAGCGCGGCGAGTCGATCCGGTCGGTGGTCATCTACTGAACGCGTCCTGTCGCGGTCCGCGCGACGCGCGGCCGCGACCGGTGTTCACTGCGTCGCGGCGATCAGCTTCTCGAGCTTGACCGCGTCCGCCGCGAACGTACGAATGCCTTCTGCCAGCTTCTCGGTAGCCATCGCGTCGTCGTTCATCTCGAAACGGAACTTCGATTCGTCGTAGATCTTCGGCTCGACGGTCTGCGCCGCTGCCCAGCCGACGTCGAGCTGCGGTTCGACCTTCGCTTCGCTCTCGGTCATCTTCTGCAGCAGGTCGGGCTGATCGTCAGCAGGTCGCAGCCGGCCAGGGCGAGCACCTGTCGACGCTGCGAAAGCTCGCGCCCATGACCTGGGTCGGATAGCCGAGCTTCTTGAATGCCGCATACACGCCGCGTACGAACAGCACGCCGGGGTCTGCAGCCGGTGCATAACCATCCTTGCCCTCCGCTTTCTTGAACCAGTCGGTGATGCGGCCCACGAACGGCGAGACCAGCGTCGCGCCCGCCTCCGCCGCCTCTATCGCCTGCGGCATCCCGAACATCAGAGTCATGTTGCAGTGGATGCCTTCGCGCTCGAGGATCTCGACGGCGCGGATGCCTTCCCACGTCGACGCGACCTTGATCAGGATGCGGTCCTGCGTGATGCCTTCGGTCTTGTAAAGCGCGATCAGCCGATGCGCCTTCGCGACGGTCGCCGCGGTGTCGAACGACAGCCGCGCATCGACTTCGGTCGACACCCGACCCGGGACGATCTGCAGGATCTCGCTGCCGAAAGCGATCAGCAGATGATCGATGACGTCGGCCGGCGCGAGGTTTTTCTGCGCATCGATGATGTTCTGCATCAGCGGCTTGTACGCATCCTTGCCGACCGCCTTGAGGATCAGCGACGGATTGGTCGTGGCGTCCTGCGGCAGGAATGCACGCATGGACTCGAAGTCGCCGGTGTCCGCGACGACCGTGGTGTATTGCTTCATTTGATCGAGCTGATTCATGGGGTCCGCTTCGTGTGGTGGATGGGGCGGCGGGCGCTGCATCGCGACGGGCGGCTGGCGCCCCACCGGATGGTCGCGTGCGAAACGGTATAATCCGAAGGTTTATCTTCAGCTGCCGACTGCCCGCGCGATCCTTCCATCATCGCCGATCGCATCGACCCTTGCATCGTTCGCAGTGTCCTTCGTCAGGACGCGTGCGTCGAAACGCTCGACCCGCGATGTTTCGGTCGAAAGGTGTCCGCGATATCGGGCCGGCCATGACAGGGGTTGTTCTTTGCTGCCGACCGATTTCTTTCCATCCGATCCACACGCAAGCGGAGTGGCGCTGCTCGCGCTCGCCGACGGTACGGTATTTCGCGGCATCTCCGTCGGAGCTTCCGGCCAGTCCATCGGCGAGGTGGTCTTCAACACCTCGATGACGGGCTACCAGGAGATCCTCACCGACCCGAGCTACGCGCGCCAGATCGTCACGCTGACCTATCCGCACATAGGCAACACCGGGACCAACGCCGAAGACGTCGAGTCGAACCGCGTGTACGCGGCCGGCCTCGTGATCCGCGATCTGCCGCGGGTGGCGTCCAACTTTCGCTCCGAGCGTGGCCTGTCCGCTTACCTGAAGGCCGAGCGCTGCGTCGCGGTCGCCGGCATCGACACGCGCAAGCTGACGCGGCTGCTGCGGACCCGCGGCGCACAGAACGGCGCGATCCTGGGCGAATGCGCCGGCGACGCGTCCGATGTCGAAGAGGCCATCGCGCTCGCGCGCAGCTTCCCCGGTCTCGCCGGCCTCGACCTCGCGAAGGTCGTCAGCGTCGACAAGGCCTACGACTGGACCGCCTCGGTATGGAAGCTCGGCAAGGGCTACCGTAACGATGACGACGGCAGCGTCGAGAGCCGCTTCCATGTCGTGGCCTTCGACTACGGCATCAAGCACAACATCCTGCGGATGCTGGCCGCACGCGGCTGCCGCATCACGGTCGTGCCCGCACAGGCCACTGCCGACGAGGCGCTCGCGCTGAAGCCGGACGGCATCCTCCTCGCCAACGGTCCCGGCGATCCGGAGCCGTGCGACTACGCGATCGCGGCGTGCCGCACGCTCGTCGAGATGGGGCTGCCGACCTTCGGCATCTGTCTCGGCCACCAGATCATGGCGCTGGCCTCGGGCGCGAAGACGCTGAAGATGAAGTTCGGCCATCACGGTGCCAACCATCCGGTGCAGGACCTCGATACGAAGCAGGTGCTGATCACGTCGCAGAATCACGGCTTCGCGGTCGACGCGGCGTCGCTGCCGGCCAACTGCCGCGTCACGCACGTGTCGCTGTTCGACGGATCGTTGCAGGGCTTCGCACGGACCGACAAGCCGGCCTTCTGCTTCCAGGGTCATCCGGAAGCGAGCCCCGGACCGCACGACATCGGTTATCTGTTCGATCGGTTCGTCGCGTCGATGGAGGCGCGCGTCGCGTGATCGTCGCGTCGCGCTTCGCTCTACCCCGCAGTCCCAGCAGGTCCAGAGAACCACATGTCCAAGCGTAACGACCTCAAATCCATCCTCATCATCGGCGCCGGCCCGATCGTCATCGGTCAGGCCTGCGAGTTCGATTACTCCGGCGCGCAGGCCTGCAAGGCGCTGCGCGAGGAGGGCTATCGCGTCGTGCTGGTGAACTCCAACCCCGCGACGATCATGACCGATCCGGAAACGGCCGACGTCACCTACATCGAGCCGATCACCTGGCAGGTGGTCGAGAAGATCATCGATGTCGAACGTCCCGACGCGATCCTGCCGACGATGGGCGGCCAGACGGCGTTGAACTGCGCGCTCGACCTGCATCGCCACGGCGTCCTCGAAAAATACGGCGTCGAGCTGATCGGCGCGTCGCCCGAAGCCATCGACAAGGCCGAGGACCGCTCCAAGTTCAAGGCCGCGATGACGAGGATCGGCCTCGGCTCGGCACGCTCGGGCATCGCCCACACGCTCGACGAGGCGTGGGCCGTCCAGCGGTCGCTCGGCTTCCCGTCGATCATCCGGCCAAGTTTCACGCTCGGCGGGACCGGCGGCGGCATCGCCTACAACGACGAGGAATTCGAGGCGATCTGCAAGCGCGGACTCGAGGCATCGCCGACGAAGGAACTGCTGATCGAGGAGTCGCTGATCGGTTGGAAGGAGTTCGAGATGGAGGTCGTCCGCGATCATGCCGACAACTGCATCATCGTCTGCTCGATCGAGAATCTCGACCCGATGGGCGTCCACACCGGCGACTCGATCACGGTCGCGCCGGCGCAGACGCTGACCGACAAGGAATATCAGTTGATGCGCAACGCGTCGATCGCGATTCTCCGCGAGATCGGCGTCGACACCGGCGGCTCGAACGTGCAGTTCGCGATCGACCCGAAGGACGGCCGGATGATCGTCATCGAGATGAATCCGCGCGTGTCGCGGTCGTCGGCGCTCGCGTCGAAGGCCACCGGTTTCCCGATCGCGAAGATCGCCGCCAAGCTCGCGGTCGGCTACACGCTCGACGAGTTGCGCAACGACATCACCGGTGGGGCGACGCCCGCGAGCTTCGAGCCGTCGATCGACTACGTCGTCGTCAAGGTACCGCGCTTCGCTTTCGAGAAATTCCCGATGGCCGACTCGCATCTGACGACGCAGATGAAGTCGGTCGGCGAGGTGATGGCGATCGGTCGCACGTTCCAGGAGTCGTTCCAGAAGGCGCTGCGCGGACTCGAGGTCGGTGTCGACGGGATGAACGAGATGACGAAGGATCGCGAAAAGATCGAGATCGAGCTCGGCGCGCCCGGCCCCGAGCGCATCTGGTACGTCGGCGACGCGTTCGCGATGGGAATGAGCGTCGAGGAGGTCGGGCAGCTCACGCACATCGATCCGTGGTTCCTCGTGCAGATCAAGGAGATCGTCGACATCGAGCTCAGGCTCGAGCGCACGAAGCTGGCGGAAATCGATCGGCTGACGCTGTATCAGCTCAAACGCAAAGGCTTCTCGGATCGCCGCCTCGCCTATCTGATGAAGACCACCGAACACAAGGTCCGCGAGCGTCGCATCAAGGACGGTGTGCGCCCGGTCTACAAGCGGGTCGACACCTGCGCGGCCGAGTTCGCGACCAGCACCGCGTATCTGTACTCGACCTACGAAGGGCTAGACGACGCCGAATGCGAGGCGATGCCGACCGACCGCAAGAAGATCATCGTGCTGGGCGGCGGACCGAACCGGATCGGGCAGGGCATCGAGTTCGACTACTGCTGCGTGCATGCAGCGCTCGCGCTGTCCGAGGACGGCTACGAGACCATCATGGTCAATTGCAATCCCGAGACCGTGTCGACCGACTACGACACGAGCGACCGTCTCTACTTCGAGCCGGTCACGCTCGAGGACGTGCTCGAGATCGTCGCGAAGGAACAGCCGGTCGGCGTGATCGTCCAGTACGGTGGGCAGACGCCACTGAAGCTTGCGAAGGCGCTCGAGGCCGCCGGCGTGCCGATCATCGGGACGTCGCCGGACGCGATCGACGTCGCCGAGGACCGCGAACGGTTCCAGGGACTGATCACGAAGCTCGGCCTGAAGCAGCCGCCGAACCGCACGGCACGCAGCGAGAAGCAGGCACTCGAACGCGCCGATGAGATCGGCTATCCGCTGGTGGTGCGGCCGAGCTACGTGCTCGGCGGGCGCGCGATGGAGATCGTCCACGAACAGCGCGACCTCGAGCGGTACATGAGGGAAGCGGTGCGGGTTTCGCATGACTCCCCCGTGCTGCTCGACCACTTCCTGAACGATGCGATCGAGGTCGACGTCGACGCGATCTGCGACGCAGGAAACGATGGAAGCGGCCGCGATTCGCGGGTGTTCATCGGCGGCGTGATGGAACATATCGAACAGGCCGGGGTACATTCCGGCGACTCGGCCTGTTCGCTGCCGCCCTACTCGCTGTCCGACGAACGCGTCGCCGAACTCAAGAAGCAGACCGCGATGATGGCGCGGGCACTCGGCGTCGTCGGGCTGATGAACGTGCAGTTCGCGATCCAGAAAGACGTGGTCTATGTGCTGGAGGTCAATCCGCGGGCATCGCGCACCGTGCCTTATGTTTCCAAGGCGACCGGCCTGCAGCTCGCCAAGGTCGCGGCGCGCTGCATGGCCGGACGTTCGCTCGACGAGCAGGGGATAGGCGCCGAAGTCAGCCCGCCGTACTTCTCGGTGAAGGAAGCCGTCTTCCCGTTCACGAAGTTTCCCGGCGTCGACACGATCCTCGGCCCGGAGATGAAGTCGACCGGCGAAGTCATGGGTGTCGGCACCACGTTCGGCGAGGCCTTCGTCAAGTCGCAGCTCGCAGCCGGCATCCGCTTGCCGTCGCCGGACGTGGTCGATGGCAAGGGACCGGGCAAGGTCTTCATCAGCGTCAAGAACGCCGACAAGCCGAAGGCCGTCGAAGTCGCTCGCGCGCTGCATACGCTGGGCTTCCCGCTGCTGGCCACCCGCGGCACCGCCGCGGCGATCGAGGCGGCCGGTGTCCCGTGCCAGGGCGTCAACAAAGTCGCGGAGGGTCGGCCGCACATCGTCGACATGGTCAAGAACGGCGACGTCGCGCTGGTGATCAACACGGTCGAGGAGAAGCGCAACGCGATCTCCGATTCGCGGTCGATCCGCACGACGGCGCTCGCGATGCGCGTGACGCAGTACACGACCATTGCCGGGGCGTGGGCGGCGGCCGAAGGAATGCGCCTGATGCACGAGCGCGGCGACGAGATCTCGGTCTACGATTTACAAGGTCTGCATCGGGCCTTAAACTAACGTCCTCACACGGTCGCCTCACGGCGGCTTTCATCAGAGGTCGCTACCGGCGGACTTGTCGGCAGCGACCTCTGTCATTTGAGGCGGCCGCAGTTGCTGTGACTGCAACCTGCGGCGCTTCCGATGGTCACCATCACGTCAGAACAATCAAGCATGAGCACGATACCCATCACGGTCCGCGGCGCCGCGTTGATGAAGCAGGAGCTTCATCAGCTCAAGACCGTCGAACGGCCCAACGTCATCAATGCGATCGCGGAGGCGCGCGCCCACGGCGACCTGTCCGAGAACGCCGACTACGATGCCGCGAAGGAACGCCAGGGCTTCATCGAAGGCCGCATTCAGGATCTCGAAGGCAAGCTGTCGAACGCGCGCGTGATCGACCCGACTACGCTGGACGCCGAGGGGCGCGTCGTGTTCGGCAGCACGGTCGAGCTCGAGGAACTCGCGTCCAGCGCGAAGGTGGTCTACCAGATCGTCGGCGACGACGAAGCCGACATCAAGTTCGGGAAGATCTCGATCTCCAGCCCGATCGCGCGGGCCCTGATCAACAAGGTCGAAGGCGACGTCGCCGAAGTGCAGGCGCCGGCCGGCGTCCGCGAATACGAAGTGCTGGCCGTTCGCTACGTCTGAAGCGGACCCTTCCTTGTCACCGAAGCAGGTCGTGATCGTCCGGCGGATCGCCGCACTGTGCTGTGCGGCGTCGCTCGGGGCGCTGCTGTTCTCGGTCCGGGTGGCGACGACGGTCTTCGCCGAGATGCCGGGAGACCGCGTGCTGGCGGGTCGCATCGCGGGCCGGGCGTTCACAGGCGCCTATGCGATCGCGGGTATCGCCGCGGTGATCGCGATCTTCGTCGTGTGGTTCACGCGGTCGACCGGTCAGCGACTGGACCGATGGCTGGCGGGGGTATTGCTGGTCGCGGCGGCGCTGGAGCTGTTCTGGATCGCGCCGGCCATCACGCGTCACGGGGACGGCTGGCCGGGATCGTTCGCGAGCCTCCACGCGGTCGGGGGCGGCCTGCACCTGGTGCTGGCCGCCTTCGCCCTGATACTGGCCTGGCGGTTGCTGAACGGCACCGACGATCGCGCGTTGACGCTCCGTCAGTTGTTCTGAAAAGCCTTCTTGGTCGAGCGTTGACCTGACTTGCGAACCCGGGCCGTCCGCGGCGGGCTGTCATCGGTCTTCAGCTTGCGAGTCGAGATGCGGCTGTCCGGGTTGCGGTCGCGGGCCGCGCTGCGTGCCGCGCTCTTGCGCGCGATCTTCGGCGAGCGGAACAGCGGCTCGTCGGCAGTGACCGGTTTCTGCCGATAGAACACCAGCAGTTTGCCGATCGTCTGCACCGATGCGGCCGACAGCTCGTCGACGATCCGGTCGCGCATCGCGATCCGCGCGTCGCGGTCGTCGCCGGCGACGCGGACCTTGATCAACTCGTGGGCCGTCAGGCTCCGGTCGACCTCCGCCAGCACGCCGGGTGTGAGGCCGGCATCGCCGACGAGGACGACCGGGTCGAGCGCATGCGCGCGCGCCTTGAGCGTCTTGCGTTCCGTGGGGGAGAGGATCTTCGGCATGATGGAGGGTGTTTCTGGAGTCAGAAGTGCGGCGTCCTGGGACTCGCGCGAATGCGCGCAGCATAGCAAGCAATGGCGAAGAACAAATTCAACACCGCGTGGCTGCACGACCATATCAACGATCCCTACGTCAAGCTGGCGCAGAAACACGGCTATCGCGCGCGCGCCGCGTACAAGCTCAAGGAGATCGACGAGGTCGACCGGCTGATCCGGTCCGGCGACGTCGTGATCGACCTCGGCGCGGCCCCCGGCTCGTGGTCGCAATACGTGCGCGAGAAGCTGCGCAAGGGCGACGGGATCAACGGGCGCATCATCGCGCTCGACCTGCTGCCGATGGAGCCGATCGCCGATGTCGATTTCTTCCTCGGCGATTTTCGCGAAGAAGCGGTGCTGGCGCAGCTCGAAGCGCGCATCGCCGACCTCGTCGCGGCCTCTTCGGACGGACGCTGCGTCGACCTTGTGCTTTCCGACATGGCCCCCAACCTTTCCGGGGTTGGTCTCGCCGACGCAGCCCGGATGCAGCACGTGATCGAACTGGCGACCGATTTCGCGGTCAGGTTCCTGAAACCGAAAGGCGCGTTACTCGTAAAAGCGTTTCACGGCAGCGGTTACAGTCAGATCGTGCAGGCGCTCAAGAAGGATTTCGTCACCGTGGCACCCCGCAAGCCGAAGGCGTCGCGTGACCGTTCGTCGGAAACCTTCATTCTCGCGAGGGGCTTGAAGCGGCTGGTAAAGCCGGTTTAGTGCGGATCGGGCTTGCTGGCGTGCCGCTCGTCGGGTGGGTTGGTGCGCCGAATCGGTTGAACGACTAGAATCGCGGGTTAGATCGGATGTAATTCCCAGGCATGGTGCGGCACGGGCCGTTTCCACTTCCAGCAGGAGAGTACTTTGAACAATATGTTATCGAAGGCCGCGATCTGGATGGTGATCGCCCTCGTCCTGTTCGTCGTCTTCAAGCAGTTCGAGACGCATCGCCAGGTGGCCGAGCCGGTCAGCTACTCGCAGTTCATGGATGAGGCCAAGGCTGGTCGCATCAAACGCGTCGAGGTACAGGGCCGCAACCTGAACGTCACGCCGACCGAAGGCAAGCAATACACCATCGCGTCGCCGGGCGACCTGTGGATGGTCGGCGACCTGATGAAGGCCGGCGTGGCGGTGTCCGGCAAGCAGGAAGAGGAGCAGTCGTTCCTGATGCAGGTGTTCATCTCGTGGTTCCCGATGCTTTTGCTGATCGGCGTCTGGGTGTTCTTCATGCGTCAGATGCAGGGCGGCGGACGCGGCGGCGCGTTCTCGTTCGGCAAGTCGCGCGCGAAGATGCTCGACGAGAACAGCAATCAGGTCACTTTCGCCGACGTCGCCGGTTGCGACGAGGCCAAGGAAGACGTCTCCGAGCTGGTCGACTTTCTCCGCGACCCGTCGAAGTTCCAGAAGCTCGGCGGCCGCATCCCGCGCGGCGTGCTGATGGTCGGCTCGCCGGGGACCGGCAAGACGCTGCTCGCTCGCGCCATCGCAGGCGAGGCCAAGGTGCCGTTCTTCTCGATCTCGGGTTCGGACTTCGTCGAGATGTTCGTCGGCGTGGGCGCGGCCCGCGTGCGCGACATGTTCGAGACGGCCAAGAAGCACGCGCCGTGCATCATCTTCATCGATGAAATCGACGCGGTCGGCCGCCAGCGCGGCGCCGGTCTCGGCGGTGGCAACGACGAGCGTGAACAGACCTTGAACCAGATGCTGGTCGAGATGGACGGATTCGAGACGGGGCAGGGCGTGATCGTGATCGCCGCGACGAACCGTCCCGACGTGCTCGACCCCGCACTGCTGCGCCCGGGCCGCTTCGACCGCCAGGTCGTGGTGCCGCTGCCGGACATCCGCGGTCGCGAGCAGATCCTGAACGTCCACATGCGCAAGGTGCCGGTCGCGCAGGACGTCAAGGCCGACATCATCGCGCGCGGCACGCCCGGCATGTCCGGTGCGGACCTCGCCAATCTGGTCAACGAGGCCGCTCTGTTCGCGGCACGCCGCGCCGGCCGTCTTGTCGAGATGATCGATTTCGAGAAAGCCAAGGACAAGATCATCATGGGCGCCGAGCGCCGCACGATGGTGATGGACGACGAAGAGCGCCGCAACACGGCGTATCACGAGTCGGGTCATGCCATCCTCGGCAAGCTGTTGCCGAAGTGCGATCCGGTCCACAAGGTCACGATCATCCCGCGTGGCCGTGCGCTGGGGGTGACGATGTCGCTACCGGAAAAGGACAAGTATTCGTACGATCGCGACTACATCCTTCAGCAGATCTCGATGCTGTTCGGCGGCCGTATCGCCGAAGAGGTGTTCATGAACCAGATGACGACCGGTGCTTCGAACGACTTCGAACGGGCGACCGAGATGGCCCGCAACATGGTGACGCGTTACGGCATGAGCGATGCGCTCGGACCGATGGTCTACGCGGAGAACGAAGGCGAAGTCTTCCTGGGTCGTTCGGTCACGAGCACGAAGAACGTGTCCGAGTCCACGATGCAGAAGGTCGACGGCGAGATCCGCCGCATTATCGATGAGCAGTACCAGCTCGCCAAGAAACTGATCATCGACAACCGTGAGAAGGTCGAAGCGATGACGAAGGCGCTGCTCGAGTGGGAAACCATCGACGCCGACCAGATCAACGACATCGTCGAAGGCAAGCCGCCGCGTCCGCCGAAGCCGCCGAGCAGTTCATCGAACACGCCGACGCTGAGCACCACGTCCGGCAGCGGCGCCCAGCCTGGCGCGACGGCCCCGGCCTGATCGCAAGCGCTGTGACCTGACAGATCGCCCGGCTCGTCCGGGCGATTTGCTTTTGG
>JBDTIS010000077.1:0-25376 GCA_039936235.1 Burkholderiaceae bacterium | reverse complement strand
GGTCGACCCGCTGATGGGCCTCGTCATCGCGGTCGTCATCCTTGTCGGCACGTGGGGACTGATGCGCGATTCGATGCGACTCGCGCTGGCCGCCGTTCCGGAGCACATCGACGCGGACGCGGTGCGCGACTATCTCGAAGGGCTGCCGGGCGTGAACGGCGTCCACGACCTGCACATCTGGGCCATGAGCACGTCGGAGAACGCGCTGACGGCGCATCTGGTGATGCCGGCCGGTCATCCCGGCGACGCGTTCCTCTGCGACGTGGCCGACACGATCGAGGCCCGCTTCAGGATCGGCCACGTCACGACGCAGATCGAGACCGACGACGGGCCGAGCCCGTGCAAGCTGGAGACGGTGCACGCGGCCTGAGGAAGGCGGAAGCAGAGGGCTACCCACGCGCAGACCCGAGCTGATCATGTCCGCAGCACGATTGGATCGCGGCCTGCACCGGGACGACGTTTTCTAGAGCAGGACCATCGTCGCCAGCCCCAGGAAGATCAGGAACCCCAGCGTATCGGTCGCGAAGGTCAGCAGCACCGACGAACCGATCGCCGGGTCGCGGCCGAAGCGCGCACGGGTCAGCGGAACGATCATCCCGAGCGCGGCGCCGATCAGCATGTTGGCCACCATCGCGCCCGCCATCACCGGCCAGATCGCGATGCGCCCGGACATCGCGTACGCGAAGCCCCCCGCGATCACGCCGCCCCCGATGCCGATCAGCACCGACACCGTCAGCTCCTTGATCACCAGCTGGCGCACGTTCGACGGCCCGATACGGCCGAGCGCCAGCGCACGGATGATCAGCGTCATCGTCTGGTTACCCGAGTTGCCGCCGATGCCGGCGATGATCGACATCAGGAACGCGAGGATCACGATCCTGCCGACGGTCCCTTCGAAGCGTGACGCTACGAACGACGCGATCGACGCCGTCACGAGGTTCAGCAGCAGCCACGGCGCGCGGTTGCGAATCGAGGGGCCGACCGGCGCGAAGATGTCTTCCTCCTCGCGCAGACCCGCGGCCGACAACTGCGCCTCTTCGGATTCCTCGCGGATCACGTCGACGACCTCGTTGACCGTCAGGCGGCCTACGAGACGCCCGCGTTCGTCGACCACGGGCGCCGAAACGAGGTCGTAGCGTTCGAAGGCCTGCGCGGCGTCGCCGGCGTCGTCTTCCGGCTGCAACGTCAGCAGGTCGGTGCGCATCACGCTGACCACCGTGGTCTCGGGCTCGTTGATCAGCAGCCGGTCGAGCGGCAGCGAACCGATCAGCTTGTGGTCCCGATCGATGATGAACACCTGATCGGACTGGTCCGGCAATTCGTCGAAGCGGCGCAGGTAACGCAGCACGGTCTCCAGCGTCACGTCGTCGCGGATCGTGACCATCTCGAAGTCCATCCGCGCCCCGACCGACTCTTCCGGGAAGCTCATGGCAGAGCGCAGCTGCTCGCGCTCCGCCGGCGTCAGCTCGCTCGACACCAGGTCGAATACCTGCGGCGGCAGGTCGTGCGCGAGATCGGCCAGTTCGTCGGCATCGAGCTCTTCGACGGCCGACACGATCTCGTCCGTCGTCATCGACGCGACCAGCGACTCGCGAACGCCTTCGGACAACTCGAGCAGCACCCCGCCCGAGTCGATCACACTGGCCTCGGACTTGATGTGCCTCCACACGACGAGACGGTGCTCGGTCGGCAGGGCCTCGATCAGATAGGCGATGTCCGCCGGATGCATGCGGTCGAGTTCGCGTTCGAGACTCGCCTGGTGCTGTCGATGGGTCAGCACCTCGACCAGTCGATCGCGCTGATCGTCCTCGCCGTGATGCTGCCGATGCGCGATCGCTTCCTCGAGGTCCGCGCGGCGCAGGAGAGCCTCGACCCGCTCGAGCGCGCGCTGTGCGTCGTCGGGGTCGCGCGGGTTCGGCGTGAGGCTGCTGCGGTGTCGGTCGTCGGGCATGGCCCGCATTGTAGGGAGGCGGGGTGGCCGGACGCGGCCGCCGGACGCCGGATCGTCAGCGACGGTTACGGGTCACGAGCCAGATCCCCACGACGGCACAGACGAAGGCGATGCCGTGTGCGACGGTCAGGCGCTCGCCGAGGAACACGATGCCGACCAGAGCCGACGTGATCGGCAGCGCGATCGTGAAGACGCCGGCCCGACTCGCAGGCACGTGCTTGAGGCCGGTCAGCCACAGCCACGTCGACAGCACGCTCGCCGCGATCGCGTAGACCCCGATCAGCGACCACAGCAGAGGCGTCATGCGGCCGAAGTCGAAGTGCAATCCCTGCCAGACACCGAACGGCAACATCAGCACGAAGCCGACGAGATTGATCCAGGCGGAGATCTGCATCGTTCCGATCGATGCGCTGGTGAGGCGCTTGCCGAGCACGACGTACATCGCTTCGCAGAACACGGCGCCGAGCATCAACGCGTTGCCGACGAGCGCCCCGTCGGACGTGCCGGTGGCTTCCGTGCGTCCGAGCGTCAACGAGCCGACGCCGACGACCGCCAGCAGCACCGCCACGATGGTGCGGCCGTTGAGCCGTTCCGACAGCGCGACCAGCGCCAGCAGCGCGACCGCGGCCGGCAGCATGCTCATGATCAGCCCCGCGGCGGTGACGGATGTCCGTGCGACGCCGGACAGCATGCAGATCGAGAACAGGAAGTTGCCGAAGAACGACTCGCCGACGAGCGTCCGCCGCAACGGCCACGCGATGGCGAGCCCGCCGCGTGGAAAGGTCCACGGCAGCAGCGCGACCGCGGCGATCCCGAAGCGGATCGTCGAGAGCAGGAACACCGGGACGGTTTCGACGATGATCTTCGAGAATCCGACGTAGGTGCCGACGACGGCCATGCCGGCGATGAGGCAGAGGTAGGCTGAGAGGGGAGGCGCCGGCTTCATGCTGAGCATGTCATCCCGGCGAAGGCCGGGACCCAATCTGCTGGTTGCGTCCGCCGTACGAAATCAGGCCCCGTCCTTCGCCGGGGTGACATGAAGTGAGTTTCGCTCACGGCAGCTCCGCATCACCCATCCACCGCGTGATCACGGCACTCCGCCGCGCCAGATACGGCGACCCGCGGCGCGTGTCGTAGAAGCGCGGGTTCGGCAGCATCACCGCGAGCTGCGCTGCCTGCGACGGGCCGAGCTGCGCGGCCGTGGTGCCGAAGTAGTGATGCGCTGCAGCCTCCGCGCCGAACACGCCGTTGCCCCACTCGATCACGTTCAGATAGATCTCGAGGATCCGCTGCTTCGACAGCCAGAACTCGAGCATGTACGTGATCACCAGCTCCTGGCCCTTGCGCAGATAGCTGCGCTCGCCGGACAGGAACAGGTTCTTCGCGAGCTGCTGAGTGATCGTCGAGCCGCCCTTGATCCGCGCCGGCTGCCGTTTGCCCTTACCGAGGTTCGCGCCGACCTTCTCGTTGTTCTCGTAAGCCTTCGAGATCGCATCCCAGTCCACACCGTCGTGCTCGGCGAAACGCGCATCCTCCGACGTGATCACCGCGCGCTTGAGGTTGTCGGAGATCCGCGCGTAGGGCACCCACCGGTGCTCTATCCGTGCGGCAGGGTTCTTCTCGGTCACGAGCGCCATGTGGCTGCGCATGAACGCGGTATTCGACGGATCGTGATGCCTGTACCAGCCGATGCAGCCGAAATAATAGAGCTGCAGCAGCAGCACGAGGCCGACCGCCACGGCGACCGCGCGGCCGAGCCAGCGCGACCACGTTTTCATCGCGCGTCGGCGAGCCGTGCCCGCAGCATCGCGATCACCGACCCGGTCTGCGGGCGCACGCCGCGCCACAGGAAGAACGATTCGGCAGCCTGCTCGACGAGCATTCCGAGGCCGTCGGCAACGCGGCGTGTGCCGCCCGCCGAGGCATCGACCATGAATGAGGTCGGTGCCGCCGCGTACATCATGTCGTACGCGATGGCCGCGTCTTCGAAGATCGGCGATGGCAACGACAGCCGGTCGCCGCTGAGGCTCGCGGACGTCGCGTTGATCACGAGGTCGAAGTGCATCGTGCCGATTTCGTCGAACCCGCGCCCCTCGGCAGGGGTATCGGCGATCAGCGCATCGACCTTCGACCGATCGCGGCCGACGACGCACAGCGATTGCGGCTTCGCATCCAGAAGCGGACCGAGCACGCCGCGCGCAGCACCACCGGCCCCCACCAGCAGGATCCGCGAGCCGGAAAGCCTCGCGCCGATCCCGCCGGCCAGCCGCGCCAGGTCGGTCACGAGTCCGATTCCGTCCGTGTTGTCGCCGTGCGCGCCGTCGGTCTCGTGCGCGATGAAGTTGACCGCGCCGGCACGACGCGCGCGCGGGCTGATGCGATCACCGCAATACGCGCAGGCTTCGAGCTTGAACGGTACGGTGACGTTGACGCCGCGACCGCCGTCGGCGAAGAACGCATCGACCGACGATGCGAAACCGTCGACCGGTGCGACGATGCGTCGATAGTCGACCGCGAGCCCCGTCTCGCGCGCGAACGCCGCATGGATGTCCGGCGACAGGCTGTGTGCGACCGGATTGCCGACGACCGCGTAGCGCGGTGCGTTCACGGCAACGATGTCTTCAACGCCCGATCGAGTTCGATTCGCGCGCCGGGTTCGGCAGGCTGCGGATCGTCGCGCAGCAGGCGGGGCCCACGCATTTGGCGATGCAGTCGTAGCGCGTCCCATCCGGCCCGAAGCGCGAGACCGTGCCGTTCGGTCCGGGGACCTCGCCGGTGCCGGGGTTCAGCGCGCGCTGCAGGATGTCTTCGACCGACAGCGGATTGTCGGAGGCCTGTCCGGTGACGGTCACACCGCCGAGACGCTGCGCATCGCCGACCGGCGTGTTCGCCGGCACCACGGAGCCGTCGAGCGCGGCGTCGCGCGCACGCTTGTCGCGGCGGTCGAACGCCGCCTTGGTCGCCGCACGCGACTTGGCCAGCGCGTCGTCGCCGGCTTTCTGCGGCGTCGTGTCGTCGGCCTTCGCCGCGCAACGCTGCACGACGACCGAGACGCCGTCGCACGACTGCTGTGCGGCGTCCTGGACGGTCTGGCGCGACGGTGTGGTGTCGACCGGCTGCGCGACGGTGATGCCGATCCCGCCGCAGAAGATGGTCGACGCTGCCAGGACTGCGATGAGAGACGCTCTGTTCATTTTCTTTCGGAGCGCATTTCGAGTGCGTCGCCTTTGGTGAAACGGAAGGTACTGAAGATCTCGTAGATGTCGTACTCGCTCTTGAGCTCGTCCGAGAAGCGATCGTAAGGCGCGCCCAGCAACACGATGCGTCGCGCGGCGCGGTCGAGGACCGACGAGCCCGACGATCGCGTCACCTCGACCTCGCCGTTGTAGATGGTGCCATTCGGATTGAGCGTGACGCGCAGGGTCAGATCGCCGTAGATGCGCCCGCGCGCCTCGGCAGGGTAATTGATCGTGCCGATCCGCTCGACCTTGTCTTTCCACCGGCTGTAATACATGGCGTAGCTGGTGCCGCGCGTCGTCGGGCCGATGTAGCCGCGGCGCGGCCGCGCGTTGTAGTCGCGCGTCTGCTTGTCGACCTGCGCCTCGAGCCGCGCGATCGCCTTCATCGCGGTCGTCGGGTGGGCGGTCGGCGCCGTATCGTTCGCCTCGACCTTCTGCGGCGATTCGGGCGCCAACGCGATCGGCGACGCGCGCGTCTGTGCGACGAGGTGGCGCTGCTCGGCCTCGAGGCGCTGCATCTCGCTCTGCGACTGCTTGAGCACCTCGCCGTCGGCGACCTGCGGCCTCCGCGGCAGGAAGGACGTGGCCCGGCCGGTATCGTGCTCGCCGCCGCCGTTGAGGTCGAACTGCGCGACCGCGTCCGGCTTGAGCGCCTTGTCCGCCGACTTCGCGTTCACGAGGATCACCTCCAGCGGGCTGTCCGGCGGCTTGAACAGCGACGCATGCGGCATCACGAAGCGCATCGCGAGCAGGATGAGGTGTAGCGCCACCGACACACCGAGCGCGATCGCCAGCCCCGACGGACGAAAGCGAGACTGTCTGCGGACCGCCCGCCGGTGCAGGCCGCGCGCGACCGGCTTCATCGGTGCCCCGTCGTCGGCCGGCATCGTCGCTGCCCGTAAGGGATGCAGCGTGGGCGAGGCACTCCGCATGCGATGTGCTCGTGCGTCTAGGTCGACGCAGGATCCGGCCCGGCCACCGGCGGCGCGTCATGGACGGCCGATGCTTCGGCCGATGCGGTCTCGACGTCGACCGCAGCGATGCCGGCCTCGGCCGAGCCGGCTACGGCGATCGCCCGATCGTCCTCTGCCTCGTCGTCTTCGAGTTCATCGACCTCCTCGATGATCGCGACCAGGCGACACTGCACCGAAAGGTCGACCGGATCGGTCGAGATGATCTCGACCTCGATCCGCTGGCCGCGCGTGACGCCGGTCGTGCCCGATGGCGTGCCGGTGGGGCCGACGACGGCCATCCCCGGCACGCGGACCAGCAGCGGAATCTCGAGCAGCATCGCGTTGTCCTCGCGGCCGGTGGCGCGCGCCTCGACGACGGTCCTGCCTTCCTGGACCAGCCAGCGCAGGCACCAGTAGCGCTCCATCTTCGACTGGTACTCCGCATACGCCGCGTAGGTCGCGTCGAAGCCGGACACGATGCCGAACAGGTCCGCGTCGTTCTGCGCGAACGCCCTGGCGCCGCCACCGTCGAGACAGGACGCGATCTGCCACTGGTTCACCAGGTCGACATAACGACGCAGCGGCGATGTGCTCCACGCGTACTGCGCGACGCCGAGGCCCGCATGTGGCGCGGGATGCGTGATCATCCGCACACGACCCGCCGGCCCGAAGGTGGCGTTCTGGGCGCGATAGATGCCGGCCACGCCTTGGTCGGTCAGCAGCTTGCCCCATGTGCTGTTGGCCAGGATCATCAGCTCGGCGACGACGGTGTCGAGCGGTGCGCCACGACGGCGTTCGGTGATCGAGACACGATCCTCACCATCGACCGCGTCGACGCGGAAGTCGTAGTCGGCGCGTTGATGCGACTCGGGTCGCAACCCCGACGCGACGCGCGCTTCCTGCCGCTTCGCATGCAATGCTTTCGCGAAGTGCCACAGCACCGCCAGCTCCGTCATGCGCGGATAGGCGCCGTCGCCGCTGGCGAGATTGGCTTCCGTCACGACCTCGTCGAGCAGGTTGTGGCGCAGGTTCTCGGTGATCGGCACGCGTTCGATCCGCGACGTCGACGCGACGATGCGCCAGCCAGCGTCCCCTTCGTCGACCGCATCGACGTACAGCGACAGCGCGGGACACGCGCGACCGGCCGCCAGCGTGAACGCCTCGACGACCGCATCGGGCAGCATCGTGATCTTCTCGCCGGGCGAATAGACGGTCGAGTAGCGGTCGTGCGCGATCGCGTCGATCGCATCGCCGCGACGGATCGCGAGACCCGGCGCGGCGATGTGGATGCCGATCCGCCAGGCCTTCGCGCCGCCGGCGGCGTCGGAAGGCGGGTCGATCGCGCGGACCGACAGCGCGTCGTCGATCTCGGTCGTCGCCGCGTCGTCGATGCTGAATGCCTGGACATCCGCCAGCGGCAGGTCGCCGATCGCGGGGATGTCGACGTCGGCGAAGCCCGTGCCGCGCGGAAACTGTTCGAATACGAAGCGGTCGCGATGCAGGGCTGCAGGCGACGCGAAGCCGCCTACCGCCAGCAGCAGCCGTTCGGGCGTCTGCATCCGCGCGCTGGCCGCTTCGATCAACGCCTTGTATTCGATGCGGTTGCGGTCCGGTCTGAACAGCAACTCGCGAATCACCATGCGCACGGCGTCCGGCAGGTGACCTTCGATCAGTTCGTCGCGCCAGGTCGCCTGCAGCGCGGCCTCGCGCTGCTTGCGTTCGATCCCGGCGAGCGCGGCCTTCAATGCTTCCGCCGGCGCAGGGCGGTAGTTACCGCGCCCCTTGCGGTAGAAGTACATCGGCGCCGAATGCAGTCGCGTGACGAGCGCGGCCGACTCGACCGGTGTCGCGGCACGGCCGAAGTAGTCGGTCGCGAGTTCCTTGAACGAGAACTCCGCCTGCGGCGCGCACTCCCACAGGAACTCGAGGTCGATCGAATCGGCCAGCGACTGGGCATCGCGCATCAGCGTGGCCGCGTCGGGGTCGCGGAAGTCGAACAGCACGTGGCCGCTCTTCACCTTGCTGCGCTTGCCGGTCGCGGACTCCACCTGCATCGATGCGCCCTGGTCGGATAACACGTTGCCGGCCTTGAAGCCGCCATCTTCTTCATAGAACACATTCATCCGCGCATTTTAGCGGGGATGGATGGCCGGGCGCTGCAGCGACGGAAGGCGACGCGTGTCCGTGCAGCAACGGATGCCGGATCGCGCCGTGAAGATCACCTTGTCATGTCGAATGCGGTGAGAAATCTCTGCCGGAAGATGTGGCTCGACCGAAGTTGGCTGTGGTTCGATTGTTAAACTTCGCGCGCCCCAAGCCCGGAGAAGCGCCGGCAGCCTGTTCTACATGGACCCGGACATCGACCTCGACACGGTCTTCGGCGACGGCTCGGCACAGCAGGCGGCATCTTCGGCAAGCTGCTCGGCGCTGCCAAGCGCCTCGTGACCGGCGAGTCCCTGTTCACCACGATCTACTCGAACCAGGGCGCGACCAAGCGGCGCGACGCGTTCCTCCGCGCCGCGCGCGGCGTGTCGCTCGGGATCGCGTTCCAGCGCAAGCTCGGCACCGGCTTCTTCGGCGGCGAGGGCTTCATCATGGAGAAGCTCGACGGCGACGGGATGGTGTTCGTCCACGCAGGCGGCACGATCGTCCCGTCATTCGGTACTGTTTTTTTCCGTGGACGCAGACAGTTCGCTACCCGACGTCCCCGCCCGAAGTGATCGCCGACCAGAACGCCTGAGCCGCCGGGGTCTGCGCACCATCGGTTCGAAAGATCCGGATCTCGAGCGCGATCCGCCACGACATCGGCGCGGCCGCGACGAGGCGTCGCATCTTCAGGTCGTCCTCGATCAGGCTGCGCGGCAGCCAAGCGACGCCGCGGCCGTCGAGCGCCATACTGCGCAACACGGTCGCCAGATGCGCGGTGAAGACGACCCGCCCGTTGCGCTTGTCGAGCGCCGCACCGCGCAGCGTCGAGACGATGCGGCCGAGTCCGGACTCCGCACTGAACGCGAGGATGGGCACCTCGCCGTGCACACCGGCCTCCAGGCTGTGCAGCGGCTTGCGCGGTCCACGCGTGCCGCGTCGCTCCTTCGCCGCTGGCGCCGAGACCGGCAGCAGGGCGTCGTGACCGATCGTCGCAGATGGGAAGCGGCGGTCGAGCCGGCCCGGCACCTGCGGATGTGCGTGACACAACAGGAAGTCGACGCGCTGCTCGAGCATGCTGTCCTCGCAACGCTGCAGGACGTCGGACATCAGCTCGATCGGCGCCGTCGCGACGCGCGCCTCCAGCCCGCGCAGCCACGACGGCACGAAGGTCAGCGACAGCGCGTGGGTCGCGGCGAAGTGCAGCGTCGCCGCGCGTGAGTCCTGAACCGCCCGCACGTCGGCGGGCAGCCGCGCGACGCGCGCGAGCAGATCCTTCGCGACGTTGACGAACCAGAACCCTGCCTCCGTGAGCACGAACGGCTGCACGTCGCGATCGACGAGCGCAACGGCCAGCCATTCCTCGAGCGCCCTGATGCGGCGACTGAACGCCGGCTGCGTCACGTGGCGCGCGTCGGCAGCGCGCGAGAAGTTGCCGGTGGACGCGAGCGCCACGAAGTCTTCGAGCCAGGACAGGTTCATCGCATCGAGCGGGTAGCCGAGATGCCGCGACGGCATGACGGCCGGACAAAGCGGCATTGGACGCTCGCCGGAGGGGCGCACATCATACGGCGCTGCCACGCACCGGACCCATAGGGAAAGACCCATGAAGATCGTCGACATTCGCGAAGTCACCAAGCCGATCGAGTCGAACATACGCAACGCCTACATCGACTTCTCGAAGATGACGCTGAGCCTCGTCGCAGTCGTCACCGACGTGACCCGCGACGGCAAGCCGGTGATCGGCTACGGCTTCAACTCGAACGGCCGCTACGGCCAGGGTGCGCTGATGCGCGAGCGCTTCCTGCCACGCCTGCTCGAAGCCGAGCCGGCGAGCTATCTGGACGAGACCGGAGAGAATCTGGATCCGCACAAGCTGTGGGCGATCATGATGACCAACGAGAAGCCCGGCGGTCACGGCGAACGCTCGGTCGCGATCGGCACGATCGACATGGCGATCTGGGACGCGACCGCGAAGATCGCCGGCAAGCCGCTGTTCCAGTTGCTCGCCGAGAAGTACGGTAGCGGCACGCCGAATCGCAAGGTGTTCGTCTACGCGGCCGGCGGCTACTACTGGCCCGGCCAGGGCATCGAAGGCCTGACGCACGAGATGCAGTCGTATCTCGACCGTGGCTACTCGGTGGTCAAGATGAAGATCGGCGGCGCGTCGATCGACGAGGACAGGAAGCGCATCGAGGCTGTGCTGAAGCTGCTCGGACCGGGCCAGCGGCTCGCGGTCGATGCGAACGGCCGCTTCGACCTGAAGACCGGGATCGCCTACGCGAAGATGCTGTCCGATTACGACCTGTTCTGGTACGAGGAGATCGGCGACCCGCTCGACTTCGCGTTGCAGGCCGAGATGGCGAACCACTACGAAAAACCGATGGCGACCGGCGAGAACCTGTTCTCGATGCAGGACGCACGCAACCTGATCCGCTACGGCGGCATGCGCGCCGATCGCGACTGGCTGCAGTTCGATTGCGCGTTGAGCTACGGCCTCGTCGAATACCTGCGTACGCTCGACATGCTGAAAGAGAACGGCTGGTCGCCGTCGCGCTGCGTGCCGCACGGCGGCCACCAGATGTCACTGGCGATCGCGGCCGGCCTCGGGCTCGGCGGCAACGAGTCCTACCCCGACCTGTTCCAGCCGTATGGTGGCTTCCCCGACGGCGTGAAGGTCGTCGACAGTTACGTCACGTTGCCGGAACTGCCGGGGATCGGCTTCGAGGGCAAGGCGGATCTCCATGCGCAGATGAAGGCGCTGGCGTCCTGAAGATGGGCTTGCACGAAGCAGGTCGGCGCGACGATGAAGTGGATGAGATCCCTCGCTGCGCTCGGGATGACAACTTTTTATGCTCGGGATGACAACTTTTCATGCTCGGGATGACAACTTTTCATGCTCGGGATGACAACTTTTTATGCTCGGGATGACAACTTCCCATGCTCGGGATGACAACTTCCCATGTCGTCCCGAGCGTAGCGAGGGGCCTTAACCCCGCAGCGCGATGACGGACTTCCGCATCGGACGTCGCGAACGCATCGCGACCCGCATCACCTTTCTCGTCGCCGGTATCGCCATGTCGGCGTGGGCGCCGCTCGTACCGCTGGCGAAGGCGCGTACCGGCCTCGACGAGGCGTCGCTCGGCCTCGTGCTGCTGTGCTTCGGCTGCGGATCACTGGTTGCGATGCCGCTGGCCGGCCTTACTTCGGCGAAGTTCGGCAGCCGGCTGGTGATCTTCGTCGCGGTCATGGCGCTCGTGACGGCCCTGCCGCTGCTCGCCATCGTCGACCGACCGATCGCGCTCGCTGCGGCGCTGCTCGTGTTCGGCGCCGGACTCGGCGCACTCGACGTCGCGATGAACCTGCAGGCGATCGCGGTCGAACGCGCGAGCGGACGGGCGATGATGTCCGGCTTCCACGGGCTGTTCAGCGCGGGCGGCATCGTCGGCGCGAGCGGCGTCGCGCTCGCACTTTCGGCCGGGATCGATGCGACCGTCGTGATCGCGCTGCTCGCCTTGCTGCTCGCAATCGCGATCGGCACCAACCTGCGCGGGCTGCTTGCGGATGCGACCCGCGACCGGACGACGACCTTCGCGTTGCCGCACGGCGTCGTCCTCGTGATCGGGCTGCTCGCCGCCGCTGCGTTCCTGGTCGAAGGCGCGGTCCTCGACTGGGGTGCGCTGTTCATGACGACGGTCCGCGACGTGTCGGTCGCACGCGCGAGCGCGGGGTACATCGCGTTCTCGATCGCGATGACGGCCGGGCGCTTCGGCGGTGACCGCGTCGTACAACGCTTCGGTGGCCGGCGCGTGCTGGTCGCCGGTGCGCTGTGTAGCGCGCTCGGAGTCGCGATCGTCGTGCTCTTGCCACCCTGGTCGGCGAGCCTCGCAGGCTTCGCGCTGATCGGCGTCGGCGCGTCGAACATCGTGCCGGTCCTGTTCACGGCCGCAGGCAGCCAGACCGCCATGCCGCCGAGCCTCGCCGTGCCTGCGATGACGACGATGGGCTACGCGGGACTACTCGCGGGTCCGGCACTGATCGGCTTCGCGGCGCAGGCGAGCAGCCTGTCGATCGCGCTCTTCACGCTGGTCCCGCTGCTGCTCGCGGTAGCGCTGGTCGGACGCACGTTGAAGGCCTGATGTCGAACGAGCCACGCACGTGACCGCTTACGTCCTCATCCTCGCGCTGGGCCTCGTCGCAGGTTGCGTCGGCGGCGTCATCGGCACCGGCTCGTCGATCATCCTGCTACCCGTCCTGGTCTACACGTTCGGCCCGAAGCAGGCGGTGCCGATCATGGCCGTCGCATCGGTCATGGGCAATTTGGCCCGCGTCATCGCATGGCACCGCGACGTCGACTGGCGCGCGGTCGCGTGGTATGCGATTCCCGGCGCACCGGCCGCGATGCTCGGTGCGCGGACCCTGCTGGCGTTGCCGCCCGCTGCAATCGACGTGGCGCTCGGCGTGTTCTTCCTCTGCATGATTCCGCTGCGACGCTGGCACGCCCGCTCCCGGCGGCGCATGGCGCCCTGGCATCTCGCCATCGCCGGCGCGCTGATCGGCTACATCACCGGCATCGTGCTGTCGACCGGGCCGCTGAGCGTGCCGGTGTTCGCCGCCTACGGACTCGTCGGCGGCGCGTTCCTGTCGACCGAGGCGGCGAGCTCGATGACGCTCTACATCAGCAAGGTCATCGCGTTCCGCTCGTTCGGCGCGATGCCGCTGGACATCTTCGCGAAAGGGCTGCTGGTCGGTACGTCGCTGATGGTCGGCACCTACGCCGGCAAGGCGGTCGTGACGCGCATCAGTGCCGACGTTTTTCGCCATCTGCTCGATGCGGTGCTGCTGTGCGCGGGGCTCGCGCTGATCTGGAGCGGGATCCGCTGATGATCAGGGCAACTGCAGGATGAACGCGCGCAGCCCCTTGAGGATCATCTCGACGGAGATGACGATCAGCACCAGGCCCATCAGTCGCTCGAACGCCAGCACCGCGCGTTCGCCGAGCCGGCGCTGAAGCCTGTCGGCGAACACCAGCACGACGGCCGACGTGGTCAGCGCCACCGCGAGCGCACCGATCCACTCGAACAGGCGCTCCGGATCGCGCGACACCATCAGCAGCACGGTCGCGAGCGCCGACGGGCCCGCGATCGCCGGGATGGCGAGCGGCACGATGAACGGCTCGCCGCCGGGCGACGTACCGAAGATGCCTTCGGGCACCGGGAAGACCATCTTCAGCGCGATCAGGAACAGGATCACGCCGCCGCCGATCTGCAGCGCCACATCGGAGAGCCCGAGCGCGTCCATGAAGCGATTGCCGAAGACCATGAACAGCAACAGGATCGCGAACGCGATCAGACATTCCCGCAGAATCACGAAGGCTTTGCGATGCGGCGGCACCGAACGCAGCGCGGCGACGAAGATCGGGATGTTGCCGAGCGGATCGGTCACCAGCAGCAGCAGGATGGTCGCCGAGACGAACGAGGCCCCCATCAGCGCCTGCCGATCGCGAAGTCGATCACGTCGTCGATGATCGTCCCGAAGTCCGACAAGCCGTGGTCGCTGCCAGCGATCACACGGCGATGGGCGTCCGGATAGCGCGCGATCATCTCGCGCCAGTCGAGCACCTCGTCGCCGGTCGCGGCGACCAGCAGATAGCGATCGGGACACGTCACGTCGCCGACACGCAAAACCTTCAGCTCGTCGAGGTATTCGGGCTTGACGTCGATCGTCTCGTCGCTGTCGTAGACCGTCTGCGGACCGAGATGACGGACGAGGTCGCGGTCCGGATGCGTGGCCGGGTTCAGCAGTACGACGCGGCAGTCGACACGCTCCGCGATCCACGTCGCGTAGTAGCCGCCCAGCGACGAGCCGATGATCGCCAGCGGCCCTTCGGCCTCGGCGACGATCCGTTCGATGGCCTCCGCCGCCTCGCGCGGCGACACCGGCAGCTGCGGACAGCGATACGACGCGCCGAGGCCTCGCGCCGTCAGCCGCGCGTCGAGCTGGCGCGCCTTGGTCGACCGCGGCGACGAACGGAAGCCGTGCAGGTACAGGATCACACCGACGCCTTGCGCGCCTCGCGCAACTGCAGCGCGGTCAGCAACCTCTCGTGGATGCCGCCGAAGCCGCCGTTGCTCATGATGACGACGTGATCGCCCGGCTGTGCGACCACGACGATCGCCGCGATCAGTTGATCGAGGTCGTCGAAGACTGCCGCCTTCGATCCCTGCTTGCTGCGGTCCTCGCCGGCGAGGCCTTCGTTCAGCGGCGCGAGCACCTGCGCGAGATTCCAGCCGAGCGCATCGCGCCCCTGCCGCGCGCCGAAGCCGAACACCCGATCGGCGCCGGCGAGGCTGGACGCGAGCGCTTCCTTCATCGTGCCGAGCTTCATCGTGTTCGAACGCGGCTCGATCACCGCGACGATCCGCGATTCACGGTCTTCGCCGTTCGATGCGAGCCGCTGGCGAAGTCCGTCGATGGTCGCCTCGATCGCGGTCGGGTGATGCGCGAAGTCGTCGTAGACCGTCACGCCGTCGATCGTGCCGCGTACCTCCATCCGGCGCTTCACGCCTTCGAAGGTGGAAAGTGCCGCACAGGCCTGGGCGATCGTCACACCCGCGTAGTGCGCGGCGACCAGCGCGGCAAGCGCGTTGGCGCGGTTGTGCGCGCCCTGCAGCGACCAGGCGACCGCGCCGACGAGCATGCCGTCGTGCAACAGCTCGAAGTGCGTGCCCGACGCGTCGCCGCTGACGCGCACCTGCCAGTCGACGTCGTTGCCGAAACGTTCGACGGTCGACCAGCAGCCGCGCGCGAGCACGTGCGCCAGCGCCTCGCTCTGCCCGTTGACGACCAGCAGCCCCTGGGACGGCACTGTCCGGACGAGATGGTGGAACTGCGTCTCGATCGCCGCCAGATCGGGAAAGATGTCCGCATGGTCGAACTCGAGGTTGTTCAGCACAGCGACACGCGGCCGGTAGTGGACGAATTTCGAGCGCTTGTCGAAGAACGCCGTGTCGTACTCGTCAGCCTCGATGACGAACCATGGCGCATCGGTCAGTCGCGCGGAAATGTCGAAGCCGGTCGGCACGCCGCCGATCAGGAAGCCCGGGTTCAGGCCGGCTTCCTCGAGGATCCACGCGAGCATCGACGTCGTGGTGGTCTTGCCGTGCGTGCCTGCGACCGCGAGTACGGTACGGCCGGCGAGCACGTGATCGGCCAGCCATTGCGGACCCGAGACGTACGGCACGCCGGCGTCGAGGATCGCTTCCATCAGCGGATTTCCGCGCGACACGACGTTGCCGATCACGAACACATCGGGTGCGAGCGCGACCTGCGAAGGATCCCAGCCTTCGATCAGTTCGATGCCCTGCGCCTCGAGCTGCGCGCTCATCGGCGGATAGACGCCGGCATCGCAACCGGTGACGCGATGACCCGCCGCGCGCGCGAGGACGGCGAGGCCGCCCATGAACGTCCCGCATATGCCGAGGATGTGGATGTGCATGCGGGCGGTGTGCTGTGGAGAAAGGCTGCGGATTGTATCGGAGCGTCGCCGCCACCCACCGCCTACAATCGCGCGCATCGTCTCGAAAGCCCGCGCATGGCCCGCATCATTCCGGATGGCTGGGAAGCCCTCGATTTCAACGGCTCTGCGCTGCGCGAGATCGAGACGCTGCGCCTGCTTGCGACGTTGCCCGACGACTGCACGGTGATGCACGGCGTCCACTGGACCCGCATCGAACACGGTTGCTCGGTATACGGCGAGATCGACTTCATCGTGATCGCGCCGAACGGCCGCGTGCTGCTGATCGAACAGAAGTCCGGTCTCCTCGACGAGACGCCCGACGGACTGGTCAAGGCCTACGGTGCGCTCAAGAAGCGGGTTGCATCGCAGATCCTGCGGTCCATCGACGCGCTGACGACGCGCTATGCGCAGTCGCGGCGCGGCAAGGCGGTTACGGTCGAGACCCGGCTGTCGATCGACTATCTCCTGTTTTGCCCCGACTACCACGTGCGCGACGCGCGTCGCGCCGGCATCGCGGCCGAACGCATCGTCGACGCGTCGCGGGGGGCGCAACTGGTCGCGATCGTCGCCGACCTGCTCGGCCCGACGCCGGTCGCCGGCAGCGCCGATGCCGCCACCGCGCTGCGCTTCTTCTCCGACCAACTGCTGATGGTCGCGGACGTCGGCACGCTGATCGGCCGCACCGACGCGTGGGTCACGCGGCTATCGGGTGGCCTTGCGAAAACGGCGAACCAGCTCGACTTCAGTCCGTTCCGCCTGCGGGTGCGCGGCACGGCGGGGTCCGGCAAGACGCAACTCGCGTTGCGGGTGCTGCACGACGCGGCCGACGCTGGCCTCTCGGCGCTGTACCTGTGTTACAACCGGCCGCTCGCCGACCACGTCGCACGGATCGCGCCGCACGGCGTGACGATCGCGACGTTTCACGGTTTCGGCGACCGGCTGCTGAAGGCGGCGGGTCGCGATCCGGACTTCGCAGCGCCCGGCCTGTACGACCGGCTCGAGACCGCCGTCATCGATGCGCGGCCGGAAGACGGAGATCGCTACGACGTCGTCATCGTCGACGAAGGCCAGGACTTCACGGCCGCATGGCGCGACGGCGCGCTGCGTTTCCTCAGACCCGGGGGTCGCGCCTACTGGCTCGAGGACCCGCTGCAGAACCTCTACGGACGCGAGCCGGTCGCCCTGTACGGCTGGGTGACGCTGCATGCGAACGTCAACTACCGCAGTCCCCGCGACATCGTCGACACGATCGTGCCGCTGCTCACGCGTGGCACCGGCGGACCGGTTGCCGACGCGCTGCGCGCGATCGAGGCGGCCAGTCCGCTGTCGGGTTCGGAGCTCGACATCACGACCTGGAACGAAGCTCGGGATGACGACGGCGGCGGCGAGACCGCGACCCGCGCGTTGTTCGACGCCACGATGCGCGCGATCACGAAGGCGCTGGCCGCCGGCTATCGACGCAGCGATATCGTGCTGCTGACGTTCGCCGGACGCGAGCACTCGCGGCTGCTGGCGCTCGACGCGCTCGGCCCGCATGCGCTACGACGCTTCGCCGGCAGCTACGACCTGTTCGGCAACCCGGTCTACAGCGAAGGCGAAGTGCTGGCCGAAACCATCTATCGGTTCAAGGGCCAGTCGGCACCCTGCGTGATCTTCAGCGAGATCGACTTCGAGACGCTCGACGAGAAGGCGGTCCGCAAATTGTTCGTCGGCGCCACGCGCGCGACGACCCGCCTGATGCTGGTCATGAGCGAACGCGCCGCGCGCGTTTGTCTGGTCGATCGCGCCGGTGCACACTGACCGCGTCGATTTCCGCTTCCTTCCCCCGTGTCCGTGTCCAATCCCGCCAGCCTTCGCGACGAGATCGCAGCCGTAGCCGCGCGCCTGATCGCCGAAGACGGCTTCGACTACGCCGGTGCAAAGCGCCGCGCCGCGCGTGAGGTGCTCGGCGAGTGGCAGCGGTCGCATCACGACTGCCTGCCCGACAACGCCGAGGTCGAGGCCGCCGTTCGCGAACATCAGGCGTTGTTCATGGCCGAAACGCAGCCGGGACGCCTGCTCGACCTGCGGCTCGCCGCGCGCGAGGTGATGCGTTTCCTCGACGCCGCGGGTCTCGATCTCACGCCGTTCGTGAACGGCGCGATCGTCAACGGCACCGCCGGCGACCACAGCGACATCCACCTGCAGGTCTTCGACGACAACGCGAAGGACCTCGAGATCTTCCTGCTCAATGCCGGTGTCGACTTCGAGGTCTCCGAAGGCAACGGGCCACGGGCCAGGTCCGGCGAGATCCTCAGTTTCCTGTGGCCGCAGCGACGCCTGTTTCCGCCCGGCCCGCAGCCGACCCGTCAGGAGGCCGTCCATCTGCTGGTGCTCGACTGGCGCGACCAGCGCGCGGCCCACGGCGGCGACCGCGCCGACCTGCGCGCCCTCGAAGCGCTGATCGCTGCCACGCCGCGCATGGACGCGGCCGGTTAAGCTTGCAATCCGCTTGTCGCCAGCTTGTAAGTCACATCGCCGGACTACTCCATGAATCGCCGCGTTTCCATCGTCATCACGCTCGTCGCCGCCCTCGTTGCCACGGTGGCCGGAGCCCTCGCATTCCAGATGCTCGCCCCCAAGGCCGCAGAGAAGCCGGATCCGGCGGCGGAGCTGTTCTATCAGCAGAACCTGCGCGACGCGACCGGGAAGATGCAGGCAATGAGCGCGCATCGCGGCAAGGTCGTCGTCGTCAACTTCTGGGCGACCTGGTGCGTGCCGTGCGTTCAGGAGATCCCCGCCTTCTCCAAGACGCATGCCGAAGTGTCCGGCCGTGTCGCGTTCGTCGGACTGGGTATCGACAGCCCGGACAGCATCGCCGCCTTCGACGCGCGCTTCAAGCCGAGCTATCCATTGCTGGTGGCCGGCGCGAGCGGCACCGAACTGGCCCGCGCGTTCGGCAACACGACCGGCGGGCTTCCCTTCACGGTCGTGCTGGGTGCGGACGGACGCGTCGTCGCATCGCACCTGGGCCGTGTCGACGAAGAGACGCTGAAACGCTGGATCGCGCCTTATGTCGGTGCATGGAAGGCGGCGGCCGGGTCCGGCAAGGCAGGGTCGACACTGTGAGATGAAGCCCGTTACGCGCATGAAACGCGAAAATCCCGCGATACCCGATCCGGGCGACGTGATACGCTCGTTCGCACGGTTGTCTAACTAAGCGATCTTCGTGGTCGGCTCGCATCGCCCGACGACATGACTTGTCCGCGCTACCAGTCTTGAACGTTGCCGCGAGTTCGGTCGACTTGCGCCGCCTTTGATTGCCGATGGAGCTTTTATGGATTTGCGCAAGCTGAAGACCCTGATCGATCTGGTCGCCGACTCGACGATTGCCGAACTCGAGGTCACGGAAGGGGACAGCAAGGTGCGCATCGTCAAGACCCTGCCCGCCGGCCAGCAACCGATGCAATACATGCCGATGCAGATGCAGCAGATGCCTGCGGCCGCAGCCACCAGCGCGCCGGCGGCTGTCGCGATCAGGGACGACGACAAATCGATCGAGATCGACGGCAACGTCGTCAAGTCGCCGATGGTGGGGACCTTCTACCGCTCGCCGAGCCCCGACAAGCCGACCTACGTCGAGATCGGATCGATCGTGAAGGTGGCCGAACCGGTTTGCATCATCGAAGCGATGAAGCTCCTCAACGAGATCGAAGCGGGATTCGACGGCACGATCAAGGAGATCCTGGTCGAGAACGGCCAGCCGGTCGAGTTCGGGCAGCCGCTGTTCATCATCGGCTGAGCCGTCCGTGCGCGGGCGCGGCGTTCGAAGCGACACGCGCCTCGTGAAGCACCTCTGAAAGCAATCTGCCTATGTTCGGAAAGATCCTGATCGCCAACCGAGGCGAGATCGCGCTGCGGATCCAGCGCGCCTGCCGCGAGATGGGCATCCGCACCGTCGTCGTCCATTCGGAAGCCGACCGCGACGCGAAATACGTCAGGCTGGCAGACGAATCGGTCTGCATCGGTCCCGCGCCTTCCGCGCTGAGCTATCTCAACATGCCAGCCATCATCAGCGCGGCGGAAGTGACCGATTCCGAAGCGATCCATCCCGGCTACGGCTTCCTGTCGGAGAACGCCGACTTCGCCGAGCGGGTCGAACAGTCCGGCTTCACCTTCATCGGTCCGTCGCCGGACTCGATCCGCCTGATGGGCGACAAGGTCAGCGCCAAGAACGCGATGATCGCGACCGGCGTGCCCTGCGTTCCGGGCTCCGAAGGGGCGCTGCCCGATGATCCGAAGGAAGTGATCCGCATCGGCCGTCAGGTCGGATACCCGGTGATCATCAAGGCGGCCGGCGGCGGCGGCGGGCGCGGGATGCGGGTCGTCCACACCGAAGCCGCGCTGTTGAACGCGGTCACGATGACGCGCGCCGAAGCCGGCGCCGCGTTCGGCAATCCGGTCGTCTACATGGAGAAGTTTCTCGAGAATCCGCGCCACGTAGAGATCCAGGTGCTGGCCGACAGCTACAAGAACGCGGTGTGGCTCGGCGAGCGCGACTGCTCGATGCAGCGGCGCCACCAGAAGGTGATCGAGGAAGCGCCCGCGCCCGGCATCCCGCGCCGTCTCGTCGATCGCATCGGCGACCGTTGTGCCGAGGCCTGCCGGAAGATCGGCTATCGCGGCGCGGGGACCTTCGAATTCCTGTTCGAGAACAACGAGTTCTACTTCATCGAGATGAATACGCGGATCCAGGTCGAGCATCCGGTGACCGAGGCCATCACCGGCATCGATCTCGTGCAGGAACAGATCCACATCGCGGCCGGCGAACGGCTGCGGATCCGGCAGAAGGACGTGATCCTCAAGGGCCACGCGATCGAATGCCGCATCAACGCCGAAGACCCGTTCAAGTTCACGCCGTCACCGGGCCGCATCACGTCGTGGCATCCGCCGGGTGGTCCCGGCATCCGCGTGGATTCGCACGCGTACACCGGCTACTACGTCCCGCCGCAATACGATTCGATGGTCGGCAAGGTGATCGCCTACGGCGCCGATCGAAACCAGGCGCTCGCGCGGATGCGCGTCGCGCTGTCGGAGATGATCGTCGAGGGGATCCAGACCAATATTCCGCTGCACCGCGAACTGATGACCGATGCGCGCTTCATCAAGGGCGGAACCAGCATCCACTATCTCGAGCAGCGCCTCGCCGAACGGCCGGCCTGACCGGTCGCGCAGCGGCGCAAGTACACGGATTGCCGGGGCCGAGATGTTCGTCGAAGTCGTGATCATCGAGGACCGAACGCGGGCCGAGGCGCTGTCGGACGCGATGCTGGATGCCGGCGCCCTGTCTGCGTCCATCGAGGATGCCGACGCCGGTAGCATCGACGAGCAACCGATCTACGGCGAGCCCGGCATGGAGACGCCGGCCAGCGGCTGGAAGCGGAGTCGCATCGTGGCGCTGTTCGACCCGGCGACCGACATCGATGCGGTGCTGCAGTCGGCGCTGGCTGCGGCTGGCATCACCGGCACGCCGCATCACGAACGCCGCGACATCGCCGACGCGAACTGGGTCGCGCTGACCCAGGCGCAGTTCGATCCGATCGCGATCGGCGAACGACTGTGGGTCGTGCCGTCGTGGCACGCGCTGCCGATCGGCGCGACCGCAGACGAAGCGATCGTGCTGCGGCTCGATCCGGGCATGGCGTTCGGCACCGGCGACCATCCGACGACGCGTCTCTGCCTCGCGTGGCTCGAGCAGAATCTGGTCGTCGGCGAAACGGTGATCGACTACGGCTGCGGATCGGGCATCCTCGCGATCGCCGCGAAACTGCTCGGCGCCGGGCACGTCGTCGGCACCGACATCGACGAGCAGGCCATCGCCGCCTCACGGACCAATGCGGCCGACAACGGCGTCGCGATCGACTTCACGCCGTCGACCGCGTTCGTCGGTGATGGCGCGCAACTGGTGGTCGCGAACATCCTGTCGAATCCGCTGAAGATCCTCGCGCCGCTGCTCGCATCGCTGGTCGAGCCGGGCGGGCGGCTGGTCCTGTCGGGGATCCTCGAGCGCCAGTGGACGGAGGTCGCGGCGGTGTACGCACCGGCCATCGCACTCGATCTGTGGCGCGCCGAAGACGGCTGGGTCTGCCTTGTCGGCCGCAAGCCGAATCCCGTCTCGCGGGGAAGTTAGCGATGGCCCTGGCGACCCGCTGTCCGTCGTGCAACACGATCTTCCGGATCAGCACCGCACAGGCCGCTGCCAAAGGCGGCATGGTCCGCTGCGGTCGATGCGGCAATGTCTTCAACTCGCTCGATGCGCTCGTTCGCGTCGAAGATCTCGAAGTGATCGACGAGACGTCGGTCACGCCTGCGCCGACGTCGTCGGACGCGAATCGGGTCGTCGGTGTAGGCCAGGACTCGATTGAAGGAGCCGCGTCGACCGTGGAGCAGGCCGTCGAGCGCGCCGTCAGCGACCCGCGGTGGCTGCCCGAACGGATCGATGTGCCGGCCGGAACTGCGCCGCCGGATGCGGCCGCGTCGTCGAGACTGCGCGACGATGTCGATCCGTTGCTGTCGGGTCGACGCACCGACCTCACTCCACACGCCGGCGACTTCGAGGGCACCAACCCGACGTTCATGCGGCCCGACCCCGACGTGACGCCGGATCGTCGCGGGCAGCATCGGCTGTTCGGCGCGCTGACGGCGATCGCAGCGGCCGCCCTCCTCGCGCAAGCCGTCTATCACTGGCGCGACGAACTGGCGGCGCGCTGGTCTCCGGCCAAGCCGTGGCTCGTCGCCGCATGCGTGGCGTTGCGATGCCAGGTGGACTTTCCGGCGCACATCGGCTCGATCACGATCGAGTCGGCCGGCATTCAGTCGGCGGGGTCGAACCTGAACGTCTACGTGATGACGGCGTTGCTGCGCAATCGCGATGCCGTCGACCTGCGCTACCCGCATCTCGAACTCGTCTTGACCGACCTGCAGGATCGGCCTATGTTGCGGCGCGTCCTGCGGCCGGAAGACTACCTGCCGGCTGCGGCAGGCGGCACGAACAGGACCGGTTTCCTCGCGGAGAGCGAACTGCCGATCCGCGTCATGTTCGAACTCGACGACCTGCGGTTCGCCGGCTACCGCCTCGATCGCTTCTATCCATGAACTTCTCACCGAGTCCCGATTCCCGATGCGCACGCTGATCTGCGGTTCCCTCGCCTACGACACGATCATGGTGTTCGAAGGACGCTTCAAGGATCAGATCCTTCCCGACCAGGTTCACATCCTCAACGTCTCGTTCCTCGTTCCGGCGCTGCGGCGCGAATTCGGCGGCACGGCCGGCAACATCGCGTACAACCTGCATTTGCTGGGCGGCAAGCCGGTTGTCATGGCGTGCGTCGGCGAAGATGCGGGACCGTACGTCGAACGACTGCACAAGCTCGGATTCGAAATCGGTCACGTCAAGACCGCGCCCGGTGCGTTCACCGCGCAGGCGTTCATCACCACCGATCTCGATGACAACCAGATCACCGCGTTCCATCCGGGCGCGATGAGTGGCTCGCCGGTCAATCACGTCGGCGACGCGAAGGACATCGGCCTCGCCATCATCGCGCCGGACAGCCGCGACGGGATGGTTCAGCACGCGCGTGAACTGGCCGATGCGAACATCCCCTTCGTTTTCGATCCCGGTCAAGGGCTGCCGATGTTTTCGGGCACCGAATTGATGGAGTTCATCGACCTCGCCGCCTATGTGACCGTCAACGACTACGAAGCGAAGATGCTCGCCGACCGTACCGGACGGACGTTCGACGAACTCGCCAAGTCGGTCGAGGCGCTGGTCGTCACGCAAGGCGGTCTCGGTTCGACGATCTATGCGAAGGGCCGCGTGCACATCATTCCGAGCGTGCGTCCGGAGCGCATCGCCGATCCGACCGGCTGCGGCGACGCCTATCGCGGCGGACTGCTGTACGGCCTCGCGAACGGCATGGACTGGGAAACCACCGGCCGGCTCGCCAGCACGATGGGCGCGTTGAAGATCGCTCACCAGGGACCGCAGAACCATGCACCATCCCGTGACCATATTGCAGAAATCTTCGCCAGTGTCTTCGGGTACACTCCCTGGTAACTTGTCGTTGTGTAACATATAGTTACGGAGATATTCATGAACATCGGTCAAGCTCTCAGGAGCACGGCGGCGGTCGCCGTCATCGGCGTTACGGTCGGCGGTTGTGCGACGCCGAGCAATTCGAATGCCGTTTATAGCGGTGGGCAGGTTCAGCGCGAGCAGATCGTGCGGATGGGCACGCTCGAAAGCATCCGGCCGGTCACGATCCAGCATCAGGACAGCGGCGTCGGCACGCTGGGCGGCGTCGGCGTCGGCGGCTTGGCCGGCAGCGCCATCGGCGGGGGACGCGGCAGCATCATCGGTGCGATCGTCGGCGCGGTGGCTGGTGGCATCGCCGGCAACGCGATCGAGAACAACGCCGATCGTCGACCGGGCTACGAGTTGACGGTACGCCTCGACGACGGCGAGATGCGCGCGATCGTGCAGGCGGCGGACGAGCCTTTCCAGCCCGGCGATCGTGTCCGTATCCTGTCGCGCGGCGGCATCAGCCGCGTGACGCATTGACGATGACGCAGCCCGGCTGACGCCGCACCTTCGCGCTTCATCGAAGGCCGTCGTTCCTCATGGAACGACGGCCTTGTTCGTTGATGGGCTCACGCGGCGCCTATCACCTGATAGGCGATGCGGTTGACGATGATCAGCATGATCTGGATCAACAGCAGCGCGACCAGCGGTGAGAAGTCCATGCGTCCGCTCTGCGGCAGAATCTTGCGCAACGGTGCGAGGATCGGCGCGGTCAGCGCGTCGAAGACCGGAAGAAACTGCGAGAAGGGATTGACCCAGCTCAGCACGGCCGAGATCAGGATCATCAGCTGCGCGAGATAGAGGATCCACTTGACCAGCCATACGAGCGTCACGCCGAGCAGCAGGTCGGGCGGCGGCAAACCGCCGAAGCGCAGGCCGAGATCGATCGCTGCCGCGACGAACGTGATCGCGAAGGCGGCGACGATGCTCGCCCAGTCGATGCCGGCATAACCCGGCACGATCCGTCGCAGCGGTTTCACGATCCAGTCGGTCAGGCTCATCACGAAGTTGCCGACCGGATTCGCGCCGCCTATGCGACGTGCCTGCATCCAGGCTCTGAGGATGCAGGCACCGACCAGCAGACCGCCGAGGACGTCGACGATCAGGTGAATGATTTCGTAGAGCATGAAGGGCTGGGCAACCGGTTGCATAAAGAGCCCGCATTGTAGTGTGGCCTCGCGCCGTTCCCCGCCTGCCTGCTGCGATCGATGTCGAAGGCCCGACCGCAAAAAAAAATCCCGCGAGCGTCGACTCGCGGGATTCCGGGGTTCGCGATTTGCGGCGAACCCGCCTGCCTCGGTGGCAGCTTACGGACGACCGCCCGTCGGGAACGGCCAGGCAGCCGCCGGGTTGAGCGCCGTCTTGACCGCGGGCGCGGTGGTCGACATGCCGGGCATAGCCGGCTTCTTAGCCGCTGCCTTCTTGGCGGGCGCCTTTTTCGCGACCGCCT
>JBDTIS010000076.1:0-4466 GCA_039936235.1 Burkholderiaceae bacterium | reverse complement strand
GCACGTCTTCGTAGATGCCGATGAACTCACGCTCGCCGTCGGCGCCGCGGCCGTCACCACGGATGGCAGCGACGTTGCGCATCACGGCGATGACCGAGCCGTCCTTGCGACGACGATGGACGATGCGCGGCGGGACGCGACCGCGCAGCGCGGCGGTCGCGTCGCTCGTCATCTCCTCCCAGGCATCGTCGTCGGCGATCACGACGCGTACGTTCTGGCCGACCAGTTCGTCCTTCGTGTCGTAGCCGAGCAGTGCCAGCAATGCATCGTTGCAGGCGACGATGATCGCGTCGCGGATGACGAGGATGCCGAGCGGCGCCGTCTCGAGCAGCGCCGTCTGCTCGCTCGCACGGCGCTCGTGGTCGACGCGCGCGATCAGGCCTTCGCGCAGCGAGAACGTCGAGATGCGCGGCATGAAGTAGAGCAGCACGACGAAGCCCAGCCACGCGACCGCGATCAGGTCGTGCGAATCGACGGGCAGACGCAGCAGATTGAATTCCTGCGCGACGATGATCGGCGATGCGTACAACGCGCAAGCGATTCGATCGGTCGCGTAGAAACTACCGGCCATCACCAGTCCCACGGCCAGCGTGAACCCGATCAGCATCGTCGTCTTCTCGACGTCGCCGACGGCGAACAACACGAGCGACGCCCACGTCAGTCCGCAGCAGAACGCAGCCGCCTCATGCAACCGCTCCCAGTGCTTCACGCGGGCCGGATCGTAGCGCTGGATCCCGTCCCGCGCGACATCGACCGATCGGTCGCCGTCACGCAACCGCTTCCAAACCGTGAACGTGGCGATCCGGGCGATCGACACGACGAACATCGCGACGGCCCAGGTCGTCAACGGCGTGGTTTCGGCGGACCCGCGCAACTGTGCCCACGAGAAGCCGGTCACGCAGATCGTCGCCCAACCTGCGAAGATCCCGCTGCGCGCTCCGATGTCGAGCAGTTCCATGCGAACGCGCAGATCGATGGCATTCAGCTGCCTGCGTCGCGCGTCGGACGGTCCTGGGGTCGGGTCGGGCGGCCGGATCAAGTGGGCGGTGGCTTCTCGGAGATGCGGTGGATGGGATTGCTTACGTGCGAACCAGCGTGCAGCTGCGGTCAGCGTGATGAGCGCGCGGCAATGCCCACGCGGACGCTGTGACAGGCATCGATCGGTCGCGCATTATCGCAAGCGCTCCCGCCGTTGGGGGCGTTCCCGATCGAATTCGGCATGCTCGCCAGGTTGAGACGGCATCCGCGCAACTCACCTGCCGACCGTGTTCCCGAGAATCAGGCTCATGCACCGGATGACCGGCCGCTTCGCCCCTTCGCCGACGGGTCCTCTCCATGGCGGTTCACTGGTCGCTGCGATGGCGAGCTGGCTCGACGTCCGCGCGCATGGCGGGCGCTGGTTGCTGCGCATCGAGGACATCGACCGTCCGCGCGAAGTGCGCGGCGCAGCGGAAGGCATCGTCGCGACGCTCGCCGCGCTCGGCTTCCGATGGAATGGCCCCGTCGTCCGGCAGAGCGGACGCAACGACCTCTATCAGCGGGCGTTCGATGTCCTGCGCCGCGCCGGATCGGTCTATCCGTGCGGATGCACACGCCAGGAGATCCACGACGCGGCGTCGGCCGGCGACGGCGGCGCGTCGGCTGCGATCTATCCGGGAACCTGCCGCGACGGCCTTCCACCGGGACGCGCGGCGCGGGCCTGGCGACTGCGCGTGGCGCCCGGCGAGGTCGTTTTCGACGACCGCGCGGCCGGCATGATTCGCGAGGACACGTTTAGCGAGGTCGGCGACTTCATCGTCAGGCGGGCCGACGGCTACTGGGCCTATCAGCTCGCGGTCGTCGTCGACGATGCGGACCAGGGCGTCACGGATGTCGTCCGTGGCGCCGACCTGCTCGGGTCGACAGCACGACAGCGGGTGCTGCAGGACGCGCTCGGATTGCCGCGGCCGCGGACGCTGCACGTGCCGCTGGTGGTCGATGCATCCGGCGCCAAGCTCGGCAAGAGCACGGCGGCGCAGCCGCTGGAGCCGTCCCGGCCGATGGACGCGTTGAAGGCTGCCGCGCGCCACCTCGAACTCGAGGTGCCGGCGATCACGAGCCTCGACGACTTCTGGGAAAGCGCAACGGTCGCGTGGGCGAAGCGCTGGCGGCTGGACGCGACGGGTCGTTGACCCGCGGTCGCGTCAGATCTTCTTCGATCCGCCGAGCAACGCCGCGATCGGACGCCCGGGTCTTGCCGCCGCCGGCGCCGCATCCGCCTCCGGTGCGGCGGGCGCGGCCTTGGCGACCGGTTGCGGTACGTAAGGCTTCACGAAGAAGTCGTCGACGACTTCATGGTGGCCGCGACTGCGCGACGCATAACGCGGCGCGCGCGGACCCGCCTGCTGGCCGGCGGTATCGACCTCGCGTTCGCGTTCTCGTTCGCGATACGCGGGTTCCGGCCTGCGCTCGCGCTCCTTCGGCCGCAGGCCCTCGAGCGTCGCGCGTTCGAGCGGCCGCTTGATCAGCTTCTCGATGTCGGCCAGCAGGCGCTCTTCCTCGGGCGCCATCAGCGAGATCGCGATGCCCGAAGCGCCCGCGCGTCCGGTACGGCCGATCCGGTGCACGTAGTCCTCCGGGGCATACGGCAGGTCGTAGTTGATCACGGCAGGCAGTTCGGCGATGTCGAGGCCGCGCGCAGCGACGTCGGTCGCGACCAGTACCTCGATCTCCCCCTGCTTGAACGCTTCGAGCGCGACCATCCGCTCCTTCTGGCTCTTGTCGCCGTGGATCGCGTCGGCGTTGATGCCCTCGTTCTTCAGTTCGCGCGCGAGACGTCCGGTGCCGATCTTCGTGTTCGAGAACACCAGCACCTGCTTCAATCCGCGGCTGCTGATGATGTGAGCGACCGCCGCACGCTTCTGGTCCGACGGCATCGAGTAGACGATCTGCTGGACCAGTTCGGCGGTCGCGTTGCGCCGCGCCACCTCGATGACGACCGGATCCTTCTGGAAACTCTGCGCGAGCTTCTTGATCTCGTTCGAGAACGTGGCCGAGAACAGCAGGTTCTGCCGCTTCGCGGGCAGCAGGTTGATGATCCGCTGCAGGTCGGGCAGGAAACCCATGTCGAGCATGCGGTCGGCCTCGTCGAGGACCAGCACCTGGACCTGCGAAAGGTTCAGCGTCTTCTGCTGCACGTGATCCAGCAGCCGTCCGGGCGTGGCGATCAGCAGCTCGACGCCTGCGCGCAGCGCCGCGGTCTGCGGCGCCATGTCGACGCCGCCGAAGACCACGGTCGAGCGCAGGTTGGTGTATTGCGAATAGCGCGCTACGTTGGCCGCGACCTGGTCGGCCAGTTCGCGCGTCGGCATCAGCATCAGCGCGCGGACCGGGTGCCTCGCCGGCGATGCGCTGCTGCTCGAGAGCGCGATCAGGTTCTGGATGATCGGCAGCGCGAATCCGGCGGTCTTGCCGGTCCCGGTCTGCGCGGCTCCCATCACGTCCCGACCCGAGATCACGACCGGGATCGCCTGCACCTGAATCGGCGTGGGCGTCGTGTAGCCCTGCTCCGCGAGCGCGCGCAGGATCGTCGGATCGAGCCCGAAGCCCGAGAAATCGACCACGGCCGACGCCGTGACTTCCGTGGCATGGTCGGGGGACCGCCCAGCAGGTATTGCGGGACCGGGTCGATCCGCGTGCGTCGCGGCTCCGGCTGTTTCGGTTTCTGTCAACGTGGTCTTGGATGTCGTAAAAGGAGGAGCCGACGGCGCCGCGGGTCTGCGCACGCCGGGTAATCCGGGCCGGGATTATCGCAGACGTGCGCCGATGACGCCACGCGGACGGTCAGGCGATGGTCTCGAGCACTTCGCCGAGGGTTCCGCACAGCCGATCGATCTGCGAACCATCGATGATCAGCGGTGGCGACATCGCCAGCGTGTCGCCGGTGACGCGCAGCAGGATGCCGCGCTCGTAGGCGCGCTTGAATACCTCCATCCCGCGGGCGCCGGGCTGCCCTTCGCGCGGCGCCAGTTCGACGCCTCCGATCAGCCCGAGGTTGCGGATGTCGATCACGTGCGGCCGCCCGCGCAGACCGTGCAGCGCCGTCTGGAAGGCGCCGGACATGTCGACGGCATTCGCGATCAGGCCGGTTTGCTCGTAGACGTCGAGCGTCGCGAGCGCCGCTGCGCAAGCCAGCGGATGCCCCGAATAGGTGTAGCCGTGGAAGAACTCGATCGCGCCGGCCGGGCCGTGCATGAACGCGTCGTGCACGTGCGGCTTCACGAACACGGCACCCATCGGGACGCAGCCGTTCGTGATTCCCTTGGCGACCGTCATCAGATCGGGCTCGACCCCGAAGTAGTCGGTCGCGAACGGCGTGCCGAGCCGTCCGAAACCGGTGATCACCTCGTCGAAGATCAGCAGGATGCCGTGCCGCGTGCAGATATCGCGCAGGCGTTGCAGGTAGCCCGCGGGCGGGACCAGCACGC
>JBDTIS010000075.1:0-14593 GCA_039936235.1 Burkholderiaceae bacterium | reverse complement strand
ACCAGCTACGGATCGTAGCCTTGGTGAGCCTTTACCTCACCAACTAGCTAATCCGACATCGGCCGCTCCAATAGCGCGAGGTCTTTCGATCCCCCGCTTTCACCCGTAGGTCGTATGCGGTATTAATCCGGCTTTCGCCGAGCTATCCCCCACTACTGGGTACGTTCCGATGTATTACTCACCCGTTCGCCACTCGTCGCCAGGGTTGCCCCCGCGTTACCGTTCGACTTGCATGTGTAAGGCATGCCGCCAGCGTTCAATCTGAGCCAGGATCAAACTCTTCAGTTTAATCACTGTTAAATGGTTCTTTCGAACCGGTCGCTCACTCAAAGAATCTAGGTTGTGTATACCTACATTCATTTTTGCGAGCATTTGATGCTTTTAGTATCGCGCCAAGGATCATCTTGCGATGGCCCGAGGCGCAGCACTTCGATCATCAAGTGCCCACACTTATCGGCTGTTGATTTTTAAAGAACGGGTGCCGAATCAAGAACTTACTTCATTTGATCCGTGCAGCGAAGGGGAGAGAGTATGACGCGCCGTTTTCAGCTTGTCAAGTCAGGGGGAAGAAAAGTGCGCTCTTCACCACAACTTCTTTCGTCTTGCTGGCTGCCGACACAATGTCTGCAGCGGGTTGCTACTATATCAGGAGTTTTTGAACTGTGCACGCCGCTTCGAACTAAATGCCGCCATGCCCTCCTTCTGGTCCTCCGTGGCGAAGGTCGAATGGAACACGCGGCGCTCGAACAGAACTCCTTCCGAAAGGGTCGTTTCATAGGAGCGGTTGACCGATTCCTTGATCATCATCGTGACCGGCGACGAGAAGGCAGAAATCTGTTCGGCCGCCGCGATCGCTTCGTCCAACAGTCGCGCCGGTGCAACGACGCGTGAGACCAGACCCGCGCGCTCCGCCTCGACGACATCCATCATCCGTGCGGTGAGGCACAGGTCCATTGCCTTGGCCTTGCCGACGGCGCGCGGGAGCCGTTGCGTTCCGCCTGCGCCGGGCATGATGCCCAATTTGATCTCCGGCTGGCCGAACTTCGCGTCTTCGGAGGCGATCAGGATGTCGCACATCATCGCGAGTTCGCATCCGCCGCCCAGCGCATACCCGGCCACCGCGGCGATGACAGGCTTGCGAACGCGGCGGATGGTTTCCCAGTTGCGCGTGATGAAATCGGACTTGTAGACGTCCATGTAGGTCCACGCGGCCATCGCCGATATGTCGGCGCCCGCGGCAAATACCTTGTCTCCGCCTGTGAGAACGATGCACCCGATCTGTTCATCGGCATCGAACGTGTTCAAAGCGACCCCCAACTCGTCCATCAATGCATCGTTCAACGCATTGAGAAATTTCGGGCGATTCAGCGTGATCAGTCCGACGCGCCCACGCGTCCCGACCAAAATATTCTCGAATGACATCGGCTTGATCTTCCTCCTGTGACGACCGCGATCCGCGGTCTCGATGTTGGGGCGTGCGCTTGTTCGCTGCGAGATAGGTCCGGCTCTGGTCGGCGACAGCGGCACGCCGATATTGAACCGCCTAGGCGATTTTGCGCGTTTCGACGCCTGCGGCAATCACCTGGTGTTCAGCCGTGCCGAACAGCGGCAGTCCGGTGGTGCGACTATCAGTAGCCACGCCGCCAGTTCGCTCTCGACCAACGCGGAGGCGACCGAGTCGCAGCAATGCCGGCAGGCCATGCGAACAAACGTTCGGCACGGCTGATTCGCCTCGACGATGCGACGGCATATTACTGCCGCGGCGAAACCCTTCGGCATCGCGGCACGCGGCGGTCGTCGACCGATCGCTACAATCGGGGGTCCGTCCCACGCAGAGGTCCATGATGAAGAAGAGCAACCAGCCGCAAGACCCGCTGCAGGACACGCGGGCCGACCAGGACACGCCCACCCGCGAAGCCCCGACCACCGACGAGGAGCGCATCGACGAGAGTATCGACGAGAGCTTTCCGGCGAGCGACCCTCCCGCTGTCCATCCGTCCGGGAAGAAGTAGCCGGTAGACGGCATGGATTTTCCAGAGCCGATGCCGGCGTCACCACGATCCCTGAATCACGCGCCGGTCCGTGGCGCCAGCGCGAGTCTGCGATGATCGTCCGACCTGCAACGCAGGATGACTGCCACGTCATCGCGATGCTGCACGCCGATAGCTGGCGTTCGACGTATCGCCACATCCTCGCGCATGACTACCTCGAACACCACGTGCTCGAGGACCGCCAGGACTTCTGGGCCGCGCGCTTCGCGAAATACGACAAACGCAAGCACTATTTCTGCGTTGCGCAGGCCGGCCGCCCGGAGCCGGCGTCCGCGATCACCGGCTTCGTCTGCGTGCTGCTCGACGAAGAACCCGAATACGGCGCGCTGCTCGACAACCTCCACGTCGCGCCCGACCTGCATCGCCGCAGCATCGGCCGCCACCTGTTGTCCGACGCGGCGCACTGGATCGCAGGAATGCATCCGGACTGGTCGATGCATCTGTGGGTCTACGAGGCGAACGCGAAGTCGGTGTCGTTCTATCGTTCGGTGGGCGGCACCGAGGTCGACCAGCGCGTCATCGTGACGCCTGCCGGCAATCGCGCGACCGTCCTGCGGTTACAGTGGCAAGATCCCCTCGCGCTGGCGCGCATGCTCGATGCGTCGCTCGGACGATCTACGGCCTGAACGCGGCGGCGGCGCTGAACGCTTCGATCGGATCGGGTGTCCGACGCATCCCGGAAACAACAAGAGGACGGATCACATGTCGATCGTGACCCCAGAAAATCTTTCGAGCGGGCTGGTGGTGGGACTGTTGCTCGCGTCCGGCTTCGGACGACGTTTCGATGCACTCGGAAGGCGCAACAAGCTGCTGGCGCCTCTGCCGGACGGTCAGACCCTCGTCGCGGCGTCTGCACGCGCGCTGTGCAACGTGCTCGAACACGTCGCAGTGGTCGTTCCGTCGCGCGGTACGCTGATCGAAGCGGCGCTGTCCGACCTGCCGGTCCGGCTGGTCCGCAACGCGCGCGCCGACGAAGGCATGGGCGCTTCGATCGCCGTAGGTGTCGCCGCACTGCGCGCCGACTATCCGAAGGCGCGAGGCTGGCTGATCGCCCTCGGGGACATGCCGTTCGTCGCACCGAAGACGATCCGCATGATCGCCGACACGCTGATCGGCGGGTCGACCGCCGGCCGCGCACGAATCGTCGCGCCCAGCTATGCGGGCAGGCGCGGGCATCCGGTCTGCTTCGACAACAGCTTCCACGATGCGCTCGCCGGGCTGCACGGCGACACCGGGGCCACCGTGCTGATGGGCATGCATTCGGTCATGCTGCTCGCCTGCGATGACCCCGGCGTCGTGCGCGATATCGATACGCAGGACGACCTGACGCGCGCGAGGATGGCGAACGCATCGTCGGCCTGAGGCAGCGTTGAACCAACAGGTTGTCGACGTGCCGCGCGCGTCGCAGCAACGATCGTAACGACTGCCGATGCCGCCAATCGCCCGCAACACCGTCCGCAGACGTGCTTCGACGTCTATCCCCGCGGGCGTCCGTTACCGCCTCACGCCGATCGATCCCAAGGGCCACCTGTTCGAAGTCGTCTGCGACGTCTTCGAACCGAGCCCAGCCGGGCAGCGCTTCACGTTGCCGGCGTGGATTCCCGGCAGCTACATGATCCGCGAGTTCGCCCGCAACATCGTGTCGATCTCCGCGCACGCCGGCAGCACGCCGCTCGCGCTCGTCAAGAAGGACAAGGACACCTGGATCGCGCCGTCCTGCGACGGACCGCTTCAACTGCGCTACCGCGTCTATGCCTGGGACGCATCGGTGCGTGCCGCGCACCTCGACGAAACCCATGCGTTCGTCAACGGGACCAGCGTGTTCCTGTGCGTCGAAGGCTTCGAACGCGCGCCACACGATGTCGAGCTGATCGCGCCCGTCGGACGCGCCTATCGCGACTGGCAGGTCGCGACCACGCTGCCCGAGCACGGCGCCGCGCGCCACGGATTCGGGACATACCGCGCCGATGACTACGACGCGCTGGTCGACCATCCGATCGAGATGGGCACGTTCAGGCTCGAACGCTTCGTCGCCGCCGGCGTGGCGCACGAGATCGCGTACACCGGCGTCGTCCCGAACCTCGATGCGGCATGCGTCAACGCAGACCTCGCCAGGCTGTGCGCGGCCCAGATCCGCTTCTTCTCGAACGGCGAGTCGACCGGCACCGACGCACCTTTCGATCGCTACCTGTTCCTGACAACGGTGTCCGGCGAAGGCTACGGCGGGCTCGAACATCGCTCGTCGACCGCGCTGCTATGCACCCGCGACTCGCTGCCGATCGTGAAGAAGGGCAAGGCGTCCGACCGCAGCAACGACTACCTCACGTTCCTCGGACTCGTCAGCCACGAGTACTTCCACAGTTGGAACGTGAAGCGGATGAAGCCGGCGGTATTCGCACCTTACGACCTGTCGCAGGAGAACTACACGTCGCTGCTGTGGATCTTCGAAGGTTTCACGAGCTACTACGACGACCTGTTCCTGCTCCGCACCGGCCTCGCTACCGAAGCGCAGTACTTCGCGATGATCGCCAAGACGATCGACGACATCCTCGCCGGAGAAGGACGCAGGACGCAGAGCGTGGCGGAGAGCTCGTTCGACGCGTGGACCAAGTACTACCGCCAGGACGAGAATGCGCCGAACGCGATCGTCAGCTATTACAAGAAGGGCTCGCTGATCGCGCTGTGCCTCGACCTGACGATCCGTCAAAAGCGCCGCGGCAAGTCGTCGCTCGACGATGCGATGCGGCTGATGTGGCAGCGCTACGGCCGCGACTTCTACGAAGGTGGCCTGACCGGCCTGCCGGAAGACGCCTTCCCCGCACTGATTCGTGAAGCGACCGGCGTCGACGTGCACGAACAGATACAACGCTGGGCCTACGGCACCGATGACCTGCCGCTCTCGGCCCTGCTCGCGGCTTTCGGCATCACGTTGCGCTTCACGGTGCAACGGCCCGGACCGTCGATCGGCGCCCGTATCACGACGGTCGGCACGGACACCCGGCTGGCCGGCGTGCCAACCGGCGGCGCGGCGCACGCGGCGGGACTGTCCGCGGGCGACACGCTGATCGCGATCGACGGACTGCGGGTGATGCCGGGCCGCCTCGACACGCTGCTCGCGCGCCATCAGCCCGGCGATGCGGTTGAATTGACGACCTTCCGCAACGACGTCCTGCAAGTCAGGAAGCTGACGCTGGCGGCAGCCGCGCAGACGGCGGCCATCGAGTCGACAGCGAAGCCGACCGTGCGCGCCGCCGCCCTGCGCGACGCCTGGCTGAAAGGCTGAGCGACAGTCAGTGTTCGCTGTCGTCGGGGCTCAGACCTTCCGCCGGGATCTCGTCGCTGACGGCGTAGCGCTCGCTGGCCCACGCGCCGAGGTCGACGTTCTTGCAGCGTTCCGAGCAGAACGGCCGGAACGGGCTGGCAGCACTCCACACGACGAGCGTGCCGCAGATGGGACATTTCACGGCGGCCATGCGAATTCGATCGGTCAGAGATTGCAGAGGACGAGCTCGAACGGCACGTCGCTGTCGATCGGACGTGGCCGCATGTCGCCGTCCTGCGCGGTGAAGCGGACCCAGATCATGTACTTGTTGGCGCTGATCTCGGGAATCGCGCCGAGCGAATCGTCGAGGCGAACCTGCAGCATCTGGTAGGACTTGCCGCCGAGCATCTGCTGGTAGCCCCCCTGCGCTGCGACCACCTGCAGCGAGTGGCCCGATTCGCGCAGCAGTCGTAACACGATCTCGAAGCAGCGCCTCAGCGGCATCAGCGGCCCGACCCAGATGGTGAGGTCGTCCAGCCGCTGCTGGGGTGGCCGGCTCAGCCACGCGTGATACGACGGCAGGTCGAACTCGCAGGTGCCGCCCGGGATGATGCTACGGCTGCGGATGCTGGTGAGCCAGTCGTTGTCGCGCAGATGCTGACCGACCTTGCCGGGAGCGTCGTACAGCGCATGGGTGGCATGCTCGATGTCCGACAGGATGCTTTCGAGCTTGCCTTGCTCGACGGCGCTGTTGCCGCGCAGAACCGTCAGCGTCTGCCGCTGCCGCTCGAGTTCCTGCAGCAGGTCGGACTTCAGGTCGGCGCGGCCGGCGACGTCGAGGATCTCGAACATCGTGACCAGCGCTACGTGGTGCGACGTCGGATGTGGCTGCGAGAGGAAGATTTCGAGGCGGTCGAACAGGTCTTCGAGCCGCAGCAGCGTTCGGATGCGCTCGTTGAAGGGATACTCGTACTGGATCAATGGACGCCTGCAATTACAGGGGGGCGAGTGCGGAAGACCGAGCGTGCCGATCGGAAGTTCAGGGGCGGCAGCATGCGGCGCAAGGCGTAGCGCGACGATCGCAGTGCGGTGCGGCCGCGGCGTGGCGGGATTCTGAAGCAAGCGCACGCGAATGACAAACCACAGCCGCGGTTCGACGGATGCACATGGTCGATGCCCGCGCCGATCACCGCGCGTCGAACGCGGCAGCCGCCACTAGATACGCGGCGTGAAGCCGCGCGATCGGCGCGTCGAGGTCCGCTGCGGGGCCGCTGTTGTCGATCACGTCGTCGGCCAGCGAGATGCGTTCATCCGCCGGCATCTGGGTCGCGATGATCGCCTTCACGTCGGATTCACTGAGGCCGCTACGGCGCATGACGCGGTCGATCCGCACCTGTTCGTCACAGGCGATCACCAGCGTCCGTTGCACGCTGCCGGCCCGCTCGCCCGATTCGAACAGCAGCGGCACGACCAGCAGCACGTAGGACGCGGTGGCCTGTTCGCGCGCTCGGTCGCAGGCTTCACGGATCATCGGGTGGAGGATGGCCTCGAGGCGACGGCGCTCGCCGGCATCGGCGAAGACATGGGTGCGCATCGCCGCACGATCGAGGGCGCCGCGTGCATCGATGAAGCCGGCGCCGAACGCGTTGCGGATCGCGGCGATCGCCGCGCCGCCGGGCGCGGTCAGCCGATGGGCCTCCACATCCGCATCGACGATCGCGGCGCCCAGCGCCGTGAAGCGATCGGCGACGGTCGACTTGCCGCTGCCGATTCCTCCGGTCAGTCCGACGGTGTAGCGCATTGCTAGGCGAGCGTCGGGACGATCAGTTCGATCAGCACGCGGCCGACGAACAGCATCAGCATGCCGGCCGGCGCCAGATAGACGCCGAACGCGATTCGGGTCGCGAACTGCCTGCGCCCCGTCGCGATCAACACGATGCCGATCGCAGCGCCGACCAATGCCGACAGCAGAACGATCGGCAGCAGCGCCTGCCAGCCGAACCAGGCACCCAGCGCGGCCAGCAGCTTGAAGTCGCCGTAGCCGAAGCCCTCCTTGTGGAACAGCAGCTTGTAGATCCAGAACACCGACCACAGCGCCAGATAGCCGGCCGCCGCACCCCACACGGCGTCGCGTAGCGACACGGGGCCACCTACGGCGGCCCACAACAGCCCGATCCACATCAGCGGCAGCGTGATCACGTCGGGCAGCAACATCGCGTCGGCATCCATGAACGTCAGCCCGACCAGAGCCGCGACCAGCACCAGCGACAGCAGCATCTGAGCAGTCGGGCCGAACCGCCATGCAATCGCCGCGAACAGCACGCCGGTCAGCAGTTCGATCGCCGGGTAGCGCAGCGAGATCGGAGCCTTGCAGGCGCTGCAGCGGCCGCGTAGCACCAGGTAGCTGACGACCGGGATGTTCTCGAGCGCGCCGATCCGATGGCCGCAGGCGCCGCAACGCGAACCGGGACGCACCAGGTTCTCGTCGGGCAGCGCGTCCGCGAGCGCCCTGAACGCCGGTTCGGTGGCCCGCAGGCCCTTCGCGAGTGCGGCGCGCTTCTCCGGTTCGACGTGGGCAGCCTTCTCGTCGACGAAGGTCTCGACATCCTGCAGCCAGTCGACGACCCCGACGACGTTATCGCGTTCGATCATCGCAGGCACGCGGAAGATGACGACATTCAGGAAGCTGCCGATCAGCAGCCCGAACAATCCCGCAATTGCAGCAATCGCGACCGGACCGACCGGCACGTCGATCACGGGAAAGGACGCAGGACGATCGAGCGGCAGCGATTCAAACGCGACTCACACGACCTGGCCGAGCTTGAAGATCGGCAGGTACATGGCCACGACCATGCCGCCGACGAGTACGCCGAGGATCACGATGATCAACGGCTCGATCAGGCTGGCCAGCGCATCGACCGAGTCGTCGACCTCGGCTTCGAAGAAGTCGGCGACCTTGGACAGCATGCTGTCGAGCGAGCCGGACTCCTCGCCGATCGAGACCATCTGGATGACCATGTTCGGGAACACGTTGGTGTTCTGCATCGCGTTGGTCAGCGACACTCCGGTAGCGACGTCGCCCTGGATCTTCTTGGTCGCCTCCGCGTAGACCCAGTTGCCGGACGCGCCACCGACCGAGTCGAGCGCTTCGACGAGCGGCACGCCGGCCACGAACATCGTGGCCAGTGTGCGGGTCCAGCGGGCGATCGACGACTTGCGGACCAGTTCACCGAAGATCGGCGCCTGCAGCAGCAGCCGATCCATGATCGCCTGCATCTTCACGCTGCGTTTCCACGACTGGAAGAAAAAGTACAGGCCACCGAACAGCCCGCCGAAGATCAGATACCACCACTGCACGAAGAAGTCCGAGATCGCCATCACGACCAGCGTGGGTCCCGGCAAGTCGGCACCGAAGCTCGAGAACACGCTCTTGAAGGCCGGGATCACGAAGATCATGATCACCGCTGTCACGATGAAGCCGACGGCGAGCACCGCGGCCGGATAGAACAGCGCGGCTCTGATCTTGCTCTTGATGGCGAGGATCTTTTCCTTGTACGTCGCGAGCCGGTCGAGCAGCGAATCGAGAATACCGGCCTGCTCGCCAGCCGACACGAGGTTGCAGAACAGCGGGTCGAAATACAGCGGGTACTTGCGGAAGGCCTGGTTGAGGCTCGACCCGGTCTCGATGTCGGTTCGCACGTCGTTCAGCAACTTCGACACCGATGCGTTGGCATGGCCGCGCCCGACGATGTCGAAGGCCTGCAGAAGCGGCACGCCGGCCTTCATCATCGTCGCCAGCTGGCGCGTGAACAGCGTCACGTCCTTGTCCCTGATCTTCCTGCCTCGCTTGAAGGTCTGCTTCTTGATCCTGGTGACGAGGATGCCCTGCTTGCGCAGCGACGCATTGACCAGCGCATCGCCGGCCGCACGCATTTCGCCGCGGACGCTCTTGCCGTTCCGGTCCTTGCCCTCCCAGGCGAACATCGCCTCCTTGGCCGGTGCCCTGCGTGGGGCCAGGTTGGCTGTCGCCATCATCGATCTCCGTGTGGACTGCGCCCGCTGCCGGTCGGCGCGCGTACGGCGGTCGCGCGTCGCAGCGATCCGGCCGTGAGGCGCCTGTTCATTCGTTGGTCACCGCGAGGACTTCCTCGAGGGATGTCTGGCCGCTTCGCACCTTGCGCAGCCCGGACTGGCGCAGGTCGCTGACGCCTTCGCGCCTGGCCTGGTCGGCAATTTCCAATGCATTACCGCCGGCCAGGATGATCCGCTGGATCTCTTCGGTGATCGGCATGACCTGATAGATACCGACGCGTCCCTTGTAGCCGCTGCCCTTGCACTTCCTGCAGCCGACCGCGTGAAACGGCCGCCACGTGCCGTCGAGGTCCACTTCCTGGAAACCGGCCTCGAGCATCGCGTCGTCGGGGATATCGAGCGGCGCCTTGCAGACGCACAGCTTGCGGACCAGTCGCTGCGCGGTGATGAGGATGACCGACGACGCGACGTTGAACGTGGGCACGCCCATGTTCATCAGCCGCGTCAGCGTGGTCGGCGCGTCGTTCGTGTGCAGCGTGGAGAAGACCAGGTGTCCGGTCTGGGCCGCCTTGATCGCGATGTCGGCAGTCTCGAGGTCGCGGATCTCTCCGACCATGATGATGTCCGGGTCCTGCCGCAGGAACGCCTTCAGCGCGACCGCGAACGTCAGGCCGGCCTTGTCGTTCATGTTGACCTGATTGACTCCGGGCAACTGGATTTCGGCCGGGTCTTCGGCGGTGGAGATGTTGATGCCCGGCTGGTTCAGGATGTTCAGGCACGTGTACAGCGACACGGTCTTGCCGGAGCCGGTCGGTCCGGTGACGAGCACCATGCCGTAAGGCCGCTTGATCGCGGCCATCAGCGTTTCCTTCTGGTCGGGCTCGTAGCCGAGTGCATCGATGCCGAGCTTGGCCTGCGACGGATCGAGAATCCGCATCACGATCTTCTCGCCGTACAGCGTGGGCAGCGTCGAGACGCGGAAGTCGATCGCGCGGGTCTTCGACAAGACCAGCTTCATGCGGCCGTCCTGCGGCACCCGTTTCTCGGAGATGTCGAGCCGCGAGATGACCTTGATGCGCGACGCGAGCTTGTCCTTGATGGCCAGCGGCGGCTGCGTGATTTCGCGCAGCACGCCGTCCTGGCGAAAGCGGATGCGATAGAAGCGCTCGTATGGCTCGAAGTGGATGTCGGACGCGCCGTCGTTGATCGCGTCCATCAGGATCTTCTGCAGGAAGCGCACGACCGGAGCGTCGTCGACGTCGGAGGCCGATGCGGCGGCAGCCGCTGCCTCGGACGGCGACACACCCACATCCTCGAAGTCGAGATGCAGGTCCTCGCTCATGTACTGGTCGAGCGCCGCTTCGGCGCTCTGGCCGAGGCGTTCGAGCAACGCCATCAGCTTGTCGTGCTCGACGACGACCGCTTCGATCGACAGCTGCGTCTGGAACTTGATCTGATCGATCGCCTGATAGTTGGCTGCGTCGGACACCGCGACCGTCAGCTTGTTGCCGCGTCGATGCAGGCCGGCGATCTTCAGTCCCTGGACGAGCTTCTTGTCGATGACGTCGTTCTGCATCTGCGCCGGATCGTAGGCGTCGAGGTCGAGCAACGGCAGCGCGAACATCTGCGACAGGTTGGATGCCAGTTCGATCGGCGTCATCACACGCGTGTCGATCAGCTGGTCGATGAACGACACCTGCGCGCCGCTGGCAGCGCGCGCGATGACTTCGGCCTGCTGCATCGTGATCTTCCCGGCCTGCACCAATGCGCGGCCGAGGCCGGCGATGACGGCCGGCGAAGATGATGAAGCGGAACTCAGTGCGGCCATGGAGACGAGGGCGGGGCGGGTTACACGACTTGTAGCCGGAGCCGACCACGCGAATCGAGCCGGCATGCGCATGGGCTGAAGAACAAGCTCACAAAGTCGAATCGATCATGCCGACAGCACCTTGCTTTGTAAAGCAATTCGCCCGACGCGATGGCCCGATCGAACAAGCTGTTTCCGCGCTGTTGCAAGATTGCGCCAGAGACATCTGCATACCGAGAGCAGCGACTCGCAGGTCGATCGGCTTCGCCACCCCCGCGTATGCACGATAGGGCACGCGACCCCTTCCCGCATGCGCCATTCGCGTGATCGCCGCGGTTGCCGGCAGGCAGCAACCGGAACCTCGGCAACAACAGGAATAGTCGAGACAGTCGATGCGGTGGACCGGTACCGCAGGCTCGCGGCACAGGCCGCGGCATCGAAAAACTGGTCGGGGTGAGAGGATTCGAACCTCCGGCCTCTACGTCCCGAACGTAGCGCTCTACCAGGCTAAGCTACACCCCGTTTGCATTTCCATGGCGCGAACGTGCGGCGTCACGGCGACTGCTTGATTGGCTTGCGCTCGAATGCCGCGTCGATGTCCCAGCCTCAGAACTCGCGGTGAATCGCAAACGAACACACTTCTAGCAGAGATCTTTTGTACACCGACTCGGGCAGGCGATCGGCCACGCCTCGCGCGGCTGCCGCCTCGCGCTCCGCCAGCGCGCGGGTGTAGTCGAGCGCACCGCTGGTCTCGATCGCCGCCTGGATGGCCGCCAGGTCTGCGTGGGTGCTGCCGATGACGGTGTCGCGCACCAGGCTGCGCTGCGCGGCGTTGCCACGCTCGAGCAGATAGATCAGCGGTAGCGTCGGCTTGCCTTCGCGCAGGTCGTCGCCGACGTTCTTGCCGATCTCGGCGGTCACACCGGAGTAGTCGAGCACGTCGTCGACGAGCTGGAACGCGGTGCCGATGCGACGGCCGAACTCCGCCCACGGCTCCTGTTCGTCCTCGGAGCAGCCGGCCAGGATCGCCGCCAGCCGCGCCGACGCCTCGAACAGCTTGGCGGTCTTGTAGCGGATCACCTGCATGTAGCGCTCTTCGTCCACGTCGGGGTCGTGGATGTTGAGCAGCTGCAGCACCTCGCCTTCGGCGATGACATTGGTCGCATCGGCCAGCGTACGCATCACCGGCAGGCTGCCGACGTCGACCATCATCTGGAACGACCGCGAGTAGAGGAAGTCGCCGACCAGAACCGATGCGGCATTGCCGAACAGCGCGTTGGCCGTCTGGCGACCGCGCCTGAGGTCGGACTCGTCGACGACGTCGTCGTGCAGCAGCGTCGCGGTGTGGATGAATTCGACGACGGCAGCCATCGTCAGCCGATGCGGCCCGTGATAGTCGAGGGCGCCTGCGATCAGCAGCAGCAGCGCGGGCCGCAATCGCTTGCCGCCGGCGCCGATGATGTATTCGGCCACCTGGTTGACCAGCACGACCTCGGACCGCAGCCGCGTGCGAATCAGCGCATCCATCGACTTCATGTCGTCGACGACCGGCGCGAGCACCGACGACGCCTGTGGCTTGACCACCACCATTTCGCGGGAGTCGAGGCCTTCGTTGTAGACGTTCAGGGTGGACGACAAGGGGAGACTGGCGGCTATGCCATCGATGCGCGACGATGCGGACCGCAAATTATATGCCATGCGTCGCGCAAGACCGGCGAAGGGTCAAATCGGTCGTTGACCGTCAACACCGCCGAATGTATGATCGCGGGTTTCCCCGAATCCGTAGTCGCCCGTCATAACCATTTTCGCGTGGCGCGGAGTCATCAATAGCAGAGGTCCAACATGTACGCGGTCATAAAAACCGGCGGCAAGCAATACAAAGTCGTCGCTGGTGAAAAATTGAAAATAGAACAGATACCGGCGGACGTGGGTACGGAAATCACGCTTGATCAGGTGCTCGCGGTCGGCATCGGCGAATCGATTCAGTTCGGTCAGCCGCTCGTCGCCGGCGCCACGGTCATGGCAACGGTTCTCTCCCAGGGTCGTCACGACAAGGTCAAGATCTTCAAGATGCGCCGGCGCAAGCACTACCAGAAGCGTCAGGGCCATCGCCAGGATTACACCGAGATTCTGATCGGCACCATCAATGGTGCAGCAGCAGTTGCCGGCAGCCACACCGCCGAAGCAACGGCAGCCTGAGGAGCACACCACCATGGCACACAAAAAGGCAGGCGGCAGTTCACGCAACGGCCGCGACTCCGAATCGAAGCGGCTCGGCGTCAAGGTCTACGGCGGCCAGGCGATCAACGCGGGCGGCATCATCATCCGCCAGCGCGGCACGCGGGTTCACCCCGGCATCAACGTCGGCATCGGCAAGGACCACACGCTGTACGCACTGGTCGACGGCACGGTGAACTTCAACATCAAGGGCGCCACGCGGCGTCATCTGGTGAACGTCGCTCCGGTCACAGAGTAAGGCAGCACGCGGGATCAGCGAAGCCCCGCCCCGCGCGGGGCTTTGTTTTTTCCAAAGGTCAAATCATGAAGTTCATCGACGAAGCGAAGATCGACGTGGTCGCCGGCGACGGCGGCAACGGCATCGCGAGCTTTCGACGCGAGAAGTTCATTCCGTTCGGCGGCCCCGACGGCGGTGACGGCGGCAAGGGCGGCAGCGTCTTCGCGATCGCCGATCGCAACATCAACACGCTGGTCGACTATCGCTACGCGAAGCTGCACCGTGCGAAGAAGGGCGAGCACGGCCGCGGCTCCGATTGCTACGGCAAGGGCGCCGACGACATCACGCTGCGGATGCCGGTCGGCACGCTGATCACCGAACTCGAGAGCGGCGAGCTCGTCGCGGACCTGACCGAACACGGGCAGGTCGCGCTGCTCGCGCAGGGCGGCAAGGGCGGCCTCGGCAACATCCACTTCAAGTCGAGCACCAACCGCTCGCCGCGCCAGCAGACCGACGGCGAGGAGGGCCAGGAGCGTCATCTCAAGCTCGAACTGAAGGTGCTGGCCGACGTCGGTCTGCTCGGGATGCCGAATGCCGGCAAATCCACCTTCATCACGGCGGTTTCGAACGCACGGCCGAAGATCGCCGACTACCCATTCACGACGTTGCACCCGAATCTTGGCGTGGTCCGCGTCGGCCCCGAGCGCAGCTTCGTGATCGCCGACGTGCCGGGACTGATCGAAGGCGCGGCGGACGGTGCCGGCCTCGGCCACCAGTTCCTGCGGCATCTGCAGCGTACCGGGCTGTTGCTGCACATCGTCGACCTCGCGCCGTTCGACGAGGCCACCGATACGGTCAAGGAAGCGAAGGCGATCGTCGGCGAGCTCGAGAAGTACGACCCGGCGCTGGCTGCGAAGCCGCGCTGGCTGGTGCTCAACAAGCTCGACATGATCGACGAGGCCGAGTCGGCCAGGCGCATCGCCGCG
>JBDTIS010000074.1:0-5535 GCA_039936235.1 Burkholderiaceae bacterium | reverse complement strand
ACTGCGTGCCGAAGTCGAGCCGGTCGCGGATCGTGACGAGTCCGGTATAGAGCACGCCCGGGATCGTCGGCCAGCCGAGCGCGGCCTGGGGAACGACACCGATGCCGAGCGTCGACTGAGCCGTCGTCTGGGTCAGAACCCCGGTGCCATCGGAACGCCTGGGGACCATGCTCGGCGGCGGCGCCGTACCGTCGATCCATTGATCCAGCGCCACGAACAACGCGCGCAGGGCCGGGTTCTGATCCGTCGGATTCTGGAATTGCTGGCAGACGCCGAGCGAATTCGCGGCGGACGGACTCGCGTGCTGCGAGCTGGAGATCAGATAGTTGCGCACGTTGGCCGGATCGGCGACGTCGTTGCCGGTGAGATCGGAGTGGAGCAGCGAGCCGGCCTTGACCCAATACTCGTTGGCCGAATCGATGTTCATGATCTTCGGACAGGTGTTCGTCGAGGTGCAGCGGATATTACGACCGTCGATCTTCCCGGTGAACGGATCGGTCAGCGTCGTATACGAGAACGGGAACGGCGCTTCCGGATAGAGCTTGTTCTGACGGTTGCGCTCGGTCCGGCCCGATTGCTCGAAACGATAGTTCAGACCGATGCCGTCACCCGCTCCAACCCAGTTGAAGACGCCGTCGAAAACCTGCTTGCCCTTCACGTCCTGGTTGAAGCCGAGCCAGATGAAATCGTTCATCAAGCGCGCCGGCTGCGACAACGTCCACGTCACGAACCGCGACGGCGTGCCGACGGCGATCGGGTTCGCCGTTCCGGCCGTATCGGTCGCCGCATTGCGCAGGAACGAGACGAAGTCGCGGATGCCCACGAAGCCAACGCCGCCGATCACGGGATCCTTGGCGGTGAACGTCAACTCGTAGATCGCGCTCTGCTGGAACGCGGTGCCTGCCGGCAGCAGGGCGATCGTGTTCGCGCTGGTCCACTGCCAGCCGGTCGACGGGATCGTGACCGGCGGGTCGGTGAGGTGCTGCTTGACCGTCAGCGAAGCCTTCGTCGTATCGGTGGTGTTCGTGTTGTAGGCCGTCGTATACGAGGTCGTCGTGGCGTTGTCGAACTCGATGTACTCGTAGTCGGGACCGGTGATCGACGACCCGTCGGCATTCTTCGCGACCGGTGCCGTCAAGCCCATCGACAACGCCGGTCCCGCGGACGTGCGAGCCACGAGGTTCGGTTCCCATCCGACCCAGACCATCGTGTAGCCCTGATTCATCAGGAACGCATCGCCGGCGTTGGCCGCGGTCGTGGGATTGTTGCCGCCGGTCGAACCGTTGAAGAGCCCGAACAGCTTGCTGCCGCGATTGACTGGCTCGACGAAGACCTTGTGGTTGCTCTTGGTCTGATCGACCGGGGCGAGGATGTAGAAATCCATCGAATACTCGACAAGGCCCTGCGCGTTGCGCGGCGCCAGTTGCAGGTCGACGATGTTGCCGTTGTGAACGGTGTCCTTCGGATCGATCACGCCGGTCGCGGTCCCGATGATCTTCTGATAGGCACCGACCGTGCGAACGTCGTGCCCGCGAACGTCGGACTCTGGCTTGGCGCATTCGCGTCGGTCGTCGAATTGATGGTGACCTTGGTGATGCCCACCACGGCCGTGGAAGCAGATGCGGGGGAGCCGTTGTTATCGCCGTTATCGTTGCCACCGCAACTCGCCAGCGACGCCGACAATGCGATCGCCGTTACCGACAGCAAAGCTGTCGCTTTCACCCTGAGCATGCTCGTCTCCTCGTATAGTCGTCTGCATCGAGCCGCACGGGATGACCGCCCCGACGGCAGATCCGATCGAAGGTCATTCACGTTCCTTCGATTTCCGTCTGGTTGAACAGCCACTTGCGACCGGGAAAGCGTTCGATCTCTCCACCTGCATCGACTTTTCGAATGATCCGTCGCGGCAGTCGTCCTAGTTTCCGCGTTCTGACCGAGTACGGCGGAGTGGCGACAGTGGCCCATGATATTCGCGGAAGTCGAGACGTCAACTACCCGCGAGCGTGCTCGGGCAGCGACGCCATCGACGCCCGATCATGCACAGCCCCGAGAAACTCGTTAGGCAGCACTGTGCGCATTGATGGACCGGCACCTTGCTGGCCGTGTTCGTTTCCACGTTCCGGTCGACGAGGCCGATGGCATGAAGACCGGCTCGCTCAGCACGAAGACTTGCACGCTGCTACTCCGGACCTGCTTGCCGTCGCCGGCCAGCAGGCCGGCGGGATCATCGAGGTCGCTGCCGTGCAGGAACAACAACGTCACCCACTTCGGACAGCCTGCGATCGACACGACCGCATCGGGTATGCGGTCCGTCGGGCTGATGCCGAAGACCAGCGCGTTGTCGTTGTCGGACACCAGCTCATGGCCGCGCGGAAACAGTGTGCGCAGCCTGAAGCGTGCAGCGCGCAACTGATGCTGGATCGCCGGCGCGTACTTCGCGATAAAGCCGGCGATCTGCGACTCGACCGGTTCGAACTTCATCGTGCAGCCTACGGGACGACCGCCGCGCCGCGCTTCGCCATCATCGCGCGCGTGACGCGCGATCCAGGCTCGCGCGCCAGCCGCTCGCTGATCCACGCCGATGTGTCGACGAGAAAGTCGAGGTCGATCCCGGTTTGCGCGCCGAGGCCTTGCAAAAGGTAGACGACGTCCTCGGTCGCGACGTTGCCGGTCGCTCCCTTCGCATACGGGCAGCCGCCCAGCCCGGAGATCGAGCTGTCGAAGATCCGCACGCCGAAGCGCCACGACGCGAAGACGTTCGCGATCGCCATGCCGTAGGTGTCGTGGTAGTGCCCGGCCATCCGGTCGATCGGCACGATTCGGCCGACCGCGTCGAGCATCCGTTCGATCGTCGACGGCGTGCCGGTGCCGATCGTGTCGCCGAGCGAGATTTCGTACGCGCCGCGCTCGTACAACGCGCGGGCGACGTCGGCTACGGCCTGCGGCGCGATCGATCCTTCGTAAGGGCAGTCGACGACGCAGGAGACGTAGCCGCGGACGCGGATGCCCAGCGTCTCGGCGGCAGCGAACACCGGGTCGAAGCGTTCGATCGACTCGGCGATCGAGCAGTTGATGTTCTTCTGCGAGAAGCTCTCCGAAGCTGCCGCGAACACCGCGACCTCGGTCGCACCCGCGGCAACCGCGGCCTCGAAGCCCTTCAGGTTGGGCGTCAGCACGGGGTAGTTGACGCCGCTGCGCCGTACGAGCCGCCGCATCAGGTCGGCATGATCGGCCATCTGCGGGATCCACTTCGGAGAGACGAACGACGCTGCCTCGATGTCCTTCAGCCCCGCATCGGCGAGCCGATCGATCAGTTCGAGCTTGGTGTCGGTCGTGACGGTCTGCTTCTCGTTCTGCAAGCCGTCGCGCGGCCCGACCTCGACGATGCGCGCCTTCTTCAGGGTGGTCATGCATTTCCTCCCGTGGATACCGCGACGCGGCGTTTCACACCACCGCCTCGAAGTCCACCAGCTCGGCGCCATCGGTGACCTGGTCGCCGGGCGCGTAGTGAAAGGCCTTGACGACGCCCTTGCTCGGCGCGGTGATCGTATGTTCCATCTTCATCGCCTCGAGCACCAGCAGCGGCGCACCCTTGTCGACGACGGCACCGGTGGTCGCGATCAGCGCGATGACCTTGCCCGGCATCGGCGCCTTCAGCCCGCCGACGACCTCGTCGCCCTTGCCGCCGACGTTGAGCGTGTCGACCACGGCGATCGGCCACGAGCGGCCCTCGAAGAAGACCTGGCGCCTTTCGCCGGAAGCCACGACGGTGGCGCGCATGCGGCGCTCCCCGAGCTGCGCCTGCAACTGGCTGTCGGGTCCGAGCGTGCCGCGCGCGAATACGCGATGACCGTCGATGGTCAATTGATGGCCGCTGCTGGCCGGCTCGACGATGATGGTCTGCGACGTCTCGCCATGGCGCAGCGTCAGCGTCCGTCGCGCGTGGCCGTTCAGCCGCCAGCCGTCGAGAAGGCGCCACGGCGAGTCGCGGTCGGGACTGGGGGCGGCACCCTTTTCCGCGATCCGTGCCTCGCGCCGCAGTTCGGCGAGCGCGGCCAGCAGCCAGACGTCGTCCGGCACCGCGACGTGATCGGGGAACAGCAGCGCGGTTTCGCGTTCGATCAGTCCGGTGTCGAGGTCGGCGTTCGCGAACGACGGCGTCGACACCAGCCGCGCGAGGAAATCCACGTTGTTGGCGACGCCGACTACGCGGTACTGCGCGAGCGCCTGCCGCATCCGCGCGAGCGCCTGGCGACGGTCGCTGCCCCAGACGATCAGCTTCGCGATCATCGGATCGTAGAACGGCGTGATCTCGTCGCCCTGCTCGACGCCGGTATCGACGCGGACATGATCGCTCTCGACCGGCGGCGACAGATACACGAGCCGGCCGGTCGACGGCAGGAAGCCCTTGTCGGGATCCTCGGCGTAGATGCGCGCCTCGAGCGCATGGCCGTCGATCGAGAGCTGGTCCTGCGTCAGCGGCATCGCCTCGCCGCTGGCGACGCGCAACTGCCATTCGACGAGGTCGAGGCCGGTGATCATCTCGGTCACCGGATGCTCGACCTGCAGCCGGGTATTCATCTCCATGAAAAAGAACTTGCCGGCCTCGCCGTTCAAGCCTGCTTCCACGATGAACTCGACCGTACCGGCACCGACATAGCCGACGGCCCTGGCCGCATCGACAGCGGCCCTGCCCATCGCCGCGCGACGCGCGTCGGTCATGCCGGGCGCAGGCGCTTCTTCGAGAACCTTCTGATGGCGGCGCTGCACCGAGCAGTCGCGCTCGAACAGATGGACGACGTTGCCATGCGTGTCGCCGAACACCTGGATCTCGATGTGGCGCGGCTTGAGCACATATTTCTCGACGAGCACATGGTCGTCGCCGAACGAACTTTTCGCCTCGCGCTTGCACGACGTGAGGGCCGCGTCGAACTCCGCGCTGCTCTCGACACGGCGCATGCCTTTCCCGCCCCCACCGGCGCTGGCCTTAATCAGCACCGGATAGCCGATCGCATCGGCCTCCTCGCGCAGATGCTCCGGGTCCTGATCGTCGCCGTGATAGCCCGGCGTCAGCGGGACGCCGGCCTTGCCCATCAGCGCCTTCGCCGCCGACTTGGAGCCCATCGCACGGATCGCGGCGACCGGCGGTCCGATGAACACGACGCCGGCCGCGGCGCACGCCTCGGCGAAACCTTCGTTCTCGGACAGGAAGCCGTAGCCGGGGTGGACCGCCTCGGCGCCGGTCTGCAGCGCGGCCTCGAGAATGCGATCGGCCTTCAGATAGGACTCGCGTGCGGCTGCCGGGCCGATCAGCACGGCTTCGTCGGCGAGCCGCACATGGCGGGCGTTCGCGTCGGCCTCGGAGTAGACCGCGACGGTCGCGATACCCATGCGGCGCGCGGTCTTAATGACGCGGCAGGCTATTTCACCGCGATTGGCGATGAGGATCTTTTTGAACATGGTTGCTCGCGGTGAATTCTGTCGGTGCTGGTTGCCGGTGGATAAGGTCCCTCACGTCGTTCGGGACGACATGAT
>JBDTIS010000073.1:0-21825 GCA_039936235.1 Burkholderiaceae bacterium | reverse complement strand
GGCGTTCGAACGACGCGGCCCAGCCATGCGTCGCGCGGCCGTACAGCGCGCCGCCGGTCGCGGGGAACATTCGCGCGAAGTCCGATGGCGTCGTGATCGCCGGCGCAGCCGTCGGTGAATCCAGTTGTAGTCCGCAGGCTGCGAGCTTCCTCATCATCAGCGTTTCGCAGCGCGCGATCGCGTTCGGACTCAGCGCGCCGACGTCCGCGTCGGCCGGCGCGTTGACCAGGCACATGAGTCGTTCCGGACGCCCGTCGACCGGTGTATCGGTGTCGCGGTCCTGGGCGCAGACGTAGACGCTCGGATCCGACGGCGTCGTCCGCGCGACGAACAATTCGTCGAACTCGCGCGCGGTGTCCGCTCCGAAGAACACGTTGTGTCGCACCAGCGGGAAGCCGCGCGACGTCGCGCGCAGGTGCCAGGTGATCGCCGACAGCGAACGCTGATTGCGCCGGACGGCCGGGACGGACGATCGCGCACCGTCGCCCAGCATTCCGTCGGCCAGCGCCGCCGTGTCACCGTTGAACACGACGGCCGATGCCGCGAGCCTTTCGCCGCTCGCGAGCACGACGCCGGCCACACGACCGTCGTCGACGACGATGCGTGCCACGTGCTCGCCGCAGCGGATCCTGCCGCCACGCGCTTCGACCAGTCCGCCCAGCACGGTGGCGATGCGATGCATGCCGCCGCCGACGAGCCACACACCCTCCTGTTCGACGTGCGCGATCAGCATCAGCGTGGCGGGCGCCAGGAACGGCGACGAGCCGCAATAGGTCGCGTAGCGGCCGAACAGCTGCTTGAGCCGCGGGTCATGGAAATAGGTCGACAGCTCGGACCACATCGTGGCGAACGGCGAGATCCGCATCAGCCCGCCTAGCCCGCGCAGCCCCACCCGCCCGGCCAGCGATACCGGCGTCGGTTGCGAGTTGCGCAGGAACGGCATCTCGAGCGTGCGATAGATCGCGCGGGCGCGGTCGCAGAACGCGCGATACCGCTTGGCCTCCGTGGCACCCGAGAAGGCGCCGATCGCGTCCGTACTGCGCTGGATGTCGGCGAACAGGTCGAGGTGGCCGCGATCGTTCCACGCGTGCCGCGCGAGCGTGGTCGCCGGACACAGTGTCAGGTGCTCCGCCAGTCCGGCGCCGGCGTCGGCGAACAATTCCTCGAACACCCAGCGCATCGTCAGTACCGTCGGTCCCGCGTCGAGTGGTTCGCCGTCGATCTCGACCTCGCGCAGCTTGCCGCCGACCTGCGCCGCAGCTTCGACGACGACGACCTCGACGCCCTGCGCGGCGAGCCGCAGCGCGCACGCGAGTCCGCCGATGCCGGCGCCGATGACGACAACCGGGTCGCTGGTCATCGCCCGCGCGCTCGGCAGGCACGACGACGCGGACGACGAAGCGCGGGTTGACGCGAATGTTGACGCTGGGTAACCATGTGTCTATCCTAACGTACACATCGTGATGTCAATGAAACGTGACATACGATGAAGTCGACCATTATCGGGAGATCGCCCGTGAACGCGCAGCAGAGGATTCATCACGCACTGGAAACGGCTCTTGCGCGGGGCGAAGCGCCCGGTGCGCCCCCGCGGCTCGGCCAGGCGATCCGCCACGCGGTGTTTCCCGGCGGTGCACGCATCAGGCCGCAATTGTGCATCGCCGTCTCGATGGCCTGTGGCGAGGACGACGCGGCACTGGCCGATGCGGCCGGGGCGGCCATCGAACTGATGCATTGCGCGTCTCTGGTTCACGACGATCTCCCGTGCTTCGACGATTCGCCGCTGCGACGCGGCCTGCCGTCGGTACACGTCGCCTATGGCGAGCGGCTGGCGGTGCTGGCCGGCGACGCGTTGATCGTCGCTGCCTTCGAGACGCTGGCCTGCGGCGCGACGAAGTCGCCGGGTCGGCTTCCGGCGTTGCTGGCCACGATCGCGAGCGGCGTCGGCAGGCCGTTCGGCATCGCGGCCGGGCAGGCATTGGAATGTGAGCCGCGCTGCGTACTGGCCGCCTATCACCGCGCCAAGACCGGTGCGCTGTTTTCGGCGGCGACGATGGCCGGCGCCCAGGCCGCCGGCGCCGACGCGGCGCCATGGCGCGCCCTCGGCGATAGCCTCGGCGATGCCTATCAGGCGGCCGACGACATCCGCGACGTGGTCGCCGACCCGGCGGTGCTCGGCAAGCCGGTCGGCCGCGACGTCGCGCTCGATCGTCCGAGCATCGCGCGCGAGTTCGGATTGCACGAGGCGATCCGGCAGTTCGACCGGATGGTCGCCGACGCATCGGCCGCGATTCCCGAATGCCGCGGCGCGCCGTATCTGCGTGCGCTGGTCAAGAGCGAGGCCACCCGGCTGGTCCCGGCGTCCTGGTGTACCGACATGGACCGCATCGCCGCGTAAAGCGGGTCGTCCGACCGGGCATGGCGATCGCGCAACCTACCCATCGTCGCCCGCCTGGCATCGCGGCAGCGACGGCGCGCACGCCGATCAGCGATCGTGTCCTCGCCTGGCGTGACCATCTGGTCGCGAGTCCGCGCTTCCAGCGGGCAGCGGCGCGCTTCCTGCCGACCCGCTGGATCGCCCGGCGCCGCGCGCAGGCCCTGTTCGACCTCGTCGCCGGCTTCACCTATTCGCAGGTTCTGCTCGCCTGCGTCCGCCTCGGGCTGTTCGACCTGCTGCTGGAGCGCCCGCGCAGTCGTGCCGAGATCGCGGCGCTTGCCGTTCTCGACGAAGCGGCGACCGAACGACTGCTGACGGCGGCTGTGTCGTTGCGGCTGATCGAGCGACGCAGCGGACGGCGCTACGGGCTCGGCCCGCTCGGTGTGCCGATGGCCGGCAACGCCGCGATCGCCGCGATGGTCGAGCATCACTCGGCGCTGTACGCCGACCTGGCGGATCCGGTCGCGCTGTTGCGCAGGCGTCCGTCGACCGGCGAAACGACGCGACTCGGCGACGTCTGGGGATACGCGGCGAATGGCGCCGCCGCCGCGCTCGACGATAGCCGCGTGGCCGGTTACTCGGCGTTGATGACGGCGTCGCAGCCGCTGGTCGCCGACCAGGTTCTCGACGCCTATCCGCTGGCAGCGCATCGCTGCCTGCTCGACGTCGGCGGTGGCGAAGGCGCCTTCGCGCTCGCGGTCGCGCGACGTCATCCGCATCTGGCCGTGAAGGTATTCGACCTGCCCGCGGTCGCCGCCCGCGCCCGCGCCCGACTGGATCGCGAAGGTCACGCGCGCATCGAGACTTTCGGCGGCGACTTCGCCCGCGACCCGCTCCCGGTCGGCGCGGACATCGTCACCCTGGTCCGCGTGGTCCACGACCACGACGACGACCGGGCGCTAGCGATCCTCGAGGCGGTCCATGCGGCACTGTCTACCGGCGGTGTCCTATTGCTGGCCGAGCCGATGTCGGGCACACGCGGCGCGGAACCGATGGGCGACGCGTACTTCGGGATGTATCTGCTCGCGATGGGCAGTGGCCGTGCACGTACCCCGGACGAACTCGCGGCGATGCTTTCGCGGGCGGGCTTCGCGCGGTCGCGGCTGATTTCCACCGCGTTGCCGCTGCAGGCTCGCGTCATCGTGGCGACGAAGTGAGCCACAGGTGCGCTGCAATTCCGATCTACTCATGTACGCAACGCAGCATCGATCGTCGTCAATTAAAGTTGACACCGTATTGCGTAAGCATATGATGACACCATGAATGCAGATTCGTCCCCAGTTTCATCGTGCCGCATCCGTCTCACGGAAAGTCTGTCGATGCATCGACGTTGGTCTAGGACGGTCGCAGCATGAACAGCCTCGCCGTCGTCTTCGAGCAACCCGAACGGCTGAGTATCCAGCAGCTCGACCTGAGCGAGCCCGGTGCGGAAGACGTGGTCGTCGATGTCCATCACAGCGGCATCAGCACCGGTACCGAGAAGCTGCTGTGGACCGGTCGCATGCCGATGTTTCCCGGCATGGGTTATCCGCTCGTGCCGGGTTACGAGTCGGTCGGCGTGGTCTCGCACGCGGGTGACCGGAGCGGCCACAACGTGGGCGAGACGGTCTACGTGCCAGGCGCGCGCTGTTATGGCGAGGTCCGCGGACTCTTCGGCGGCGCATCGTCGTGCGTCGTGGTCCCGGGCGCCAAGGCACTGACCGTCGATCCGGCAATGGGCGAGGAGGGTGTTCTGCTGGCCCTCGCGGCCACGGCCTATCACGCGGTCGCCGGCGATGGCAGTCGCAACGTGATGCCGCCGGAACTGATCGTCGGTCACGGGGTGCTCGGCCGTCTCATTGCGCGGATGACCGTCGCTGCCGGTTTCGCGCCGCCGACCGTCTGGGAAGTGAACGCATTGCGGATGGATGGTGCGACCGGTTACCCGGTCGTGCATCCCGACGACGATCCGCGTCGCGACTACCGGTCCATCTGCGACGTCAGCGGCGACGCGTCGCTGCTCGACTCGCTGATCGCGCGGCTCGCCAAGGGCGGCGAAGTCGTGCTCGCCGGGTTCTACACCGATCGCCTGGCCTTCGACTTCGCGCCGGCCTTCATGCGTGAAGCGCAGATCCGTACGGCCGCCGAGTGGCGCCGCCCCGATCTGCTCGCGGTAAAGGAACTCGTCGAGACCGGCCGCGTGTCGCTCGGCGGACTGATCACGCATCGCGAGAGCGCCGAGCGCGCGGCCGATGCCTACCCCACCGCGTTCAACGACGCGACCTGCCTGAAGATGATTCTCGACTGGAGAGCTTGCTCATGAGCACGGCTACCGCGCTTCCCGAAAAGGCCGTGGCCTCGTCGCCGATGAAATTCGTCGAGATGCTGCGTCGCGAAGCGGCCATCGAGCCCGATGCAGTCGAGGACAAGTCCACGTCGCCGGCTGCGAAGACCACGCAGATCATCGCGATCTACGGCAAGGGCGGCATCGGCAAGAGCTTCACGCTTGCCAACCTCAGCTACATGATGGCGCAGCAAGGCAAGAAGGTGCTGCTGATCGGCTGTGATCCCAAGAGCGACACGACGTCGCTGCTTTTCGGCGGTCGCGCGTGCCCGACCATCATCGAGACCAGTTCGAAGAAGAAGCTCGCCGGCGAAGCGGTGCAGATCGGCGACGTCTGCTTCAAGCGCGACGGCGTCTACGCGATGGAACTCGGCGGCCCGGAGGTCGGCCGCGGTTGCGGCGGCCGCGGGATCATCCACGGCTTCGAGCTGCTCGAGAAGCTCGGCTTCCACGACTGGGGCTTCGACTACGTGCTGCTCGACTTCCTCGGCGACGTCGTCTGTGGCGGCTTCGGTCTGCCGATCGCGCGCGACATGTGTCAGAAGGTCATCGTCGTAGCCAGCAACGACCTGCAATCGCTGTACGTCGCCAACAACGTCTGCTCGGCGGTCGAGTATTTCCGCAAGCTCGGCGGCAACGTCGGCGTGGCCGGGATGGTCATCAATCGCGACGACGGCACTGGCGAGGCGAAGGCTTTCGCCTCGCAGGTCGGCATCCCGGTGCTGTCGGTGATCCCGGCCAACGAGGACATCCGTCGCAAGAGCGCCAGCTACGAAATCATCGGCCGTCCCGAGTCGCCTTGGGGGCCGATGTTCGCGGAGCTCGCGGCCAATGTGCATACGTCGGAGCCGATGCGTCCGTCGCCGATGACCCAGGACGCGCTGCTGAACCTGTTCTCGGCTGCCTCGGTCGGTCGCGACGTCGTGCTCGAGCCGGCGACGACCTTCGACATGTGCGGCAAGCGCGAGACCGTCAAGGAAACGCTCGAAGTCGTCTACGACGAAGTCTGAGCACGATCATGAACACCGTCATCCCCATCGTTCCGCTCGCAGTGCCCACGGCCATCGAAGGCGACGGCATGGGTTGCCATTCCGGCGGCGAGGCGATGCTGGCCGCGGCGAAGTCCGCGGGCAAGTCGGAGATCCTCGAGCAGTACGCGAAGGACTATCCGCGCGATGCGAAGGCAGGGCCGCACGACCAGCCGCAGAGCATGTGCCCCGCGTTCGGATCGCTGCGCGTCGGCCTGCGGATGCGGCGCACCGCGACCATCCTGTCGGGCTCGGCGTGCTGCGTCTACGGCCTGACCTTCACGTCGCACTTCTACGGCGCGAAGCGCAGCGTCGGCTACGTCCCGTTCAACTCCGAGTCACTGGTGACCGGCAAGTTGTTCGAAGATATTCGCGACGCGGTCCACAAGCAGGCCGATCCGGCGAACTACGACGCGATCGTCATCATCAACTTGTGCGTGCCGACCGCCAGCGGTGTCCCGCTACAGATCCTGCCGAAGCAGATCAACGGCGTTCGCATCATCGGCATCGATGTGCCCGGGTTCGGCGTGCCGACCCATGCGGAGGCCAAGGACGTGCTGGCCGGTGCGATGCTGAAATACGCACGCGGCGAAGCAGAGCAGGGTCCGGTGCAGGCGCCGCGCACCGGTCGATCCACGAAGCCGACGGTCACGTTGCTCGGCGAGATGTTCCCGGCCGACCCCGTGATCATCGGGATGATGCTCGAGCCGATGGGTCTCGCAGCCGGCCCGGTCGTGCCGACCCGCGAATGGCGCGAGCTGTATGCCGCGCTCGATGGTTCGGTCGTCGCTGCGATCCATCCGTTCTATACGGCGAGCATCCGCGAGTTCGAGACCGCGGGTCGCCCGATCGTCGGCTCCGCGCCGGTGGGACACGACGGCACGGAAGCATGGCTTCAGGCCATCGGCACGACGGCCAACGTCGCGCAGGACAGGATCGATGCCGCCAAGAACCGCATGCTCCCGGCCATCAAGGGTGCGCTGGCGAAGATGCCGATCAAGGGACGCATCACGCTGAGCGGATACGAAGGCTCCGAGCTACTGGTCGCACGGCTGCTGGTGGAGAGCGGCGCGGACCTGCGCTACGTCGGCACCGCCTGCCCGCGCACGGTGTGGAGCGCCGACGACTGCGCCTGGCTCGAAGCGAAAGGCGTGCACGTCCAGTATCGGGCGTCGCTCGAACAGGATCTCGCCGCGATGCACGAGTGGAAGCCGGACCTCGCGATCGGCACCACGCCGGTCGTCCAGGCCGCCAAGCAGCTCTGCATTCCGTCGCTGTACTTCACGAACCTGATTTCGGCGCGTCCGTTGATGGGACCGGCCGGTGCGGGCTCGCTCGCGCAGGTCATCAACGCGGCGATCGAGAACAAGCATCGCTTCGAGACGATGCGCGACTTCTTCGACGGCGCTGGCCAGGACTTCGCGGCCGGTGTCTGGGAAGGCGTGCCGCAGGACCGGCCCGAATGGAAGGCGTTCACGCGTCACCAGGTCGAGAAGCTCGCGAAGAAACGCAAGGCCGAGGAGATGATCTGATGGCCGGCGAAGCCTACAAGTCGCTCAACTACGTGATCGACCACGACCGCGCCGGTGGCTACTGGGGCGCGGTCTACGTCTTCACGGCGATCAAGGGACTGCAGGTCGTCATCGACGGACCGGTCGGCTGCGAGAACCTGCCGGTCACTTCGGTGCTGCACTACACCGACGCGCTGCCGCCGCACGAACTGCCGATCGTCGTCACGGGGCTCGCCGAAGAGCAACTCGGTCGCGAAGGGACCGAAGGCTCGATGCGCCGCGCGCACGCCACGCTCGATCCCGACCTGCCGTCGGTCGTCGTCACCGGCTCGATCGCCGAGATGATCGGCGGCGGTGTCACGCCGCAGGGCACCAACATCCAGCGTTTCCTGCCGCGGACCATCGACGAAGACCAGTGGCAGTGCGCCAACCGAGCGATCTACTGGCTGTGGTCCGAGTACGGGATGCGCAAGGTGCCGGCGCGCAAGCCGTTCGCCGAACGGTCGGAGACCGAGAAGCCGCGCGTCAACCTCATCGGACCCGCGTACGGCACGTTCAACATGCCGAGCGACCTCGCGGAGATCCGCCGGCTGGTGCAGGGCATCGGTGCGGAAGTGAATATGGTGTTCCCGCTCGGCAGCCATCTGGCCGACGTGTCGCGACTGGTCGAGGCCGACGTCAATATCTGCATGTACCGCGAGTTCGGTCGCATGTTGTGCGAGGCGCTCGAACGCCCCTATCTGCAAGCCCCGATCGGACTGCACAGCACAACCAAGTTCCTGCGCACGCTCGGCGAGCTTCTGCATCTCGACCCCGAGCCGTTCATCGAGCGCGAGAAGCACACGACGGTCAAGCCGATCTGGGACCTGTGGCGATCGGTGACCCAGGACTTCTTCGGCACCGCGACGTTCGCGGTCGTGGCCAACGAGACGTATGCACGCGGTATCCGCCACTTCCTCGAAGACGAGATGGGCCTGCCCTGCAACTTCGCGATTTCGCGCAAGCCCGGCGAGAAGACCGACAACGAGGCGATCCGCGCGCTGTGCCGCGACAAGCCGCCGCTCGTGATGTTCGGCAGCTACAACGAACGCATGTATCTCGCCGAGAGTTCCGGCGGCGCGATGATGAAGCCGACGTACATCCCGGCGTCCTTCCCCGGCGCGATCATCCGCCGCCATACCGGCACCCCGTTCATGGGTTATGCCGGTGCGACCTACCTGATCCAGGAATTCTGCAACGCGCTGTTCGATGCGCTGTTCCACATCCTGCCGCTGGGCACCGACCTGGATCGCATCGAACCGACGATGGCCCGCGTGGCAGGCGAAGCGAACCGCCCGTGGGACGACGACGCCCAGGAGCTGCTCAGCGAGCTCGTGCAGAGCGAGCCTGTGCTGGTGCAGATTTCCGCCGCGAAGCGCCTGCGCGATCGCGCCGAGCGCGATGCGCGCAAGGCCGGGGAGGAACGCGTGACCGCGGAGCGCGTGGCCGAAGCCCGCGAAGCGCTGCGGATGGGAGAGCCGGCATGAACACGCCGTCCCGCATCGCTACTGGATCGAAATGCATGACGCCCGCATGCGGGCGTCCAACGATTTGCCGAGGTGGCCTGCTGTTTCGGCGAACCCTGTCGCGCGGGAATTGCGCGGTGTCGGCCGACAGGCCACTTTCAAGGAGTCATTCATATGCTTGCGAATAGAGAGGGCTCGCTGTCCGGCCTGACCGAACAGGAGGCGAAGGAGTTTCACGGCATCTTCGTCACCAGCTTCATCGCGTTCACCGTGATCGCGATCGTGGCGCACGTTCTGGTTTGGAACTGGCGGCCCTGGTTGTAAGAGGCCAGGAAGGTTCAGGAAGGGGAATGCGATGACTGATTTTACGAATGAGCTCGCTGACGAGCTCGTTGGAGAGGACGGCACGAAGCCATCGAAGAACGACTCGGTGACTTTCGTCGGAATCTATTTCGTCAGCTTCGTCGTGTTCCTGACGATCGCGCTCTGCGCGCAGTCGGTGGCTCTTCCCTGGCGCTCGTGGTTACCGGGCGCCGAAGGGCAGAAGTCGCTGATCGGTGGTGTCAGGACGTCGGTCTATACGTTCATGTCGTACCTCAATTAGGAGAGAAACACATGTGGAGAATCTGGTTGCTATTCGACCCACGGCGGGCGCTCGTCGCACTGTTCGTGTTCCTGTTCGCACTGGCCCTGCTGATTCATTTCATCCTGCTCAGCACGGACCGTTTCAACTGGCTCGACGGTCCTCACAAGGCGCGGACCGTCGCGGGGCAGACGTCATCGCAGATGGCGCCGACTCCTTCGTCCGTTCCATCCAAGCCGTAGCGATCTACCGGAAGTCCGGGAACGGAAGCGGGCTCCGAGCCCCTTCTGTTTCCCTTCGAATCGATGCGTCGGTCCGCGGATCTTCCGCGGGAGCGACACGTACTGAACGAAAGCGCGCGAGTAGTCAGGGGAGTGTGCGGCGATGGCCATGCTGAGTTTTGAACGTAAATATCGGGTGCGCGGCGGCACGCTGATCGGTGGAGACCTCTTCGACTTCTGGGTCGGACCGTTCTTCGTGGGCTTCTTCGGCGTCACGACGGCGTTCTTCGCCGCGATGGGCACGCTGCTGATCATCTGGGGCGCGTCGCAGGGCGGCACCTGGAACCTGTGGCAGATCAGCATCGCGCCGCCGGACCTGAGCTACGGGCTCGGGATGGCGCCATTGCTCGAAGGCGGGCTGTGGCAGCTGATCACGATCTGTGCGATCGGATCCTTCGTCTCGTGGATGCTTCGCGAGGTGGAGATCTGCCGCAAGCTCGGCATCGGTTATCACGTGCCGTTCGCCTTCGGCGTCGCGATCTTCGCGTACGTGTCGCTGGTGGTGATCCGGCCGATGCTGATGGGCGCATGGGGCTTCGGCTTCCCGTACGGGATCATGAGCCACCTCGACTGGGTCTCGAACACCGGTTACCAGTATCTGCACTTCCACTACAACCCGGCTCACATGCTGGCCGTCAGCTTCTTCTTCGCGACGACCTTCGCGCTGTCGCTGCACGGCGCGCTGATCCTGTCGTCGACGAATCCCGGCAAGGGCGAAGTCGTGAAGACGGCCGAGCACGAGAACACGTTCTTCCGCGACACGATCGGCTACTCGATCGGTACGCTCGGCATCCACCGGCTTGGCCTCTTCCTCGCGTTGTCTGCCGGGTTCTGGAGCGCCATCTGCATCATCATCAGCGGGCCGTTCTGGACGCGCGGATGGCCCGAGTGGTGGACCTGGTGGCTGAACCTGCCGGTGTGGCACTGAGACCAGGACCAGGAGAACCTTCATGCCATTCGAATATCAGAACCTCTTCACGACGGTCCAGGCCGACGCGCCCTCGTATCCGGGCATCAGCGTCGGGCGCGATGACAACGAACGCGTGGTCAAGCCGCTGCACGTCCGCCTCATGGGCAAGATCGGCGACGCGCAGATCGGCCCGATCTATCTCGGCGGCCTGGGCGTCGCATCGCTGCTCTGCGGCTTCATCTGCATCGAGATCATCGGCCTGAACATGTGGGCGTCGGTGAACTGGGATCCGGTGCAGTTCGCCAGGCAGCTGTTCTGGCTGGCGCTCGAGCCGCCCCCGGCCAAATACGGACTGCACATTCCGCCTTTGAACGAGGGCGGCTGGTGGCGCATCGCGGGCTTTTTCCTGACGGCGTCGGTGCTGCTGTGGTGGGCCCGCATGTATCGCCGCGCACGGGCGTTGAAGATGGGCACTCACGTCGCATGGGCGTTCGCGTCGGCGATTTGGCTGATGCTGGTCCTCGGCCTGATCCGTCCGGTCCTGATGGGCAGCTTCTCGGAGGCGGTGCCGTTCGGCATCTTCCCGCACCTCGACTGGACGGCTGCATTCTCGATTCGCTACGGCAATCTGTTCTACAACCCGTTCCACATGTTGTCGATCGTCTTCCTGTACGGTTCGACGCTGCTGTTCGCGATGCATGGCGCGACCATCCTGGCGGTCAGCCGCTTCGGCGGCGAACGCGAGATCGAGCAGATCGTCGATCGGGGTACCGCGTCCGAGCGAGCCGCGCTGTTCTGGCGCTGGACGATGGGCTTCAACGCGACGATGGAATCGATCCACAAGTGGGCGTGGTGGTTCGCGGTGCTGTGCCCGTTGTGCGGCGGCATCGGCATCCTGCTTACAGGAACCGTCGTCGACAACTGGTATCTTTGGGCGGTCAAGCACCACATCGCGCCGATGTATCCGTCAGTGTTTCCGTTCACCCCCGACCCGGCACTGCTGCAGGGAGTCAAGCCATGACGCTGTCTGCGGTTTCGTTTCTCTCCCGTCGTATCGCACCGGCGCTGTGCGCGTCGGTGCTGTTGCTGACCGGCTGCGAGCCGCCGCCGGTCACGACGGTCCAGCGCGGTTATCGCGGCACCGGCATGGACGAGGTGTATCACCCGGCCTCGGTCGCGGCGGCGCTGGCGGTCAACCAGCCGCCGCAATTGACGCCGTCGGCATCGCCGGACGGACCGAAGGCAGGCACGCTCTACCAGAACGTCAAGGTACTCGGCGACCTGAGCGTCGCGCAGTTCGCCGGGTTGATGGTGGACATGACCAACTGGGTCGCACCTGCGCAGGGATGCACCTACTGTCACGCGGCCGGCAACTTCGCCGACGACAACCTGTATACGAAGGTCGTCGCGCGCAAGATGCTGCAGATGACGCAGCACATCAACAACGACTGGAAGAAGCACGTCGCGAACACCGGCGTCACCTGCTACACCTGCCACCGCGGCAACAACGTGCCGACCAATGTCTGGTTCAAGGCACCGGATGCCGACCAGACACGCGGGATGCTCGGGTGGAAGGCAGGCCAGAACGCGCCGGCGAGCCAGGTCGGCTATGCGTCGTTGCCGAACGATCCGTTCTCGAAATACATTCAGGGCGGCGAGCAGATCCGCGTGATCAGCACCACGGCCCTGCCTGAAGGACCGAACCCGTCGATCAAGGATGCCGAGAGCACCTACGGGCTGATGATGCACATGTCGAAGTCGCTGGGCGTGAACTGCACGTACTGCCACAACACGCGATCGTTCGCGGAGTGGGAGTCGAGCACGCCGCAACGTGCGATCGCCTATTACGGCATCCGCATGGCCAGGGATCTCAACAACAACTACCTGACGGCGCTGAACGGGGTGTTCCCGGAATACCGGCTCGGTCCGACCGGCGACGTGCCCAAGCTGAACTGCGCGACTTGTCACCAGGGTGCTTACAAGCCGCTCTATGGCGCGGACATCCTGCACGGTTATCCAGGCCTCGTCGGTCCGAAGGGGATGGAGGCGGTGGTACCGACCACGACGCTCGACGTGGCGCCTGGTGGACCGCCACCCCCGGCCGCGGTAAGCAAAGCCGCGACGCAGCCCGGTCCTGGCTGACCAAATGAAAAAGCCCTTCACGATCGGGAAGGGCTTTTTCTCTTCAGCCGCGCGGCAGGTCAGTTAGCCGCGACCGCTTGCGACACGTTCCCCATGAACTGCACATAGCGCTGCTGCCGCTCGGCCAGCGTCCCCTTCGCGGCGCTCATCACGTTACGACAGTAGGCACCGCTGATAGCCGTGACGATGTTCGTGCTGTCTGCCTTCGGATAGCGTGACCGATAGTCCCGGACCAGTTGCTGCGTCGCCGCCGGCGTCTTCGGATCGGTGCCGAAGGCCTTGATCTGGGCGATGGTCGCAGCGTCCAGCCTGGTCGTCGCCGTGCTCGGACAGATCAGCGCGGACTCGACCTGCGAATCGGCCAAGTCCGAATAGCGGGCTAGGCTCGTGACCAGCGACGGGTCGACGCGACCACCGCCGTTGTTGCCCCACGCAGTCCTGACGTAGTTGACGACGTCCGATACCTCGCCGGGGCCGAAGACCTGCGCGAACGATGGCATCACGCCCCACCGGTCGTGCGGCGCGAAGCCCTGCAGCACGGCACGGATGGCGGTCTGAGGCTGTGCACCGCTCGTCGACGCGGCGCCGACGAGCGTCGGTGCGATGCCGTTCACGCCCTTGCCGTCGTCGCCATGGCAGCTCGCACAGTTGTCGCTGAAGATCTGCTTGCCACTGGTCTTCTCGGCAACGGAGACCGGACGCGGCGGCTTTCGTGTGGCCTGCTCCGTCACGTGCTGATTCTTCAGGTAGGACGCGATTGCCTGCAGATCGCTCTGGTCGAGGTGGCTCAGGCCGAGATCGATGGTCTGCGCCATCGGCCCGACCGCGGCGTCGTTCTGCTTGTTATGGCCTGTCTTGAGGTATTGCACGAGTTCGGGCTCGCTCCATTTCGCGATACCTGAGTACTGGTCGCCGCTGATATCCGGTGCGAACCAGTGGTCGACGACGTTGCCCTGAAGCGCCTTGCCGGTCTTCGGCGCCATCGCGAGGTTGGTCGGCGTGTGACAGGCGTCGCAGTGACCGAGCCCCTGAACGAGATAGGCGCCGCGATTCCATTGCGGGGACTGCGATTCGTCGTCGACATACCGGCCCTGCTTGAAGTACACGGCTTGCCAGCCGGCAATGCCGAGGCGCACATCGAACGGGAACTTCATGTCCGCGTCCTTCGTCTTCTCCTGCACCGGCTTGACCGTGCGGAAGTATGCGTATAGCGCATGGATGTCGGCGTCGCTGATCTTCGTGAACTCCAGATACGGCATCGCCGGATAGAGATAAGCGCCGTCCTTCCTCACTCCACGCCGCATTGCCCCTTCGAAATCCTTTTCGGTCCAGGTACCGATGCCGGTCTCGCGATCAGGCGTGATGTTCGCGCCGTACATCGTGCCGAATGGCGACTTGATCGGATAGTTGCCGGCGAACGGACGGCTCGGATCATTGGTGTGGCAGGCAGTGCAGTGGGCTACCTGGGAGAGGTACTCGCCGCGTTTGACCGAATCGTCAGGCGCGGCTTTCGTGGCCGCACGGGCGGACGGTGAAAGCGACAGCAGGGAAAGCATGGCGGCCAGCGGGATCATTCGCACACGCATTGCGGTACTCCATCGGATCTAGGGACTGCATCGAGTCGGCGCCTGAAGGAAAGCCCGAATGATCCGGCGTTTCGCCGAACTGGATGCAACCCGAAGTATCGCGCCGCGGCTTCGCGCGCCGACGTCTACAAGGTGCGAATAAGAAAGCGACCGACAAGCCTGTCGGCCATCGACGTCAAGGGGCAGGCAGCGACGTCGCGCGATGGGATCGCATTCCCCATTTCCACAGCGCCTCGGAAGGCAGCGGAAGCACCAGCAGCAGGTGCTCGAGGATCGCCAGGCTCAGCAACGAGCCGACGAGCGCGAATGCGGCGACCTCGAACGCGGAGCCGGTACTGTTGGCGTTCTTCCAGATCGGGATGACGACCAGCGTGGCGCCGGCCAGAGATACCGGCAGTAGCGGATTCATCGGCTTGCGCAGGAAGTAGGTCTGCAGGTAGTTCAGGTGCGACGGCAGGAAGTTCTCGCCGAGATTGCGTACGCCGAGAAACACGTTCAGCTTGGCGCTCTGCCGCATCGCCCATAGCGTCGCGAACGTCCACCAGCCGACCTGGTTCGGCTGCCCCCACGTCACGGCCAGTACCGCGAACGCGAGTACCAGCAACGCGAGTTCGTGATGCTGGACCGTCTGGAACGCCAGCGCGGCGCGTTTCCAGCCTGTCACAGATGCGTCGCAGGCGATCCGTCGCGGGCCGGTCACGTAGCCGAGCAGGAAGGCCACTTCCTGCCAGGCCCACACCAGCAGAGCGCAGCTGAATGCGCAATAGGCGGAGCCCACCGTGGTGCGCGACGCCGAGACCGCGAGGCCGACTAGACCGGCCACGCAGACGATGGTCGCGCCGGCGAATGTCCATTTAAAGGTCTTCGCTGGAAGCCCGTCGAGGTACAGGATCACGCCGGTGCTGAACCACCACGCGAACACCGTGAACAGGAAAGGCCAGAGAAAGGACATCATCGGGTCGCGAGTCGTCGGTGGTTGGCTGTATGCGACAGCCGGGAAGCGTGCGGTTCGTCGTTCACCAGGCCGGTTGCATGCGAACCTGCGACGGCAGGTCGTGACGCTGCACCGGCAGAAAATAGAGCCGCGCGAAGGTCGTGAGACCGGCGGCCGCGAGGCCCGCCTGCCTGAGCTTGCCGACGATGCCGCCGCGCGCCTTCGCAGCGTTGATCGCGTTGCTGATCTCGAACAGCCGTTCGAGTCCGCGGCGGAACACCGGGTGATCGATGTCCGGCGTGACCGGGAACACCTGCTTCGAGATCTCCGACGTGATGCGAAAGACCGTGTAGTCGTAGGTCGTCGAGTCGAGCCCCATCGCGTGGTGCAGCGTCGGCCGCGTGTGGTCGCGCACGTACATGGTCGCGTAGACGGCGAGCTGGAAGAAGCGGATCCAGTAGACGTTCAGGCCGGTCGTCAGCTTCGGGTCGGCGCGCATGATCAGCGCGAACGACTCGCCGTGCCGGAATTCATCGTTGCACCACCGTTCGAACCACTTGAAGATCGGATGAAAGCGCTTGTCCGGATGGCGTTCGAGTTGGCGGAAGATCGTGATGTAGCGCGCGTAGCCGATCTTCTCGGACAGATAGGTCGCGTAGAAGATGTATTTCGGCTTGAAGTAGGTGTACGCCTTGGTCCGCTTCAGGTTGCCGAGATCGACGCCGAGGCCGAAGTCCTTGAGCGACTGGTTGATGAAGCCGGCGTGGCGCGACTCGTCGCGCGTCATGTAGGTCATCAGCTGCTTGATGTCCGGATTCGTCACGTTCTTGCGGATCTCGTTGTACAGCACGCAGCCGGAGAACTCCGACGTGATCGAGCTGATCAGGAAATCGAGGAACTCCTGGCGCAGTTCTGGAGGCAGCTTTGCGGCTTCGGCGGCGAACTCCGGGTTGCGCTGGAAGTGGTCGATATTGTTGTCGCCTTCATACTCTTTCATCATCGTGTCCCACTCGGCGCGTACGCGGCTGACGTCGAGTTTGTCCATCGCGGCGTAGTCGGTGCTATAGAACTTGGGGCTCAGCAGCGTATTCGACTGCGCGCGACGATTGACGTCGTCGGCCGACGCGATCGCGTGGGCCTGCAGCAGCGCGGCCATCGGAGAGTCGGAGAGCGACTCGATCACCGCCGGTTCATGCATGTTCATGGGTTCCTCGCGCGACGTTCAGCGGGTCGTGGCGTCTGCCACGGCCTTCGGTTGTTCCTGCAGCATGCGGACGAACTCGCCTTCGTTGGTGGGCCCGAACGACTCGAGATCCACGCGCCGCGACGTCGACGGATCGATCAGCGTCAGCCGCCCGTCGCTGTGGGCGAGCAGCGCGAACGGCTCGGCCGGACCGATGCCCGAGCGACGCCGTTCGCGGGCCAGGCCACGTAGCGTGCCGCGGATGAAGCCGGACTGTCCGGTCACGGTCTCGACGAGCCGGTTGGTGCTGACGTCGGTCACGTCGATGCCGCCGTCCTTGCGATCGGTGAACTGCAGCACGCGGGCCGCTACGACGGGCGCGTCCGGTGTGCTGATCGGGATGCCGGACAGGCGTACCGCCGCGACCCCGATGACGCTGACGACGACCAGCGCACCGGCAGCCATCAGCGGCATCCGCAATGCGTCGGGATTGGACAGGAGTTCTGAAGAGGACGGCAGGGATGCGCTGTTGGACATGATCGCTCCGGGTGGTTCAGGCCGCTTCGGCCGCTGCGATGCGCGGACCGTTGCCGGTGCGTGGCGACGGAACCATGACCGGGCGCATCGGCGCGGACGGACGGATCACCGGACGCGTCAGCGTCGCCTCGTGGACCGCGACGACTTCGGTCGGCTCGTTCGTGCGCAGGCTCTTCCATGCGGCCGTCAGCTTCTGTGCGACGTCGGCCGCATCGGCAATGGAACGCAGGCTCGGTTCGACGCGCGCAACGCGCCACGGACGCGCGTGCGGCCACAGGTGCAGGTAAGCGATTCGCGTCGAGTCGTCTAGCGACAGGGCGATGTCGCCGTAGCCGTCCTTCATGCCGCGCAGGTTCGCGGCCTCGACATGCTTGAACGGCAGGTTGAACGTCACGCTCAGCACGATGCCGACGCGCATCACAATGCGTCGGTCGGTCAGCGTGTAGATCGTCGTGCGGGCGGAGAACCACGCCAGCAGCGAGACGATGCCCAGCGCGAGGACCGCCAGTCCGACCGCGATCAGCGTCGGCACGATCGCGGCGCTCAGGTTGGCGCTGTCGTGGATCACCGTCCCCGCGCGCCATACGACCAGCACCGCGAAGTAGACCGCCAGCTTACGGACGTGGAAGCACTCGCGTGCCAGCACGCGCCAGTCGGGCGATCCTCTCCACAACACCTGCTCGCCACGCGGCAGGGGCTGTGGCAGACCCGGCTCGACTTCGAAATCGTGCTCGTGTTCGTGCGAGGTGTGGCGGTGCGTGGCGTGGATGTCACTCATAGCAGCGGCTCCGAGCGTGCCGGCGTGGCATACAGGGTGCCGGCGCCGTAGTAGGCCATCACGCGCTCTTCTTCGAGCATCGTGATCTGGATATCGGACTTCAGGCGCGGCACGTCGGCGAACTGCGCACCGGTGATCGCGTCGACCATCACGCCGCGCTCCTTGACGCGGGCGAAGTTCATCGGCAGCAGTACGGTGCGGGCATCGGCCGCGCCACGCACTTCGACCTCGATGTAGCGGAACATGATTTCAGCCCGGTCGACCCACAGGTCGCGGACCACGCCGCCGACCGCGCCGTCGGTGCCGATCACCGGCAGACCGCGCGGGTCGATGTCCTTGGGACCGATGCTCATCGTCGCGTCTGCGCGCAGCGGGACGATGCGCGGCTTGTCGGTGGCAGTCAGATCGGGGATATCGGGCCGCATCGCGTATGCGCCTGGTCCTATGGCGGCGAGCATCGGGTTACCGATCGGCTCGAGCGGGGCTCCGAAATGGTTCGCGAACGGCACCCCGTTCGGCGTTGCCATCTCACGCTGCGGGTTCGGGGCCATCATGACGCGGCCGCTGCGCAGCAGATAGGTCTTCGGACTCGGCATCGACGGGAAGCCCTCGGCGATGACGCGGCCGTTGCCTTCCATCTCGAGGGGATAGCCTTCGCGCTTGTTCTCGCGAAGCAGGTAGAAAATCAGGCCGGCGAAGAAGATCCAGAACGCGTAGAGCACGAGCTGGGCAACGTCAATGTACTGGGTGATGGCGCCGGTGGGCATGGTGAACTCCTGGTCGACTCTGTGCGCGATGACTGCGGGTTGATCGGTACTTCAGTTCGGCAGTTCGGCCAGCCCGAAGGAGCCTTGCTCCCTGGCCACCGCACCGTCGTTGCGCGAACGCGAGCGGACCAGCGGTCCGAGCGCGATCAGCGTGGCGAACATCAGGTACAGCTCGATGTGATAGACGAAGCTGTAACCGGTGGCCGGGTGGGCGAGCGCCGTGCCGAGCAGGCCGCGTTCCGCGAGTGCCGACACGATGTCGCGGACCGCGCCGCCGAAGCCGATCGCCAGGCCGGCGCAGGTCGCCTGCACGGCCCCCCAGGCGCCGAGCGCGAGTCCGTTCAGTCCGTCCGCCTCGAGGTTCATCGCGGCGGTCAGCGTGCCGACCGAGAACAAGCCGCCGCCGAAGCCGATCAGCATCGCGCCGATGCGAAACAGGTTCGGTGACGCCAGCGGCTCGGCGAAGATCACGGCCGAGAACGCGAGCAGACCGGCCAGTGCGCCGAAGGCGGCCAGGCGATGCGCGTTGGCGCCACGTGTCAACATCCTTGCCGACAGCGCGAACGCGATCAGCGCGCCGAATGCCATCAAGGCGGTCAGCGTCGTCGTCGCACTGACGCCCAGGTGCAGGATCTCGCCGCCATACGGCTCGAGGATGATGTCCTGCATGTTGAATGCCGCAGTACCGACACCGACAGCGACCAGGAAGCGACGGGCCTGGCCGTGTGCGGCGAAGCGCTTCCACGTCGCGCGAAACGGTGGGCGTGGCGCGGACTTCGTCGTGGTCGACGGCGCGCGCGGCTCCTGCTTCCATAGCGCGAAGATGTTGAAGGCCATCGTCAACATCGCAGCGCCTTGCACGACCTGGATCAGCTTGAGTTCGTTGAAGTCGCGCAGCAGGACGCCGAACACGAGACCACAGGTCACCATGCCGGCGAGCAGCGCGACGTACATCAGCGCGACGACGCGCGGGCGTGTCTCTGCCGGTGCGAGGTCGGTTGCAAGCGCGAGGCCGGCGGTCTGCGTGATCTGGAGTCCCGCGCCGACCAGCAGGAACGCGAGGGCGGCGGCGGCGTCACCTATCCAGGCCGGTCCGCGGTTGTCACCCGACATCAGGATCAACGCGAACGGCATGATCGCCAGCCCGCCGAACTGGATCATCGTGCCCATCCAGATGTACGGCACGCGTTTCCAGCCGAGTACCGAGCGGTGCGTATCGGAACGAAAACCGATCAGCGCGCGAAACGGCGCGAACACCAGCGGCAGGCCGACCATCAGCGACACCAGCCACGCGGACATGCCGAGCTCGACGATCATCACGCGGTTCAGCGTGCCGATCAGCAGTACCGTCGCCATGCCGACCGAAACCTGGAACAGCGACAGTCGCAGCAGCCGCTTCAGCGGCAGCTGCGGACTGGCCGCGTCGGCGAACGGCAGGAACTCCGGACCGAGCCGGGTCCACAGCTTCGGCAGGCGGCCAAGCCGCGCGGCTGCTTGCGTGCCGTCGTTTGCGGGGGACATGGCTGCGGTGTCGGTCGTCATGCACGCACCAGCTGCATGGCCTGCGACGTGTAGAAGCCGCTCTTGATCCGCTGCGTGTCGGTCACGCTCCAGCCGGCCATCGGCGCGGCGACCGCGATACGATCGCGGACCTTGCGTTCGGCGACCGGCTCGATGAACGGTGCGCGGTCGCGACGCGGGAACAGGCGGCCGACCGTGATCATCGTCGCGAGCATCGGATTGCTCGGCGCGAACGTGAACACGATGGACGTGGACGTGCGATCGGCGAGCCGACCGAGCGCTGCGACGATGTCCGCCGCGCGGTAGTGGATCAGCGAGTCCATGCAGACGACGTGATCGAAGGAACCGAGCCCCGCGTCGAGCATGTCGCCGGAATGGAAGGTGACCGAGCCGCCGTGCCCGTCCGACTGTTCGGGACGCAGTTGCGTCGGCAGGCGGTCGCGTGCGAGCTGGACCAGGGTCGGCGAAAGGTCGATCGCGACGACCTCGGCACCGCGCAGTGCGGCTTCGACCGCGAGTGCGCCGGTCCCGCAGCCCGCGTCGAGCACGCGACGGCCGCTCAGGTCTTCGGGCAGCCATCCGAGCAGCGTGTTGCGCATGCGGTCACGGCCCGCGCGAACGGTGGCTCGGATGCCGCTGACCGGTGCGGTCGACGTGAGCTTCGCCCACGCGTCGGCGGCGGTGCGATCGAAGTAGGTTTCGATCTGGCCGCGGCGTGCAATGTAGGTAGCGTTGTTCATCGTCGTCGTCCATGTCATCCCGGCGCAGGCCGGGACCCAATCAAACTCATCAGTCGAAACCGAGCAGGTCGAAGATGTCGCGGTCCTTCATCGGCGCGCAGATCAGCGGTTCGCTGCCGATCCACAACGACGCGGCCAGCCGCATGTATTCGTTCTGCACCGCCTCGAGTTCCGGCGAGTACTCCATCTCGAACAGCGTCGACTTCTTCAGTCGGCTGCGACGGATCACGTCGAGGTCGGGGAAGTGCGCCATCGTCTTGAGCCCGATCTGCGCGTTGAACTTGTCGATCTGGTCGGTGCCCGCGCTGCGGTTCGCGATCACGCCGCCCAGACGCACGTTGTAGTTCTTCGCCTTCGCGGCGATCGCCTGCACGATGCGGTTCATCGCGAAGATCGAATCGAAATCGTTGGCCGTCACGATCAGCGCGCGATCGGCATGCTGCAGCGGCGCGGCGAAACCGCCGCACACCACGTCGCCGAGCACGTCGAAGATCACGACGTCGGTCTCTTCGAGCAGGTGGTGTTCCTTCAGCAGCTTGACGGTCTGCCCGACGACGTAGCCGCCGCAGCCGGTACCGGCCGGCGGACCACCCGCCTCGACGCACATCACGCCGTTGTAGCCGGTGAAGACGAAGTCCTCGACCTTCAACTCCTCGGCGTGGAAGTCGACCGACTCCAGCACGTCGATGACGGTGGGCATCAGCTTCTTGGTCAGCGTGAACGTCGAGTCGTGCTTCGGATCGCAGCCGATCTGCAGCACGCGCTTGCCGAGCTTGCTGAATGCGACCGAAAGGTTCGACGACGTGGTGCTCTTGCCGATGCCGCCCTTGCCGTAGATCGCGAAGACCTTGGCGTTGCCTATCTTCAGATTCGGGTCGAGCTGCACCTGGACGCTGCCTTCGCCGTCGGCGCGCGCGACCTGGCGGGCGACGCTGCGCTTGAGTTCGGGGAATTCGACGGTGGACGACATCATGCGGGTGCTCCTTCGGGGGTATTCGAGCGTGCGTTCGGGTTCACCTCGGCGAATACACCTTCGAGACGGTCTTCGAGTTCTTCACC
>JBDTIS010000072.1:0-39394 GCA_039936235.1 Burkholderiaceae bacterium | reverse complement strand
ACCGCCGGCGAACGCATCGGTCTGCTCGGCGCGAACGGCCAGGGCAAATCGACCGTGGTGAAGACCATCGCCGGCACGCTCGACCGCCTCGGCGGCACGATGACGGCCGGCAAGGGACTCGCGATCGGCTATTTCGCGCAGCATCAGATCGATATGCTCGACATGGACGCGTCGCCGCTGCTGCAGTTGCAGCGCGTCGCTTCGAACGGTCCGGGGCCCGCACCGCGCGAGCAGGAATTGCGCAACTATCTCGGCAGTTTCGATTTCCGCGGCGAAATGGCGACCGGATCGGTCGCGTCGTTTTCGGGTGGCGAGAAGGCGCGGCTCGCGCTTGCGCTGATCATCTGGACGCGGCCGAACCTGCTGCTGCTCGACGAGCCGACCAATCACCTCGACCTCGAAACGCGCGAGGCGCTGACGCTTGCCCTCGCACAATTCGAGGGCGCGCTGATCCTCGTGTCGCACGACCGCGCGTTGCTGCGCGCCACTACCGATCGCTTCCTGCTGGTGGCCGACGGCCGCTGCAACGAATACGACGGCGACCTCGACGACTATCGCGCGCTGTCCCTGAAAAAATCGTCGGCCAGCGGCAGTACGGCCAAGCCGGCGGCAGCAACACCGGCGGCAGCGCCTGCAGCCAGGCCGCCCGTCGAACCCAGGAGCCGCGAACAACGGCGCAGCGACGCCGCGTCCCGCGATGCGATCGCCCAGCAGAAGAAACCGATCGAGCAGCGCATCCGCCGCATCGAGACGCGGCTGGCCGAGGCCGAGGTGGGCAAGCAGAACATCGACGCGGTGCTGGCATCGCCGGACATCTACGACGATGCGCAGCGCGAGAAGCTCAAGCAGTCGCTGATCGACCAGGCCTATCTGGTCCGCGACATCGCGCAGCTCGAAGCGGAGTGGCTCGAGCAGCAGACGCTGCTCGAACGGGCGGCCTAAGCGATCAGCCGTGCGCGGCCGGCGTCGTGACGACCGCGATCAGCACGCTGCACGGCGCGATCTCGACGAGCGACTTGCTGACGGATCCGCGCCACCAGCGTTCGGCCCACGAACCGGCGCGCCGATGTCCCATCACGATCAGGTCGGCGCCCCATTCGCGCGCGACCCGTGCGATCTCGTCGACCGGCTCGCCGAACGACAGCTGACCCTGGCAGGTGAAGCCCTGCAGTTCGAGCTGATGGATACCGTCCTCGAGGATCTCGCGGTAGCGTTCCTTCTCCGCATCGAGCGCATCGCTGGGAATGAAACCTTCGCCGACGTAGACCGGCGGCATCGAAGGCGTGACCGCCAGCAGCTTGATGTCGGCCTTCATCAGGTTCGCCACCTCGCCGCATTCCAGCAGTGCGCGACGGCCGGTCTCGGATCCGTCATACGCAAGCAATATCCGTTTGAACATGCGGGCCTCTCGAACAGGTTGCAAGCGCGACGTTCGATCGATCGGGTCGCGGACTGCAGCCGATGCTTGCGCAGTGAACGCGCAATGTCAATGCGGGCTATCGCTCCCGCGGCTAGCTTCGAAAATCAGGACGCGGTCTTCGGCGCTGCGCCGTCCTTTGCGACGTCCTTCTTCTCGATCAGCTCCGCATAAGGCGCGGAAACCTGAACCTTCGAGCGCTGGCGCAGATCGGCGAGATACCCGGCGAACTCGATCGCGCCGAGCTGCTTGGCGATGCTCTGCGACAGCGCGGTACGCCGGCCGGCGTCCATGTCGGGCGACGTCGACACAGCGGCGATCTGGTAGATCGCGAAATCACCCGACGGAAGGACCAGTCCGGTATAGGCCGGGAGCTTCGACGCGTCGGTACGGAAGATTTCAGTGACCGCTTCGGGCGGCACGTCCGAGCGCTCGACCCGCGACACGCTGATCGACTTGCCGAATGCCGATACGTCCTTGGCCTGACCCGCCTTCAGCTGCGCGAGCATCGCCTTGCCGGCCTCGTCGGCGAGCTTGCGGGCCGCCGCGTCGGTCAGCTGGGCCTTGATGCCGTCGGCGACATCGGCGAGCGGCCTGCGAGCAGCCGGCTTGTAGTCGAGGATACGCGCGGAGACCAGCGTGCCCGGTGACGTCTCGACCGCCTCGGTGTTGTGGCGGTTCTTGATCGAGTCGGCGGAGAACAGCGCGGTCAGCAGCTTCGCATTGGTCAGCGGCGTGGTGGCGTCGGCACCGGGCGCCGGCGTCCGCCGAACCTGGTCGGCCGTGAGGACGGGAATGCCGAACTTCTGCGCCGTGGGCGCCAGGGATTCCCCCTGCTCGTAGACGCTGTTCGCGAATGCCTCTGCGGCATCGGCGAACTTCTTCTGCGCGAGCTCCTTGCCGATCTCGGCGTCGATCTCGCCCTTGACCGCTTCGTAAGGCTTGACCTGCATCGGCTTGATGCCGGTCAGCTCGATGATGTGGAAGCCGAAATCGGTCTGGACCAGGTCGCTGATCTCCTTGTCCTTGAGCGCGAACATCGCGGCCTCGAACGGCGGGACAGTGGCGCCCTTGCCCATGTAATCGAGGTCGCCACCGTTGGCCGCCGAACCGGGGTCGTCCGAGAACTGCTTCGCGAGTTTTGCGAAGTCTCCAGGGCTCGCGCGAACCTTCTTCAGGATGTCCTCGGCCTTGGCCTTCGCCTTGGCCTTGTCGGCGTCGCTGGCGTCCTTCGCCGCCGCGACCAGGATGTGGCTCGCGCGGCGCTGCTCGGGCACCGTGTAGCGCGCCTTGTTCTGGTCGTAGAAGGCGCGCGAATCGGCTTCCGGCACGGTGACCTGCTTGGCGAGTGCGTCGGAACTCAGCACGACGTATTCGATCTTCGCGGATTCCGGCGTCATGTACGCAGCCGGATGCGCGTCGTAATCCTTTTGAACAGCGTCGGCCGGCAGCTGCACCCTGGCCGTGAAGTCGGCGACCTTGATCACCAGCGGCTTCACCTCGCGCCGCTGTCCGACGATCGCCGAGAAGCGATCGACGACGCGCTTCGGGACGATCACCGAGTTCTCGATCGCCGCGTTGAGCTGCTGCATCGCGAGGTCTTCACGCAGCCGCTGCTCGAACACCACCGGCGTCATGCCCTGCTGCGCGAGGATGGCCTGGTAGCGTTCGGGGCTGAAGCGACCGTTCTCCTGCAGCGCGGGGATCGCCATGATGTTCTCCTGCAGCTGCCGGTCGGACGCGCCGAGCGACAGCCTGCGCGCCTGCTGCATCAACACGCGCTGCCCGATCAGCCCGTCGAGCGTCTGCGCGCGCGCCTCGGGCGTATCGAACATCGCCGCGTCGATCGCGGCCCCGTAGGTCTGGCGCATACGGGCGATCTGCTCGCGCTGCGCGTTGTCTAGCTCGCCCTGGCTGATCGGCTGACCGCCGACCTTCGCGACGCTCTGCGCGTTCTGGCCCATGTGCTCATAGCCCTGGATGCCGAAGAAGACGAAGGACGGGACGATCAGGACCAGCAGGATCAGTTGCATCAGCCGCTGATGCGAACGTATGAAATCGAACATGGACGGGCGGGGTTCCGGCAGTGTTGGCGTGCGCATCGAAGATGCTGCCGCGGATGAAAAAAAGGCGAACCTGCGTTCGCCTTCTTCGCCCCGAAGGCTTGAATGGATCAGCCACGAGGAGCCGCGCATCCTACCAGCCGCACCCGACTCGGGCAACCGCGCTAAGGCTACTCAGACCTCGGCGCTGCGGTGTTCGGACGGGCGCCCGACGTCAGAGGCTGGATCGAGTCGCCCCGCCCGCTGGCTGGTTACCCGGCATGACGCCGAAGTCCAGCGGATGGATCTTCATCGATCTTTCCCGGTGACGGGCGTGCTGTACGTTCAGCGCCGCAGCAGCCAGCGGCGCGCGGATGCGACCATCGAAGGCGACAGACGCGTTTTTACATAGGCATCGGCTGCCTGCCGGATCGCTGCACCCTGGGTCGGATAGGCCTGTACGACATTCGCTAATTTGCGAAGGCCGATGCCGGCGACCATCGCCAACGAGATGCTGTTGATCATCTCTCCGGCATGCCGGGCAACGATGGTGGCACCCAGGATCCTGTCGCTGCCCTCGCGGACGTGGATCTTCACGAATCCGTCTTCCTCGCTGTCGGTGATCGCGCGATCGACATCGTGCATCGGAATGGTGAAGGTCTTGACCGGGATGCGCTGCTGCCGCGCCTGCTTCACATACAGGCCGACGTGGGCGATTTCCGGGTCGGTGTAGGTGCACCAGGGAATCGTGAGCGCACTCATCCGCTGACGGCCCAGGAACAGCGCGTTGCGTACCACGATGCGTGCCGACGCGGCAGCCGTGTTGGTGTACTGGTGTTTCAGGCACACGTCGCCGGCCGCAAAAATGCGCGGGTTGCTGGTCCGCAGGAAATCGTCGACATGGATGCCCGCCTGCGCGTCGTAGGAGACGCCGGCCGCTTCCAGGTTCAGCTCTTGCACAGAGGGCCGGCGCCCGATGCCGGTGAGGATCTCGTCGACGCTGGTAGTCGCGGTATTGCCGTCGTTGAGAAGCTCGACGACCTTCTTTCCGCCTTCCACGCGCACGCTCGTCGCAATGCTGTTCAGGTGGATCTCGACCCCGTCGCGCGCCATGGCGTCGGAGACCATCTGCGCCGCGTCGCGCTCTTCAAGCGGCAGGAACAGCGGTTCCCTGTGAGAGATCAACGTGCGCGAGCCGAAGCGGACGAACACCTGCGCCAGTTCGCAACCGAGCGGCCCGCCGCCGATCACCAGCAGGCTTCTGGGCAGCGCCTCCAGATCGAACACGGTCTGGTTGGTCAGGAAACCCGCCTCTGCGAGGCCGGGGATCGTAGGAAGCATGGGGCTCGCTCCGGTCGCGATCATCGCCTTCCTGAAACGCAGCCGGACACCATCGACGTCGACCGTGTCAGGCCCGGTGAACCGTGCGTTGCCGAAGAACAGATGAACGCCGTCGCGCGCCAGGTTCATGGCCGAATCGTTGCGGCTGATGCGGGCCGTGATGCGCCGCATGCGCAGCATCGCCGCCGGTAAGTCGAACACCATTTCGGTCGGCGCGATCGCGCCGAAGTTCGCGGCATTGCGCATGTCGGCCAGCAGACGGCCGGTTCGAATCAGCGACTTGGAGGGTATGCAGCCGTCGTTCAGGGAACCGCCGCCCAGTTGATGGCGCTCGATCAGGGCCACGTGCGCCCCCAGCGCGGCAGCGGCGCGTGCTGCCACCATCCCGGCGGGGCCGGCGCCGATGATCAGAAGGTGATACGTGGACAGCGGCTTCGGGTTGCGCCAGTTCGCCGGGTGGGTATTGGCCAGGCGTTCCGTTTCTGTAGCGCTGCGCGCTTGCACGTTGACCTGCGGGTCGGCGAATGGGGCTGATGACATGGCGACGCGAGCCGCTACAACCAGCCGTCGGTGAAGCCGGCGCGCTTCAACCCGGCGGTGAGGCATGGAATGCTTCGACCCAGTCGCCATGGCAGGCCTGAGCGGAAGTTCTCGACCATCAGGACGATGATCCCCTGATCGAGCCCGAACTCGCCGTCGGAGACCCAGCCCTGATTGCCGCTCGCGCCACTGTCGTCCGTGCCGGTCACGCCAGCCGTGGCATTGAAGCCACCGGCCCGTAGGCACCGCCCGGGATCAGCCGGCGTCCTGCCGAACAGTTCGCGCAGCGCAGGCAGCGCGATGTCAGGCGCGAACACCAGCGATGCCGCGACCGAAGAGCCGGTGATCGTCCCGTCGTCGGGACCCCAGGGAACGCCGCGCGCCGCGTAGCCATCGAACGACTGCCGCCTCCCCGCGACCATCTGGGGGGCGAGGCTCGGACCATCGCCGGCCGACAGGCCCCAGCGGTCTTGCCCGTACCCATTGAAGCCATGCGGGTTGCGAATGGCGTATTGCCGCTGCACCTGCGCCGCGCGACTGCTGTTCTCGAAGTAGTCGCAGTTCTTCTCGCGCATGAAGCGGTCGCGGATGCCACGGAAGTCGATCCACGCGTGCGAAAACGCGTGGACGAACAGCGGGCCAGCGTACAGGAAATCGATCCCGTAGAGGTTCTCCCATTGGTAGGTCACCGTCCAGGCCTCGAAGCTCGCGGTGGTCAGGGGGTGGGTGTTCGATCCCAGGCCCAGGGCGTACAGAACGATGGCCTCGTTGTAGCCCTGCCAGCCGTAGTTCAGGAAGCCGCATTCGGGCTTCCAGCCGAGTGCGACCGCATCCTCGACGTGCTGAGCCCAGTGCCAGTCCACACGCTCGTAGAGTGCGGTTGCCAGTTGCCGCAGTTCCGCCTCGGCCGGTGTCGCGGCGCAGAAGTAGGCCGCTGCCGTCAGCATGCCGACGATCAGCAGGGCGGTGTCGATCGACGACAGTTCGGATTGCCACGCGCGCCGGCCGCTCTCGAGGTCGAGAAAATGAAAGTAGAACCCGTGGTAGCCGGTCGAAGCCACCCCGCCGCCCTGATCGCTGCTCGAGAAGAAACGCAGTGCGAGCAAGGTGCGCTGCACCGCGTCTTCGCGCGCGATCCAGCCGCGCTCGACGGCCACCGGATAGGCCGAAAGCGCGAACCCGACGACGGCGATGCTGGACGGCGAGCCAGGGCGTGACGTATCGGCGACCAGGCCGTTGCGGGGATGGGTCTGCTTGACGAAGTACTCGAAGGCGGCCCGCTGCAGCATGTCGAGCATGCGCTCGTCGTCGGGTTCGATCGCACCTACGAGATGCTTCACGGCACGCGTGGATAGCGCATCCGATGAGCGCGCGGTCATCGCGACCCGCCGGGAATGTGCCCGAGTCGGGGCACCGTCAGATTTCGGGCGCGCGCGTGTCACTGCCGGCCCAGTAGCCGGTCCGACCATAGTGGCGATTCAGGTCGCGGTCCAGTTCCAGGCTCCACGTCGCGTCCGGGTCGTAGTACGGCGCGCCCTTGACGGCTTCGCGGGACGCGTGGATCGATACGGTTTCGCTCGACCAGTGCACGCCCGTGATCCATGACGGAGCAACCAGCACCTGATGACCGACCCACCAGTTGCTGGTGTCGACGATGATGTAACGAATCGCCCATGTTTCATCGTCGACCAGATAGCCGGCGACATGCCCGATCTCGCCGTCGGTCGCGTGGATGTGATAGCCGACGACCGCCTTGCAACTGCGCAGGTGCGGATCTTCGTTGCGATGGCGCGCTCGTTCGGCGCGCAGATAGGATTCTTCTTCCCGCTCGCGTTCGGCTCGATCCACCCGATCCACGTCGTAGCCCGCATAGCCGGGAACCATCGCATACGGGTACAAGCCGTCTCCCCACACGCCTCCGCCGCCCCAGTAGTTCGGATAACCGTAGTAGCCCATGGTCTGCTCTTCGTTCTGGCGCGACACCGGCTTTTCGGTGTCTATGTTCGGACTGTTCTTCACCTGCTCCTTGGTGATGGCGACCGGCAACGTTCGTTCCAGCCAGTCCGGATGGTGGACGGAGACGGGCGAGATCAGCACCTTCCGGCTCGACAGCCATGAGCCTGCGTCCACCACCAGGTAGCGAACCACCCATGCGTCGTCGTCGAAGTAGAAATCCTTGACGTGTCCGATCGGGCCATCGGTGGCGGCGATCGCGTAGTTCTCGAGGTCTTTCGCGTTGCGCAACATGGATCGGGCCCTTTCAGGATGCGAACTCGGAACCTCACTGTCGGCGCAGCCGCAGTCGGCGTCTGTGCGCTGCCGCACCTTGCCCGCGAAGATGGAGCCTCTGGCAGCCCGGCTTCGTCACTCGTGGCGCAACGCCTCGATCGGATCCATGCGAGCGGCGCTGCGCGCCGGGAAGTAGCCGAAGACCACACCGATGAATGCGGAGAACGCCAATGCCAGCAGATTGATCGACGGGTCGAACCGATAGGGCACCCCCATCACTTTCGACAAGCCGTACGACGCTGCCGTCGCGATGACGATGCCGACCAGGCCGCCCAACGCCGACAGCACCACGGCCTCGATCAGGAACTGCAGCAGCACCTCGCGCTCCAGCGCACCGACCGCCAGCCGCAGGCCGATCTCTCGAGTTCGCTCGGTGACGCTGACCAGCATGATGTTCATGATGCCGATACCGCCGACCAGCAGGCTCACCGCTGCGACGGCACCGAGCAGCGTGGTCAGAACGCCCATCGTGCTGCTCAGCGTCTCGGCGATCTGCTGGGTGTCGAAGATGTTGAAGTTGTCGTCGTCGTTCGCGTTGAGCTTGCGGCGCTCGCGCAGCAATTGGCGCAGGCTGGCTTTCAGCCGCGTGCTGTCGCTACCGTCCTCCATCGACACCGACACCATGCCTACCTTGGTGGTGCCGGTGACGCGCCGCTGCAGCGTGTGCAGCGGCACCAGCACCGTATCGTCCTGGTCGCCCATGCCGCCCTGTCCCTTGGAAACCAGGGTGCCGACGATCTCGCACGAGAACTGCTTGACGCGCAGCAGTTCCCCCAAGCCGGTCTTCCCGGCGGTCCCGCCGTAGATCTCGCGCCGCACCGTCTCGCCGATGATGCACACCGCAGCGCCGGCGCGCTGCTCGTCGGGGTCGAACTCGCGGCCGGAGGCCAGCTTCCAGTTACCCGTGACGAACCATTCGTTGGTGCTGCCGGTCACCGTGGTGGCCCAGTTGCGGCCGTTGGCCACCACGGCGACGCTGGCGCGGCCGCTCGGCGCCACGGCCGCAACGCCGCCGATCTGGGCCTGGATGGCCAGTGCATCGGCCTCGGTGAACTGCGGCACGCCGCCGCCACCGCCACCGCCGCCCGGTACGCGCTGGCCCGGGCTGACGAGCAGCAGGTTGGTGCCCAGACTGGTGATCTGGGTTTCGATCGCCTTCGTGGCGCCGTTACCGAGCGTGACCATCGTGATCACTGCACTGACACCGATCACGATGCCCAGGATCGTCAGGAACGAGCGCAGCAGGTTGCGCTGGACCGAGTGCAGCGCCAGCATGAAGACACTGAACAGCATCAGGTGCTCTCGACTGCCGTGAGGTCGCCGGGCGCGGCAGTGACCGGGTGCGTGTTGACCGCATCCTTCGCGATCTTCCCGTCGACGAAGTGGACCATGCGGCGCGCGTAAGCGGCCATGTCGGGCTCGTGCGTCACCATCAGCACGGTGATGCCGTGGTCGCGGTTGAGCGCGAGCAGCAAGGCCATGATCTCGTGGCTGCGCCGAGTGTCGAGATTACCGGTGGGCTCGTCGGCCAGTACCACGGCCGGCTCGGTGACGATGGCGCGGGCGATCGCCACGCGCTGCTGCTGGCCCCCGGAAAGCTCGGCCGGCGTGTGGTGTTCCCAGCCCCCCAGACCGACCGACTGCAGCGCCTTCTCTGCAGCGAGCTTGCGGTCGTTCGCGCTGTCGCCGCGATACAGGAGCGGGAGTTCGACGTTCTCCTGCGCCGACGTGCGCGCGAGCAGGTTGAAGCCCTGGAACACGAAGCCCAGATAGCGGCGCCGCAACCGCGCGCGCTGATCGCGCGACAGCGCCTCCACATGCGCCCCCTTGAAGAGGTATTGCCCTGCGGTCGGCGTGTCGAGGCAGCCGAGGATGTTCATCGCCGTCGACTTGCCCGAGCCGCTCGGCCCCATGATCGCGACGAACTCGCCGGCGGCGATGTCGAGGTCGATCCCCTTCAGCGCCATGAGCTCGGTGGGGCCTTGACCATAACGCCTGGTCACGCCGCGCAGGCTGATCAATGCCGGCCCGTTCATTTCGCAGCGACCGATTTCTGATCGGTGATGACCTGCATGCCGGCCCTCAGGTCCCCACCCGTGATCTCGGTCATGTGACCGTCGCTGATGCCTGGCGTCACGGACACCGCGACCGGCACGCCCGCACCGTCGGCCGGCAGGACCCACACCTCCTTCGCGGTAGCGGTGCTCGCGCCGGCGGCGGCCGGCCTGCGCGAGCCGCCGCGAGGCAGGCGCGGAATCAGGCTCGAGGCGACGTTCTTTTTGGCGGGGATGGCGGCGCCCGCCGTGTCGGTGGGCGTGAAGCGCAGCGCCGCGTTGGGCACGAGCAGCACGTCGGTGCGCCTGGTCGCGGTGATGCTGGCGGTGGCGGTCATGCCGGGACGCAGGCTGAGGTCGGCGTTGTCGACGTCGAGGTAGGTCAGGTAGGTGACGACGTTGTCGGTGATGGTCGATCCCTGGCCCACGCGCGTGATGCGGGCCGGGTAGTTGCGCGTCAGATAGGCGCTGACGGTGAACGTGGCGTCCTGGCCCAACTTGACGGCGCCGACGTCGGCCTCGTCGACGTAGACCCACACGCGCAGATGTCTCAGGTCCTCGGCCACGGTGAACAGCGTCACGGCCTGCAGCGAAGCCGCGACCGCGTTGCCGGGGTCGACGGCTCGCGTCAGCACGACACCGTCGCTGGGGGCGGCGATCGACGACTTCGAAAGGTTGATCCTGTCGGTGGAGAGCGCCGCCCTGGCGTCCTGCACGGCGGCGCGCGCGACGCCGTCGTCGGCGATGGAGCGCGCCAGCGTGGCACGTCCCGTGTCCAGTTCGGTCTTGGCCGGTACCTTGCCGCCAGACAACGCGGCCACCGATTCGAGGCGATTCAGCGTGGCCTGCGATTCCTGCACCGTGGCCGCGGTTTCTGCCACCTTGGCGGTGGCCGATGCGAGCGTGGCCTGCGATCGCTTCACCTGGTCGCGCAGCTTGGCCGGGTCCAGCACCACCAGCACCTGGCCCTTCCTGACCACGTCGTTGACGTCGACGTTGACGGCGAGCACCGTGCCGGACAGTTCGCTGCCGATGTTGACCGTGCGTGTCGGCTGGATCGTACCGTTGGCGGTGACGATGAGCGTGAGATTGCCGCGCGTCACGGTCTGCGTCGCGTACTTCGGCGCCGCCTGAGCCGCGCGATCGGCCAGCCACCACCACAGGCCCGCGGCGGCCAGCAGCGCCACCGCTACGCCTGCCCAGAACGCCGGCCGCCGGTACCAGGCTTCGGTCGACGGTTCATCGAGCAGCGTGGACAGGTCGGTCGCACCGTTGGCGGCCGGCGGGATCGCCGCTACCGGTGTCGCCGCAGCGATCGGCGGCGTCGTCGGAAGGGTTTCAGTCACGCGTCGAGGCTCCGTCGGTGGCGATGTCGGGTTCCCAGCCGCCGCCCAGTGCCTTGTACAAGCGCACATGGTCACTGCTGACGTCGGCGCGTGCGCTGGCCGCGCTGTCTTGCGTGACGAGCTCGGTGCGCTGGGTTTCGAGCACGATCTGGAAGTCGATCAGGCCGCTGCCATAGCGTTGGCGTGCCAGCAGTGCCGCATTGCTTGCCGCGTCCGCAGCGATGACGAGACGGGCCAGTCTGAGACGATCGCCGCGCAGCGCGACCAGTGCATCTTCGACATCCCTGAGCGCGACCAGCGCCACCGCCCGGTAGTTTTCCACCGCCTGGTCCAGCACGGCTTGCTGGACATCGACCCGGGCCCGCGCGGCACCCCCGTCGAAGACCGGCCAGCTGACCCCGCCGAGCAGCGCACCCGCCACCGACGCGCCGTTCGTCAGCGTACCGAGCGTGAGGGCCGCCAGGCCCAGCGAACCACCGATCGCGAAGCTCGGCAGCCGCGCCGCCTCGGCCTGGCCGACGAGCGCCTGTGCGACGCTGATCCGGTGCTCGGCGGCGCGAACGTCGGCACGTTGCCGCAGCGTCTCGGCGGGCAGGCTCAGCGCGAGGTCGTCGTCGGCTTGCGGCACGGGGACGATAGCGACCAGCAACGCCGTCAAGGCGGCGGGCGGCCGGCCGGTCAGCACGGCCAGAGCGTGGCCCGCCTGTTCGATGCCGACCTGCAGAGCTGGAACCAGCGCGCCCGTCTGCTCGAAGGCGGCGCGTGCCTGTTCTGCTTCGAGTGCCGTCACCAGCCCGGCTTGTTGTCGCCACAACGTGATCTGCAGGGTCTCTTGCTGGCTGGACAGGTTGGCGGTGGCGATCGCGCGTCGCGCCTGTGCGTCGCGCAACGTCACGTAAGCCAGCGCCACCTCGGATGCCACCGACACCTGCACGTCACCCAGGCTCGCCGCGCTCGCCCGGGCCGCTGCCTCGCCGGCGGCCAGCGCGCTGCGATTGGCGCCGAAGACGTCGAGCTCCCAGTTCGCGTCGAGTCCGGCCTGGAAGATATTGGCCGTTATCCTGCCCGCTTGTGATGCGCTGCTGCTGCGCTGAACCGAGGCCGAGCTTCCGAGCGTGGGCAGCAACGCGGCCGCTGCGACCTCGCGCAACGCACGCGCCTGCCGCAACGCACCCTGTGCGCCGGTTACCGTCGTATTGGCCCGCAACGCGTCCGCCACCAGACGCGTGAGCAGTGGATCGTCGAACCGTGACCACCACGCCACCAGCGACGACGAGCCGGAAGTCGTCGCGTCATCGGTCACCGACCAGGCATCGGGCACCGCGATCGGATCGACGCCGACCCGAGGGGAGACCGACCCACATCCGGTAAGGGCACACCACGCGCACGCCACGACGATCACCAGGCGCGTCGGCACGGCAGCAGGCTTGTGGCCGCTGGCTCGGCAGGCACATCGCGTCGGGCAGCGCCGCATGCGTTCCCGTCAACCGATCGAGCCGAGCCGACCCGTTCGAGCCATCGAAAGAAAGGTTTGCCGTGCTGACCGGGATGGCGCATGGAGCAATTTGCTGCCTTGAGGAGCGATGGGAATCCGGGCTCGACCACCGACGTCTCACCGGGGCTGCCAGCATGCGGCGACCCGATCGGAGCGTCTGTTCGTTGCCGCACAAGGAGTCGGCGCGGCGTGCGGAACCGAACAGACACGGCCGCCGACCTGCGCCTATCGTCCTGCGTCGACACCGAAACGCGCACCCGTCCCGGTCTGCACGATCGACGCGTGCTGGCGCGCGGTCGACTCATGTTTCGCGATCGGAAGGCAGACCTGAATGAACGGCACGAGCAGCAGGACGCGAGGACATTGGCCGAAACCGCACAGGCCATGGTTGCGGACGGCAAGGGTCTATTCGTCATGGTCGAAAGCAAAGGCACGTGCAACAGGCGCCTCGCCACCGCCGTCGTCGGGCCGCCCTTGGAGATGCGACGCGGGTATCGCGAGTTGCTGCTGACTACGCCGGGACCGGCACCGTGACGACGCGCAGACGGTTCCTGATCGGCGCAGCGGCCTGCGCGGCGGAAGTTTCGTCGTTGACGGCTTGCTCGAACGGCGCGGACGAGCAGGACGCCGCACGCGCACTGCGTCGGATCGGACCGACAGCGGCCCCGGCAGCCAGCAGTGAGGCCGCGACGGTCCGGCGAGCGCTGGTGCGGTACGCCACGCTGGCACCGTCCAGCCACAACACCCAATGCTGGCGCTTCCACCTCGCTCCGACGTCGATCGCCATCGCACCCGACCCGACACGTCGTTGTCCGGCCGTGGACCCGGACGATCATCATCTGTTCGTCTCTTTGGGCTGCGCCACCGAGAACCTCGTGCATGCAGCGCTGGCGATGGGTCTTCATGCCGATGCCCGCTTCGATCCCGCGGGCGACGGCCGCATCGCGGTCAGCCTGGAGGCGACGCGGCCGTCGGGTTCGCCGCTGTTCGACGCGATCACCGAGCGTCAATGCACCCGCGGCGACTACGACGGGAGAGCACTGAGTTCGGCCGAACTGCGCCTGCTCGAAGCAGCAGGTAGAGGCCGGGGCGTAAGCGTGCGGCTGTTGACGGCGCGCGCCGCCATCGAGAGCGTGCTCGAATTCGTGGTCGCAGGAAACTCGGTGCAGATGGGCGACCCGGCCTTCGTCGCCGAGTTGAAGGCCTGGATCCGTTTCGACGCTGACGAAGCCCTCCGCACCGGCGACGGACTCTTTACCGGCGCCTCGGGCAGCCCGGCTCTGCCCCGATGGTTCGGCAGTCGAATGATGGGGCTGTTCTTCACGCCCAATTCCGAGAACGAGCGCTACGCGCGACAGATTCGCAGCTCGGCCGGACTCGCCGTATTCGTCTCGGAGCGCAGTGACCCCGCCCATTGGATAGAGGCCGGCCGCTGTTACGAGCGCTTCGCCTTGCAGGCCACGTCTCTGGGCATCCGGAACTCCATGCTGAACCAACCCGTCGAGGTCGGCATCATTCGGCCACAGTTCGGCGCCTGGCTGGGCTTGGCGCCCGACGAACGCCCCGACCTGCTGGTGCGCTTCGGGCGCGGCCCGGGCATGCCGCTGTCGATGCGGCGGCCGGTGCAGGCCGTCCTGGACTGACGATCCGACTGCCGAAGACTCACCATGAACGGATGGGCTTCGCTGGTATTGACGCTCGGCGTCCTGGTGATTGCCGGCATGGGTCTGGCCGCATTCGGAAGCTCATGCTGGAGCGCTGCGACCGAAGCGGCAATGGCCGGCCTCGAAGCCGCGCGGGTGGTGATGCCTGCCGGCCGCTACGACGTACGCGAAATCGACGCTCTGCCCGGGCCGGTTCAGCGCTACTTTCGCGCCGTTCTGGACGACGGACAGCCGCTTGTCGCGAGCGCGACGTTCGGGCTCGTCGGCACGATCAACATGTCGGCGACCGGTCAGCGATGGAAACCCTTCACCTCGACACAGCGGGCCGTCACCCACCGCCCGGGCTTCGTGTGGAACGGCCGGGTGTCCATGCTGCCGGGCCTGCCCGCGCACGTCCACGACAGCTACATCGCAGGCAGGGGCACGCTGCATGCGGCGATGTTGGGCCTCTTCACGGTGGCGAACGCGCGGGGCGGCGGCGAAATCGCGCGTGGAGAACTGATGCGCTATTTCGCCGAGATGGCGTGGTACCCCACCGCGCTGCTGCCCAGCCAGGGTGTGCGCTGGGAGGCGGTGGACGATCGGTCAGCCGATGCAACGCTGTCGGATGGCCCGATCGCCCTGACGTTACGATTCAGGTTCGACCAGGAAGGGTTGATCAGCTCGGTGCACGCCGACGCACGCGGCGCCGGCGTGGGCGAAGACAGGGTCATGCTGCCCTGGGACTGCTGCGTCTCCAACTATCAGCGGCGCGACGGGATGATGGTGCCGACGCGGGCTGAGGCTGCATGGCTGCGACCGGAAGGGCGCAGACCGTATTTCATCGCTACCCTGACGTCGCTGGTCTACGCGTTCTCGCCATCGGCATTGCAGTACAGGGGGGTCAGCGCGAGCTAGACGGCCAGTTCTGCGGGAAGCAGCCGATCGTATTCGTTCTTCACCACTGCGTAGCACTCGCAGGTCCGCTTTTCCACTCCGGCCCGATCCAACACCGTGATGTGCCCTCGCGCATAGCGGATCAAGTGTGCCTTCTGCAGCTTCATCGCGCCTTCGGTCACACCCTCGCGCCGAACGCCCAGCATGTTGGCGATCAGTTCCTGTGTCATGACCAGTTCGTTGCCTTGCAGGCGATCCATGCTGAGCAGGAGCCAGCGGCACAACTGCTGATCCAGCGAGTGGTGCCGATTGCAGACCGCAGTCTGCGACATTTGCGTGATCAGAGCCTGGGTGTAGCGTAGCAACAGGTGCATCACCGGTCCCGCTCGTTCGAACTCCTTCTTCATCAACTCGGAACTGAGCCGGAAGCCTTCGCCGGCACTCTGGACCACTGCACGACTGGGCGTGGACCCGCCGCCCATGAACAGAGCCACGCCGACGATACCCTCGTTGCCGACGACCGCGATTTCGGCCGAAGCCCCGTTTTCGAGAACATATAACAGCGACACGATTGCCGTGATCGGAAAATACACATGCGTCAACGTCGAACCGGACTCATAGAGGACCTTGCCGAGCGGCAGGTCGACGTGTTCGAGTCGCGGCATCCAGCGCTGCCACTCCGCAACGGGCAGCGCTGCCAGCAAGTGGTTTTCGCGGGGGTCGCGCAATACCACTTTTTTTCGGTCCTTCGTGGCAGATTCGCCCATGTTCAATTCCTTCCGAGCGCTTCTCGGTTTGCCCCGCAATTTCCGGAAACCGTGAGTATGTGCGGTAATGGACTTACTGTTCGCGGGCCTGGGCTCATTTTGACGATTTGGATGTCGATTGCACCGCAAGTGTGCACAGGGGAAGCGCAGCACCTTGGCGACTTTCAGCTTGGACGACGCAAGAACGCATGGCGCGTTACACCGTGAAACAATCTCATGGCTGGGGGATCAAAAACCGTTCGCGGGCCTTACCGCGCGACGCCTATGTTTTCTGGCGCACAGACGAAATTTCGATGAGAACGCAACCATGACGGTCGGTCAGTCGTGATGCGGCGGTGAGAATTGCGTCGCAAGGCCATAAGAACGGAGCGAGCCCGATGCCGAACACAAGTGATCCGACCCTCTGGATGTGGGCTCAGGCATGCGACCTCGCAAGCCAGGCTGAAAGGCTGCAGCGGCAATTCTTTCACCCGACCGCGTCGAAGAACATGCCCGCGGCGTGGGAACCGCCGGCAGACGTCTTCGAGGATGACCATGAGATCGTTGTCGTCATCGCGATGCCTGGCGTGACCGCGGAGCGGATGCAGATACTGAGCGAGCCCGGCGTCCTCATCGTGCGAGGATCCCGACCGCTCCCGCTCGTGGGTCCTCGCCATTCGGTGCGCTGCCTCGAGATCCCCCATGGCACTTTCGAACGGCGCATCCTGCTTCCGGCAGGGCGTCTGGAACTCGACACGCCGGAGTTGCATTACGGCTGTCTGATCCTGAGGCTGACCAAGGTCGGGGCGGAGTGGCGATGAGTGGCCTGTCCGAAGCAGACGAGAGCGGCGCCCTGTCGATCGATCCGGTCACGGCCATCGACACCCATAGGTCCGACGCCGGCGCGCAGTCGGAGCCGCTGCGTCCGATCCCGGAAGACGCGTTGATCATCCTTCCGGTGCGTAATGTCGTGATGTTTCCCGGCACGATCTTTCCGCTGGCCATCGTTCGCTCACGGTCGCTGGCCGCGGTGCAGGAAGCCGTTCGCCTCGAGCGGCCGCTGGGCGTGCTGCTGCAGAGCATGCCCGATGCGGAAGAGCCAGGCCCGGACGATGTCCACTGGGTAGGCACGAGTACCGACGTGTTGCGCTATCTCACCGGCCCCGATGGTTCCCATCAGGCGGTCGTCAGAGGGCTGCGCCGGTTTCGCGTCACGGAGTTTCTGACCGGCTATCCGTTCGAGGTCGCACGCGTGCAATACATCGACGAGCCCGCGACCGGCGATGCGGAAATCGAAGGCCGCGGGCGCGCGCTCAAGCAAAGCGCACTCGAAACCCTGCAACTGCTGCCACAGGCGCCGCCGGAGATGTCGGCAGCGTTGCGAGGCATCGACGATCCGGCGCAGCTCACCGATGTGATCGGCAGCCTGCTCGACATTGGCTCAGAGGAGAAGCAGGCTCTGCTCGAAACCTTCGACCTGAAGGCGCGGCTGGACAAGCTGCTCGACCTGCTGGCGCGGCGCATCCAGGTGTTGAAGGTGTCGCGCGACATCACGGCGCGGACCCAGGAGTCGATCGGCGACCTCAATCGCAAGCATCTGCTGCGCGAACAGATGCGCACGATCCAGAAGGAACTCGGTGAAGGCGACGAGTCGGCCGCGGAAATCGAAGAACTCGACAAGGCGATCACCGAAGCACGCATGCCGGCCGAGGTCGACAAGGTCGCGCGCAAGGAATTGAAGCGCCTCGGCCGCATGTCCGACGCGTCGGGCGAGTCGTCGACGCTGCGTACCTACCTCGAGTGGCTGACCGAATTGCCGTGGGCGAGCGAGCCCGAACCGGCGATCGACATCGCCGAGGCCCGTCGCATCCTCGATCAGGATCACTTCGGACTCGAGAAGGTCAAGAAGCGCATTCTCGAATATCTCGCCGTCCGCAAGCTCAACCCTTCCGGTCGCAGCCCGATCCTGTGCTTCGTGGGCCCCCCGGGCGTCGGCAAGACCTCGCTCGGACAGAGCATCGCGAAGGCGACCCGGCGTCAATTCGTGCGCGTCAGCCTCGGCGGCGTGCACGACGAAGCGGAGATCCGCGGGCATCGTCGCACCTATGTCGGCGCCCTGCCCGGCAACATCATCCAGAGTCTCCGCAAGGCAGGCACGCGCAACTGCGTGATGATGCTCGACGAGGTCGACAAGCTCGGCGCTGGTGGCTTCCACGGCGATCCGGCATCGGCGCTGCTCGAAGTGCTCGATCCGGAACAGAACGCCACCTTCCGCGACACCTACCTCGCAGTGCCTTTCGATCTTTCGCCGGTGATGTTCCTGTGCACCGCGAACGTGCTCGACACGATCCCAGGCCCCCTGCGGGACCGAATGGAGATCATCCACCTCGCCGGCTATACCGCGCAGGAGAAGCTGCAGATCGCACGTCGCTACCTGGTGGCGCGCCAATTGGTGGCGACCGGGCTCGACACCGCCCGCTGCGAGATCAGCGACGCGGCGCTGACTGCGATCATCGAGGATTACACGCGCGAGGCAGGGGTACGGAATCTCGAGCGCGAAATCGGCAGCGTCTGTCGTAACGTGGCCGTGCGCATCGCCGAAGGCAGCGTGCAGCGGTTAACGATCGATGCCCACGACCTGGCCGCGATCCTCGGGCCTGCGAAGTTCGAGGCCGAAGTCGCGATGGGCAGCGATCTCCCCGGTGTGGCCACCGGACTCGCGTGGACGCCGGTGGGTGGCGACATCCTGTTCATCGAGGCCTCACGCTCGCCCGGTACGGGCCGGTTGATCCTGACCGGGCAGTTGGGCGACGTGATGAAGGAAAGCGCGCAGGCGGCACTGTCGCTCATCAAGGCGCGTGCTCCGACGCTGGGGATCGCGGCGGACACGTTCGAGAAATCCGACATCCACATCCACGTGCCCGCTGGTGCAACGCCGAAGGACGGGCCGAGCGCCGGGGTGGCGATGTACGTCGCGCTCACATCGCTGCTGACCGGCCGGCCGGTCCGCAGCGACGTGGCGATGACCGGCGAGATCAGCCTGCGCGGCCTCGTGCTGCCGATCGGCGGCGTGAAGGAAAAAGTGCTAGCCGCACTGCGCGCCGGCATCTCCACCGTCATGCTGCCGGCACGCAACGAGCGCGACCTCGCGGAAATTCCTGCCGACGCGCGCTCGCAACTGAAGTTCGTATGGCTCAAGGTCGTGGACGACGCGATCAAGGTCGCAGTGCCCGACAGACCCGCCGGAACGCACACTTGACCGGCCTCGATCGTAAGGCTCCGTGCCCTCCGTCGCCGCGGATTCAGGCTGGTGCCATGGTCATGCGGCAAGGGCATGCATGCTCATGGATGCAAGAGAGGCGGAAGACTCGTGGCCCGCTGGCAGACCGAGGAGCACGCCACGGCGCACGTGGTGATCAGGCTCTCGTGCAAACACTTCGACAAGAATGCCGCTGCAACGCCGCGATTCGCTTGATGGCAGCAACGGCGTTCAGCGCCAGCGCTCCAGTTCACGCCAATTCGACTCACCCAACTCGACGCCGAACCTTACCGCCGCCGCCTCGATGCGTTGCCAGGCCGCATCGCGTTGCGCGTCGCTGACACCGTCGACCCGGTCGAAACGCGCGGCGGCGTTGCGCACGTGCGCTGCGTCTTCCAGCGGCAGCTTGTGGGTTGTCGGGAAAGCGAACTCGCGAGCAGGCGAGGCGCTGCGTTCGGCGGTGGGGAGCTTGCTCATCGATGGGCTTTCGGAAGTTCCCTTCGCGGACGTACGCAGAAGATGACATTCATGCCGGCGACATCGCCTTCGGCACGCCGGCCGGCCGGATCGGCAGGTGCCGCAGACCTGCGACTACCGCAGCAAAGATATGCCGCCGCGCCAGGGACGCAATGGCAGCCGGCGCAATTGCCGACGCCTGCATGGCGCCGCCCCCCATCACCCGGGCTGCGTAGAAACTGGCGGCGGTCGGTCGTCGACGCGAAGGTGATCGCGCGAATCTCTTCATCCTTGGTGATCGCCATCCCCGTGTCCGCCCATGGTCCGAGGTGCCATGTCGCGCCCTGCGCCGGGACGCGGGCCTCGTGTACCCGCAAGATCACTCCGCGCTCTGGTCGCCGTGCCTGGTCGCCTCGAACAGGAACCAGGTGCGCCGCTCGGTTTCGTCGATCCATACCTCGATCAGGCTGGCGCTGGCGATGTCGCGATGCTCGTCGCAGAGGTCATGGACCTCGCGCAGGCTGGCGGCCAGCGTCTTGTTGTCTTCGCGCAACTCGGACAGCATGTCCGCGGGTTCGACGTATTCGGCATCGTTGTCGAGCACGCGCTGGGTGCGGGCGATGTGGCCGATCGAGCGCAATGTTCGTCCGCCGATCTTGCGGATCCGTTCGGCGATCGGATCGGTCATCGCGAAGAGCTGCTCGGCCTGTTCGTCGAGCATGAGGTGGTAGTCCCGAAAGTGCGGACCGCTCATGTGCCAGTGAAAGTTCTTGGTCTTCAAGTACAAGGCGAACACATCGGCCAGGACCGTGTTCATGGCGCCTGCGAGGTCCCGAGTGGCGCCGGCCTTCAGGTCGGTCGGTGTGGCGAGAGGCGCGGCACGCCTCTGCCTGAGCTCGTTCATCTTGGATGTATCGGACGACTTCATCATGTTCTCCAGGGTCGGTGACCGCATGCCCCGAAGACGCTGATGCATGGGGCCGCTCGGATGCGCAGGTGGGGGACGGATGATGCTCTGCAAGCAACGCCACGTATGTGCGTTGGCGAACGAACGATCCGGCACGCGAGTCGCGGCCGGAGCCGCGTCAGCGACCGACGATCGACGAGAACGAGTTCCGAACGCGGCTCGCAAGGCCTGTCTTCATCAGAATCGTCGGCAATCGGGTGGGCCGACCCAGTCGGCCCACCCCGTCCTCTCCGAAGCGGATCCCACGCAAACTGTCGCCGCCCCGATGGTCGAGGTAGAACATCGATCGCCCTCCTGCAAAAGCAGCTCGAATCCGACTGCGGTCAAGCAAGACTAAGCGTTCGACCGCCCGCTGTCTGTTCGTTGCCGAACCGAATCGGACATGAGCACGGAAGATCGAAGCAGGCCCAAGGATTTCTGAATCCGGTTCACGACTGTTGTCCACCGCACCGACATCGAAGTCAGCTTGTGGAAGAAGCCATAATCGGCGGTGATCGAACACGCCGCACGACGAGTCGACACCGGCTTGAGCCGACACGCAACCTTTCAAGGCAAATCCCCATGAACATCCTGATGGTTCTCACATCCCACGACACCCTCGGCAACACCGGTCGCAAGACCGGCTTCTGGCTCGAAGAGTTCGCGGCGCCCTACTTCGTATTCAAGGATGCCGGCGCCAAGGTCACCTTGGCGTCACCGCTCGGCGGACAACCGCCGCTCGACCCCAAGAGCGACGAAGCGACGGCACAGACCGATGCGACCCGACGATTCAAGGCGGACGCCGCGTCTCAGGCTGCACTGGCCACCACGGTCAAGCTGTCGACCTTGCGCGCCGCGGACTTCGACGCCGTGTTCTACCCCGGCGGTCACGGCCCGCTGTGGGACCTGGCCGAAGACTCTGCGTCGATCGCGTTGATCGACGCGATGATCGCTGCCGGCAAGCCGGTGGCCGCCGTCTGCCATGCACCGGGTGTCCTTCGGCATGCCAAAGGACCGGATGGCCAGGCACTCGTGCGCGGCAAGGACGTGACCGGATTCACAAACACCGAGGAAGAGGCGGCTGGACTGACCGGCGTGGTCCCCTTCCTCGTCGAAGACATGCTCAAGGAAAAGGGAGGCAAGTACTCCAAAGCGGCAGACTGGCATCCCCATGTCGTTGCCGATGGTCTGCTGATCACGGGGCAAAACCCGGCCTCTTCCGAAGCAGCCGCCGAGGCGCTGCTGGCGAAGCTTCGCGGTGTATAGGTCGGGCGATGCCGCATCGCGCTTCTGAATTCGGTGACGGCCGCTGCCCCACCGTTTCTCGCTTGACCGCGCGGACCCGCCCACCTTCGCTCGAGCTCGGATTCACCGCTTGCGCATTTTCATCTGCGCCTATGCCTAAGAGCGCCGGCGTACAGACCGACGACGCGCAGGCGCGCACCGTCGGCACCGGAAGCCTCACTGCGACAACGATCGCCGCGATTCATTGCAGCGTGTCGTCTGCGGTATGGCCATCACTCTCAAAAGGAATTTCCGTGGCCTATCAAAGCGTGAACCCCAACGACGGCAGGTTGCTCAAGAGTTTCGAAGAACTGAACCCGGCGCAACTCGAGAAGTCGCTCGCGACCGCGCAGTCCTGCTTCGACACCTGGAAGCACACCAGTTACGCCGAGCGTGCCGTCATCGTCGACAAGGCCGCGGCGCTGATGCACGCCCATGTCGATGACTTCGCGAAGCTCGCCACCCTGGAGATGGGCAAGCGCATCGACGAGGCGCGCGGCGAAGTCAACTTCAGTGCCGACATCCTGGCCTACTACGGCAAGCACGGCGCAGCGTTCCTGGCGCCGACGAAGCTGTATCCCAGGCATGGCGAAGCGCACATGGAGAGCAGTCCGTTCGGCGTGCTCTTCTGCGTCGAGCCCTGGAATTTTCCGTACTACCAGCTCGCGCGTATCGCAGGTCCGCACCTGATGGCCGGCAACACGATCGTGGTCAAGCACGCGGGCTGCGTGCCGCAATGCGCGATCGCCTTCGAGAAGCTGTGGATCGATGCCGGGGCACCGAAGGGTGCTTACACCAACCTGCTGATTTCGCACGATCAGTCCGACACCGTCATCGACGACCCGCGCATCAAGGGCGTGGCATTGACCGGCAGCGTCGCCGCCGGACGCAGCATCGCCGCTCGCGCAGGCAAGCACCTCAAGAAGACCTCCATGGAACTCGGCGGCAGCGACGTCTTCATCGTGCTCGACGATGCCGACCTGGCCAAGACCATCCCGTGGGCCGTGTGGGGCCGCATGTACAACGCCGGACAGACCTGTTGCGCGGCCAAGCGTTTCATCGCGGTCGATTCCATCGCCGACATGTTCATCGATGCGTTCAAGACGGCGCTGTCGGCCCTGAAGCCGGGCGACCCGATGGACGAGAAGACCAGCCACGGCCCGCTGTCCACCGAATCGGCGCTGGTGCAATTGCTCGCGCAGGTCGACGACGCCGTCAAGCACGGCGCGAAGCTGCTGATGGGTGGCAAGCGGCTGGACCGGCCCGGGTCGTTCATGGAGATCACGATCCTGACCGACATCGCGTCCGACAACCCGGCTTTCCGGGACGAGTTCTTCGGACCGGTCGTGTCGTTCTACCGCGTCAAGGACGAAGCGGCCGCCGTCGCGCTGGCCAACGACTCCGACTTCGGACTCGGCGGCTCGGTGTGGACCGAGGACGTCGCGCGCGGCAAGCGCGTGGCCAGCGCGGTGGACACCGGGATGATGTTCATCAACAACATCGACTGGTCCGACGCCGAACTGCCGTTCGGCGGCATCAAGGACTCGGGCTACGGTCGCGAACTCGGCAACATGGGCATCCAGGAGTTCGTCAACAAGAAGCTCGTGCGCACCGTGCAACTCAGCGCACCGGCCTTCGCCTGAGCGGGCGCCGCGATGTACTTCAATCTCGCCGTGCTCGCGGCGACGCGGCCGCACGAGCGCCGTGTGGCACTCGTGCCTGCGGTGGTTCCCAACCTCGTCAAGCTCGGCACCGGGCTGCACAACAGACCGGCGCGGATGAAGGCCGGGGCCGTCATCGTCGAACTGTCGGCCGAAAGCGGCGTGAACCGAAAACGGACCGGACGATGAGCGTCGACACCTGTTCTATGTCGACAACCGCAGCATGGTCTACGGCGACGCACTGGCCGTGCTGGTGAAGACGACCGAAGCGGTCGAGAGCCTCGGCCTGCCGGCCGCCGCATCAACAACCACCACGCAGGAGTCACACCATGAGCCAGAAGATGCACGCCGCCGTCGTCGAGCAATTCGGCAAGCCGTTGAAGCTGATGGAGCTGGACGTGCCCGTCGCCGGCGCCGGCCAGATCCTCGTCAAGACCGAAGCATGCGGCGTCTGCCACACCGACCTGCACGCCGCCAACGGGGACTGGCCGGCCAAGCCCGCGCTGCCGTTCATACCCGGCCATGAAGGCATCGGCCGCGTCGTCGCGCTCGGCGCAGGCGTCACGGCCGTCAAGGAAGGCGACCGTGTCGGCGTGCCCTGGCTCTACTCGGCCTGCGGCCATTGCGAGTATTGCCTGCAGGCCTGGGAGACGGTCTGCGCGAAGGCGGAGTACGGCGGCTACACGAAGAACGGCGGCTTCGCGGAATACATCGTCGCCGATCCGAACTACGTGGCACACATCCCCGCAGGTCTGACACCGACCGCGGCGGCACCCTTGATCTGCGCCGGCATCACGACCTACAAGGGCATCAAGGAGACACAAGCCCGGCCCGGCCAATGGCTCGTCATCTCCGGCATCGGCGGCCTGGGGCATCTGGGTGTGCAGTACGCCAAGGCCATTGGGCTCCAGGTCTGCGCGGTCGACATCGACGATGCAAAACTCGCGCATGCGACGAAGCTCGGTGCCGACGCGGTCGTCAACGCCAAGCATCCGGATGCGGTCGAGGCCGTCGTCAAGGCCACCGATGGCGGAGCACACGGTGTGCTGATCACGGCCCCGTCGCTACCCGCTTTCGAGCAGGGCGTGGCGATGACGAGGAAGATCGGCACCTGCGTCCTGGTCGGTATCCCGCCCGGTGATTTCCCGACGCCGCTCTTCGACGTCGTGGCCAACTGCATCACGATCCGCGGTTCGTTCGTCGGCAACCGACACGACATGGCCGAAGCCCTCCAGTTCGCCGCCGAGGGTAAGGTGAAGGCCGACATCGAGTTGCAACCGCTTTCGGCGATCAATGACACTTTCGAACGTCTTGCGCATGGCGAAGTTCCGTCGCGCGTGGTGCTCGACTTCGTCGGTCACTGAATCCTCCCGTCGATCACCGGCTCTTCCCGCGGCCGATGCGCAGTCCCAAGATTCTTCATGCCAGAACCTGCCGCTGCTGCGGAGGCGACGCAGGAATGTGACCACATGGACGCGACCTTCCAGTTGAACGCCCGTACCGCGCTGCTCAACGGCAGCCAGATGGCCGAGGCTGACCGGCTGACGATGGATTCGGGTATCAGCGAGATCCGCCTGATGGGCAACGCGGGCGTCCCGGTGGCACAAGCGATCATCGACCGCTGGCGCCCGCGCCCGGTACTCGTGCTCTGCGGCCCGGGCAGCAACGGCGGGGACGGCTTCGTGGCCGCACGCATCCTGGTCGAGGCGGACTGGCCGGTGCGGGTGGCCCTCCTCGTTCCACGTGAGCAGCTACGCGGGTCTGCCGCCTACCATGCCGCGCTGTGGCGCGGGCCGGTGGAGTCTCTGATGCCCGCTGCGCTGAACGGGGCGGAGTTGATCGTCGACGCGATCTTCGGCGCGGGGCTGAGCCACGCGCTGGAGGGCGCAGCCGCCGCGACACTGGCCGCTGCCGCTGCCAGGCGGCTGATCATCGTTGCCGTCGATGTACCCAGCGGCCTGATGGGTGACACCGGGGCAAACGTCGGCGCCGTGGCCGCAGCGCTCACGGTGACGTGTTTTCGCAAGAAGCCGGGTCATTTGCTGCAACCGGGACGCAGCCTGTGCGGCGAACTGGTCGTCGCCGACATCGGCACCCCCGCATCGGTGTTCGATACGCTCACGCCCGACACCTACGAGAACGATCCCCTCCTCTGGTCCGACGCGCTGCCGGTAATGCAGCACGGCGGCAACAAGTACACGCGCGGACACGCGTTGCTCTGGGGCGGCTGGCCCACCAGCGGCGCGGCCCGCATGGCTGCGCGCGGGACCGCTCGCATGGGTGCAGGGTTGACTACCGTCGCCGTGGACACGAGCGGCAGCGAGGCTGCGCTGACGGTGTACGCGGCGGCGTTGACCAGCGTGATGGTGAGCGCGGTCCGACGGCACGAAGACCTTGAACAGTTGCTCGCCGATAGCCGCTACACCGGACTGCTGATCGGGCCGGGTGCCGGCGTCGGGGCAGACACGCGCGCGCGGGTATTGGCGATGCTGCAGACGGGCCGGGCCACCGTGCTCGATGCGGATGCACTGTCCATCTTCGGGCAGGACCCGGATTCGCTGTTCCGTGCCATCCGAGGCGCTTGCGTACTGACCCCGCACGAAGGCGAATTCACGCGCCTGTTCGCAAGCGTGGTGGCTGGCGAAAGCGACAAGTTGACCCGTGCCCGCGCCGCCGCTCGTGCCAGCGGTGCCGTCGTCGTGCTCAAGGGCAGCGACACCGTGATCGCCGCACCCGATGGCCGCGCCATCGTCAACGCCAACGCACCGCCGACGCTGGCCACAGCCGGCGCGGGCGACGTGCTGAGCGGCATGGTGTTGAGCCTGCTTGCGCAGGGGATGGAACCGTTTCTCGGCGCGGCCGCTGCGGTGTGGATGCATGGTGAAGCGGCATCGGGATTCGGCCCTGGCTTGTTGGCCGAGGATCTGCCAGACCGCCTGCCGGCCGTGTTGCGCAGGCTGGCGCGGCTCACTGCACAGCGCGACCGCCGCGAAGTGAACCGAAATCAGTGAGACAGGCGCGGCAGGCACCGGCCGCTCAGCCCGGCGCCACCTTGCGACGGTTGAACACGATCAACGCCAGGGGGATCGTGGTCGCGACGCCGATCGCGATCAGGGTCCAGCCGATCGCTCGCCGCCGATCGCCGTCGATCCGGTCGGCGAGCAGCAGTCCGAGACCCGCTCCGAGCAGTCCGCGAGTTCCCACGAGCAGTGTCAACTCGGGCAGTGGCAGTTCAGTCTTGAACACGAGGGCTCCGATGAGACGTTGTGCCGCAACCGATGGCCGCCGACTTCATGAGCCGGGCGCGACATTCAGCACCGTCCTGAGTCACCATTTCGCACGTCTTCTGACCCTGCGTCTGTGCGCCGACGCACCGAGTGCGTGGCGCCTGGGCCAAGGACAGGGAAGCCGAAGACGTTGCCCGATCTGCCGCCATCGGCTGCGGCCTTCGTAGTGAACCGATCCGTCTTCGGCGCGACACCCGAGGTACTTGGAGAAAAACATGCATGCCATGGTTCTGAACAGGATCGGTGCCGCGCTCGAATGGACCGACCTGCCCGATCGGCAGCCCGGGCCGGGCGAGATCCGCGTCGTGGTGGGCGCTTGCGGCGTCTGCCGCACGGATCTGCATGTCGTCGATGGCGAGTTGCCTAATCCGCAAGTGCCCATCATCCCGGGCCACGAGATCGTCGGCCGCATCGATGCCCTCGGTGCGGACGTGACAGGCCTCGTGCTCGGTCAGCGCGTCGGCATTCCATGGCTGGGCCACACCTGCGGCGTGTGTCCGTACTGCAGGATGCAGCGCGAGAACCTGTGCGATCAACCACTGTTCACCGGCTACACGCGCGACGGCGGTTTCGCCACGGCGACGGTCGCCGACGCGCGCTTTGCGTTCCCGCTCGGTGACCAGGGCAGCGACGAGTCGCTCGCGCCCCTGCTCTGCGCCGGCCTGATCGGCTGGCGCGCATTGGGCATCGCGGGTGACGGCAGGCGCCTGGGCCTGTACGGCTTCGGCGCGGCCGCCCACATCCTCGCCCAGGTGGCAACCTGGCAGGGCCGCTCGGTGTATGCCTTTACCAGCCCGGGTGATCGGGAGACCCAGGCTTTCGCGCGTAGCCTGGGCGCCATCTGGGCCGGCGATTCCGACGAGATGCCGCCGCAGGAACTGGACGCGGCAATCATCTTCGCGACGGTGGGCGACCTGGTGCCGCTGGCGCTGAAGGCCGTGCGCAAGGGCGGCCGCGTCGTATGTGCCGGCATCCACATGAGCGACCTGCCGAGCTTCCCCTACAGCCTGCTGTGGGAGGAGCGCCAGTTGCTGTCTGTCGCCAACCTCACGCGCCAGGACGGGCTGGATTTCTTGAGCCAGGTGCCGCGCATGGGCATCGTCACGAAGACCAAGCGGTACCCGCTGGTCGAAGCAAACCAGGCTTTGGCCGACCTGCGCGCCGGCAGGTTCGACGGCGCAGCGGTCGTGCTGCCTTGATCTGGACCAGGGTTCGATGTCCGCGACAGAGGCGATGACCGTGCGCGACGGTTTCCTGCAGTGCCCGATGCCATTGCGCGCGCAACGTGTCGCTGCGCCAGAGGTCGACCGCGAACGCCGTCAGACGCGGGCCGATGGAGTACCACTTGATAGTCGACCCCGGCACCTGCCCGGTTCATCTCGTCGAAGAACTCGCGCTTGCGGGTCCGCTTCGGCGGCAGGTCGAATCCGCGACCGCCTTTCAGTGATCGGGCGACCGCGCCGTAGCTCGCGCGCCTCCAGGTCGTCGATATCCCGGCAGCCAACCACTGCGTAGTAGTCTTGCACGCAAGTCGTATGACTACCTGTCAGGCCTGTATTGTCGGCAGCCCGTTGGGCGATCGGGACGACCTCGCGGAAACGTCTCCGAGGCTCCCTCGCAAGTCAGCTCTTTTCCTGGAGTCAGTCGGATGGATTTCACCGTAAGCGTCCTGCTCGCCACATTCTTGCTGTCGATCGCAGCGCTGTTCGTCTTCATCTGGTCGATGTCGAAAGGCCTGTTCGGCGACGGCACCGCGGCCGCCGCCGAAATTTTTGCACCGAACGAACTCGGCACGATCGAGGATCCAGCGGCGACAGCCACGCAAAAGGACGAGCTGCAGCAGGCGATGGACGGGTCTGCCGGCATCGTGCAGAGAATGACTGCGGCGGATACGGCGTCGCGCACGCGTGCGGATCAATCGACGTCACTGGTCGTCGGCGTCTGCCTGACCCTCGCGGTCATCTGGCTCGTCCTGGCTTCGTTCGCCGGGTTGATCTCGTCGATCAAGCTTCACGCGCCCGACTGGTGGGTGCAATACGAATGGCTCACTTTTGGCCGCATCCGCCCGATCCATCTGAACCTGGTGGCCTACGGCTGGTGTTCGCTCGCCGGCATCGGCGTGGCCATCTGGTTGATTCCGCGCCTCCTCAAGACAGAAGTGGTGGGCGCCAAATACGCCCTGATCGGTGGCGCGTTGTGGAGCATCGGTGTGGCCGCGGGCACGGTGGCCATTGCAATGGGCTACTCCGATGGCCTGGAGTGGCTCGAATACCCGTGGCAGATCGACATCCTTCTCGTCGTTGGCGGCGCCCTGGTCGGATTGCCGCTGTGGCTCACGCTGCTTCAACGCCGCGTCGAGCATCTGTACGTTTCGGTCTGGTACATCGCGGCAGGTCTGCTGTGGTTCCCCATCCTGTTCCTGGTCGCCAACTGGCCGGGGCTGCACTTCGGGGTGCAGCAGGCAACGATGAACTGGTGGTTCGGCCACAACGTGCTCGGACTATGGTTCACGCCCATCGGGCTGGCTGCGGCTTACTACTTCATCCCCAAAGTACTCGGCAAGCCGATCTATTCATACAACCTCTCGTTGCTTGGATTCTGGTCGCTGGCATTCTTCTACAGCCAGGTCGGCGGCCACCACCTGATCGGCGGTCCGGTGCCGTCCTGGCTGGTCACGATCTCGATCGTGCAGAGCATGATGATGGTGATCCCGGTGTTTGCGGTGGCTGTCAACCAGCACATGACGGTGCTCGGCAACTTCCGCGCACTGATCTACTCACCCACGCTGCGCTTCATCGTGCTGGGCGCCATGATGTATACGGCGGCGTCGGTCCAGGGCTCTTTGGAAGCGCTTCGTTCGGTGAACACAGTCACTCACTTCACCCACTACACCGTCGCCCACGCGCATCTGGGACTGTACGGATTCTTCTCGATGGTGATGTTCGGTTCCATCTACTTCATCATGCCTCGCGTGATGAACTGGGAATGGCCGTACCCCAAGCTCATCTCGCTGCACTTCTGGCTGGTGCTGGTCGGGTTCTCGATCTATTTCATCTGGTTGTCGATCGGCGGATGGTTGCAGGGGCTGGCGATGCTCGACGAGAAGACGCCATTCATGCAGTCGGTTGCGATCACGCTGCCGTATCTGCAGGCACGTTCGATCGGCGGCGGCCTCATGACCCTGGGTCACCTGGTCTTTGCGGGTCACTTCTTCGCCATCGGCTGGAAGTTCGGTCCGCAACGACTGGGTGCTGCGCTGTTGGGCACCTCGCTGTTCATGCGCCTGCAAGGCAGGGGAGTAGCGGCATGAGCGCGGGCAAAAGTTTCTGGGAGATGGACGAGTTGCGCATCGTCTCCGGTGCGATGGTGATACTTGGAGGGGCAACCGCTCTGCTGGTCGTCATGCCGTATCTGTTGCTGGAAAACGTGAAACCTCCGACCGGCCTTAAGCCCTATACCCAGCAGCAACTGGTCGGCCGGCAGACCTACATCGCCAACGGCTGCGTGTACTGTCACTCGCAGCAGCCACGCGACATCAAGCAGGCGCCGGATGCCACTCGCGGCTGGGGACGCGCGTCGGTCGCAGGCGACTACGCCTATGACACGCCGCATCTGCTGGGCACGATGCGCACCGGCCCCGACCTGCTGAACATCGGTGCCCGCCAGCCTAGCGGAGATTGGCATCTCGGACACCTGTACCAGCCACGCGCCTACACGCCGGGCTCCATCATGCCGTCGTACCCGTTCTTGTTCGAAGTCCGCCAAGGGCAAGCGAAGCCCGGCGAGACCGTCGTCACCCTGCCACCCTCTCTTGCCAAGCCGGGAGAAGTGATCGTCGCGAAGCCACAGGCTCTGGCGCTGGTCAGCTACCTGCTGTCGCTCGACCGGACCTATCCTGCGCTTGCCGCGGAACCGACGACCCCGTCGAGTGCGTCAGCCGCTCCGAGAGACAAGCCATGAGCGCACCACACGGCGGCAAGGCCGGCCAGCGCAAGATGGACGTTCAGCGTGGGCGCGAACATGCCGACCCGGACGAAGGCGTTCGCCCGCTGCCCTGGTTCCTCGTGATGCTTCTCGGCGCGATGGCCATGTGGGGTGCCTTCTACATCTACATCTCGCCTTCCGGATCGGAGTCGGCTTACGGCGATCAGCGGACGTTGGCGACGCTGCGCCCCCCGGAGGCAACGTCAGGCGCGACGGCCGCGGTCGACGGCAAGCAGCTTTTCGGAAGCAAGTGCGCCGCCTGCCATCAGGCGACGGGCCAAGGCGTGCCCGGCGTGTTCCCGCCACTGGCCGGCTCGGAATGGGTGGCGGGTGATGAGAAGATCCTGATCAATATTCTGCTTCACGGCGTCATGGGCGAACTGCAGGTGAAGGGCGGCACCTACAAGGGCGCGATGCCGGCGTGGAAGGCCATGAGCGACAACGAACTGGCGGCCGTCATGACCTACATCCGTTCGGAGTGGGGCAACCAGGCCGCTGCCATCAAGCCCGACTCCGTCAAGGCGCAGCGCGAAGCGACCAAGACACGCACCGAGTCTTTCAAGGGTGAAGAGGAACTCAAGTCTGCATCCTGAGCCGCGCGAGTCGACCGAAGGTCTCGCCAAGACCTTCGCGGCGAGTATCGCCGTGTTGATAGCGGGCCTCATCGCGATCGGGCAGGCGACCGACCTGGGCCACTCGTTCACGACCGAGACCCTGCGTCGGGAAGAAGTCGCGCGAAAGCCTCGTGCGCTACCGGAGTTCGTGCTGCGCGACGCTACCGACCATGACATCCCTTTGCAGCGATTGCTGGCATCGGATGGCCGCGTCCAGATCGTCGACTTCGTCTACACCCGCTGCCAGACAGTTTGCACATCGCTCGGATCGACCTACCAGCAGCTCCAGCGGCAACTCGTCGAGAGTAACTTGCAGGACAAGGTCGGGCTGCTTTCGATCAGCTTCGATCCGTCTGGCGACGACGCGTCGGCGCTTCGAGAATACGCCGCGCGGATGCGCATGCAGCCGCACGTCTGGCGCATCGTGACGCTGGCTTCGTCAGCAGATCGTCAGCGTCTGCTCGACGCCTTCGGAATCATGGTCGTGCCCGCGGCTAGGGGCGAGTTCGAACACAATAGCGCGCTCCACATCGTGGCGGCCGACGGCCGGCTCGTCCGCATCGTCGACGACCGCTCGCCCGATCTCGCCATCGACATCGCATCGGCGTGGACGCGACCGGCTGCACGATGAAGCCCGCCGGGTTCCCTGCAGGGAAAACGCTGCTCGCCATGGCCGTGTGCGCCTTCTCGTCGGCCCTGTCCGTGCCGCCGCTGCGCAGCCTGATCGAGCAGAGCATGCTCTGGCACATGGTCGTGCAGATTCCTCTGCTGGTCTTGGGCGGTTGGATGGCGATGGACGCCGCCTCAGGGAGCAAACTGACCATCAGGCTCGCGCCGTGGAATCGCTACGGTCTCACCGGCTTCATGGCGGCGCAAGCCATTGCAACGTACTGGATGCTTCCGGTGACCATCGACCGTGCGGTCGTCATGCCGGCGACAGACGTGCTCAAAATCGGCACGCTGTTCGCCTGCGGCGCGCTGCTCCGCCACTCGATCGCACGTGCGCCGCTGGTTCTGCAGCTTTTCTTCGTCGGCTATGCGGTGTCGATGACGGTGTCGCTAGGGCTGTATTTCGGTACAGTCGATCTCCGTCTGTGTAACGCTTACTCGCTCGAAAGCCAGCACCGCGCCGGCCTGGCCATCGCACTGCTGGGCTGCGTCCTGGGCGGTGCATGGCTGGTGATGCATCGGCGGGAAGTCCTTGCAGGAACTCGCAGGCCGGTCGACGCATGACAAGGCGGGGTCGCTGGTGCGCGCGCCGATGCTGATCACCGGACACAACCCGACACCTTCCGAGCCGGCTTCTAAGGCGCTGCCAGCCAGTCCTCGCGCTGTGTGGAAACGACCATCCGCGTCCCCACCGAACAGGCGACTGCGGATCTGTTTCCCAGCTCGTAGACAAAAAGCCGGCGAGCAAGAATCACCGATCCATGCGCCTCATCGAATGGATGGAATGCACCGCTGCGGCGCCGCCTCAAGTCTGACGGCTGATCCTCACCGCTGCGCGAACTCAGCGCTCCAGTTGATCTCGCTTGTCCGTAATGGAGGCCCATGCATCGGCATCCGATGGCGGCTTCTTCATCCTAGTGATCGGTTTCCACGACCGCGCCAGCTCGGCGTTCAAGGACGTGAAGTCCTGCTGGTTTCCGGGTACGTCTTCCTCGGCATAGATGGCGTTGACCGGACACTCGGGCACGCACACCGCGCAGTCGATGCACAGGTCGGGGTCGATGACGAGAAAATTCGGACCCTCGCAAAACGCGTCCACCGGGCATACGTCCACGCAATCGGTGTACTTGCAGCGGATGCAGGCCTCGGTGACGACGAAGGTCATCCTGTGGCTCGCATGGACTCAGCCGCAGCAGGCCCCGCCCGAGCAGCAGGAGTCCGCCGCGACCGGTGAAGCCTGCATCTTCGCGATGCGCACGCGCCACAGGTCAGGGCCGGCCTGCAGGTAACTCCAGGCAAAGCCTCCGGGCGACCGTCTTTCGAATTGGTGGTGCAAAGGCACAGGATCATGGTCGTTCACCAGTTCGATGGACTCGCCGGCAGTCAAGGCATCGAAGCGTTCGAAGATCAGCGGGTGGCGATTGGCGGGAGCGATTTCGCGAACATCGATCTGCGTAATGCGTGACATGTCACGTCCTTTCGGGAGAGCGGGGTGGGTCGCAGCAGGTAAACCGGAGGAGAACTCACGAGCCCGCACGGGCAGGCGACGTCAGCCGTCCTTGCCATCCAGGCGCGTCGACAACAGCCATGGCGCGTAGACGACGAGATAGATGCCGAACGCGGCGCTCCAGGCTAACGCGGCGGCCAGCAGGGACTGCACGAACCACTGTGGCGCCAGGAGCGGCAGCACGACGCGAAAGACGGCAGCCGCCATCACCAGCGCGTACGCCGTCACCTCGGCCTTCGACGCCTTCAGCGGCCTGCCAGTGTGGCCGCGCGCCGTGCGCGTGACCATGCCGATGATCAACCCGCCGGTGGCGCCGACGGCAAGCGCATGAACGCCCGCAGACACGCTCACCCAGCCGATCTGCGCCATCGCCAGCAACGCGAAGCCCACCGGCAGCCAACCGTAGGCCGCGTGCAGGATCCACAGGATCGGACGACTGCGGGTCACGCCCGGGCGCCACGACCACTGACGAATCAGATGCGCCGCAGCGGCGAGTCCGAAAGCGCCTGCGGCGAACCAGGGCGGCGCGTCGACGACCCATGACAGCAACGCCAGCGCCGTGAGCGCCAATGTGGCCTGCTCGAGGCGCGGTCGTGCCTTGAGGTTCAGGCCCGGCGTGACGCTGTTCGTGAACGCCGGCAGAACGCGACCGGCCATCACGCATTCGATCATCACGATCAATGCCAGTGCCGCATGCAGGGCATGCATGGGCGAAACGGCGATGGTGCCGAGCACCGCGAGGTGGAAACACAGGTTCGTGAGTGACAACAGGATCAGGATAGCCGCCAGCGCCAGGTTGCGGTGGTTGCGCGCGCGCACCAGCACGTTGATGAGCGTGGCCGCCACCAACGGCAGGAGCAGCAGGTCGAGCACCGCATACAAGGCGTACGGACCGACGACGGCCGCGATGCGTGCAGCCAGCCAGAGGCCGGCCAGAAGGCCGAGGAAGCCGCCACGCGGTGTGGCGAGTCCGGTCCAGGCCTTGCCCGCGGTCAGCAGGAAGCCGACGATGATCGCCGCCGCGAATCCGAACAGCATCTCGTGCGCGTGCCACAGCAGCGGAGGCACGCTGAGGTTCGGCGCGATCCATCCGAGGAAGATAGCCAGCCACAGAGGGACCGCGAGCGCGCCGAACACCGCCGCACCGAGATAGAACGGACGGAAGCCCAGGCGCAGCACGGGCCATCCCTGTGGCGTGAGAGTCGGCGCGACCGCAACAGGGGCGATGGACGAGATCGGATGATTCATGGCAAAAGGTTCGGTGAGCGCTTGTTACGGTCCGCTTACGACATCATTTAAGATGTACCGTTAATGCATGTTAAGCCGCTGCCTGGCGAAAAGCAATATCATCGGTGCATCTTTGGGAATTTGAATGCGACTCGCCGAATACACCGACTACACCTTGCGCGTACTGATGTACTGCGCAGCCCATCCCGGTCGCCTGATCACGATCGCCGAGTTGGCGGAACGGCATGCGGTCTCCAAGAACCATCTGATGAAAGTCGTCAACGACCTCGCGCGACAGGGCCTGCTGGAAACCACTCGCGGGCGTGGTGGTGGCCTGCGCCTGTCGAGGAGCCCTGCCTCGATTCGGGTGGGCGACGTCGTACGCAACTGCGAAACCGACTTCCGGCTCGTCGAATGTTTCGACAGCCGCACCAACACGTGTTCCTTGACGCCGACCTGCCGCCTGAAGTGGGTGCTGAACGCCGCATTGCAGGCCTACTTCAGGGAACTGGATGCCGCGACGCTGGCCGACATCACCGGCCCGGAACCGTCGATTCGGGTGTCGCCGAAAACGTCATCGCGGCGTGCGGCTGCGGGGACCCCGATGGCCGCTCCGGTCACGCGCCGGCGTGTCGCTGCAAAACTCTCGTCCTAGCCCATGCATCCCAAAAATTCTCCGTTCCCGGGCCACAGCGCACCTAGCGCCGGCTTCGAGGTGCCGCTCGAAATGCTGGCGGCATGCCACCACCGCGTCGAGAGTCAGTGCGCGACGCTCCAGCGTCTGGTCGAACACCTGGCCACGCATGGCTCCGACGCACAGGCTCGCGTTGCTGCTGCGGCGGTGCTGCGATACTTCGACCACTCGGCCGCGGATCATCACGCCGACGAGGAGGTCGATCTCTTTCCCGCGTTGATCGATGCGACGACCGGGTCCGATGCGACCTGCATGCGTGTCTTGATCGAGTCGCTCGAGCGCGATCACCGAATTCTCGAATCGCAATGGCAGCACCTGCGGCCCTTGCTGCTGAGAATTGCAGCCGGCGAACCGCAGGCGCTGCTCACCGGTGACGTGATGCCGATGGTCGACTTGTACGAACGACACATGCAACTTGAAGAGGCTCAATTGCTGCCTATGGCCGCACGCCTTCTGAGCGACTCGGCGCTGGATCGCGTCGGACTTGCGATGCGAACGCGCCGCGGCGTTTCATGATCCCATCGCCGACGCCACTCGAGGCGAGGCGGGGCGTATTCGCCCTCCTCCCACACGATCGAAACGGTGTTGCTGCACGTTCACTCCTGAAAGATCCCCATGACCATTGCAAGTTTCGACGACCTGCTGCGCGCAGCGATCGAGCAGCCCGAGCCGCAACGCCTGCTGTTCGTCTTTGCCACTGCCGGGGTAGATGCCGATGCCACTGCCGCCCAGAAGGCTCGCTTCGCGGCGGGCCAGGGTGGCACGCTGACGCCGATGATGTGCGTTGACAAGTTGCCACGGGAACTGGCTTCGTTCGATGCACTGCTCGAAGAGTCTCGTGAGTTCGACCAGGCCTGGGACATGGTGTTTGTCGCGGCGCTGGCCGGATCGGACGGCATCAGTCCTTCGAGTGTGCAGGCCGAAGCACCGCTGCAGCGCATGGTCGACGCGATCAAGTCGGGCAGCATCGACGGTTTCATCCCGTTCGATGCGCAAGGCAGGCCAGTGCAGTTCGGTTGATCGCGCGAGGCGACGCTCCGAGCCTTGACCCTGATCCGCGACTGCGTCGAGCTCGAGAGCGGATGAGAGTCCGGGGTTACTGGACCAGCGGCGTATTCGCCGCGTCGAGGTCGATACCCTCGACGACCGCCTGCCCGGCCAGCAACTGCAGGCACTGCCGCAACGCCGTGACCCAGGTCTGCTGGCGCAGCGCCATCGCGACGGCGCCACGCACGTCCTCGAAGCTCTGAGGCACGCCGCCTTCGCGCTCCAGCACCTCCACCACGTGCAGGCCGAATCGGCTGTGCACCAGGCGCGGCAGAACACCGACCTCGATGTGACCGAACAGCTCGCGCGCGAACTCGGGAGCGCAGTCGTCGGGTTTCAGCCAGCCGAGTTCACCTCCCAGTTCGCCACTGGGGCAATTGGACAGCTCACGGGCAGAGCGGCCGAAGCCATCGCCGGCCGTGCCATCGTGGCAGCGCACATCGAGCAGACAGATTTCGGCCCGGTTGCGAAGCGCCACCACGTCGCTGCCCGGCGTCACCGCAAAGAGGATATGGCGTACGCGCACCTGTTCGCCCGTGCGGTAACGTGCCTGGTGGGCAGCGTGGTGGCGCAGGCACGCTTGCTCGGACGGTTCGGGCAGATGCAGCTCGGCTTCGAGCCAGGCGTCGATCGCCTGCGAGGCCGCTTCGCTGACGACGCCGTCGAGCGGGGCGACATCATCCGCATCGAGCAGGCCGTCGCGAACTGCGGCCTGGCGCAGAAGCTCGGTGTAGGCACGCTGGCGAAGCGCCTCCGGGGCGAGAACTTCGGATTCGGCGTTCACTGCCACGCCGTTGATGCGCACCGTGCAGAAGGCTTCCTGCTTCGCGACGGTTGCGAAGTCAGCGCTCAAGTCGACTCTCTGGACAAGCATGGGTGGCCCCGATCGATTTCAGACGCCGGCGCCAGGCTGGCGTGGCTGGTTGTGCCCTGGCGGCACGTTGAGACGGCGGCTGCGCACGATCTGGGGCGGCCGGAACAGAAAGGTGACGGTAGCGAATCCGCTCCACACATGCACCAGCCGGCTGAACGGTAACAACAGGAAGATCGTCATGCCGAAAACGATGTGGAACAGATACGGCCATGGCAGTGTCGACAGCACGGTCGCATCCACAGGCCGCAGCGTGACGATGTGCTGCGCCCAGTCCGCCAGGATCAGCATCACGCTGCCATCCGCGTGGTGCCACGAGAACGGCAACGTGATCAGCCCCACCACCAGTTGCACCCACAGCACCACCAGAACGGCGATGTCAGTCGCATGGCTGGTCAGACGCACCCGCGGGTCGAACACGCGGCGGTACAGCAGCATCGACAGGCCGACGAAGCAGAACATGCCGGCGATGCCTCCCGCCACCACGGCCAGCATCTGCTTGTTCCCTGCCGTCATGAACATGCCGTATACCGCGTGCGGCGTGAACAGGCCGACCATGTGACCGAAGAACAGGAACAGGATGCCGAAGTGGAAAAGGTTGCTGCCCCATCGCAGAAGACCGGTGCGCAGCAACTGCGACGAGTCGCTCTTCCATGTGTACTGGTCGCGGTCGAAGCGGAACAGGCTGCCCATCAGGAACACCGTGAAGCACACATACGGATAGACCTGGAACAAAAAACCGTAGACGCCGTTCATGGTGCGACTCCTTGTGAGAGGCTGCTTTTGCGCACGATGTGCACGGGCTGCGCCTGACCGGGCTTGGTCTGGCCCTTCGACGAACAGCCGTCGAAGACCACGGGTTCGGCCCAGCTCTCGTCGAGCGGCGGCTCGGGGACCGGCACGACGGCCTGCGCTTTCTCGCCCGACAGTTCGAGCAGCGCCCCGAGCACGCTCGCATAGCCGCTGCCGTGCGTCTGAAGCGCGCCGAAGATCGCGTTGAAGATGTGGCTCATCTCGCCGAGGAATGCGCGCGCCTCGGTCGGTGGCTGGGTCGAAACGAATTCCAGCACGGCCGGCAGGTAGTCCGGCAATTCGCCCTCGGCCAGGATCAGCCCCGCCTTCTCATAGGTCTGGCCGAGATCGATCATTGCCGGGCCACGTTCGCGTGAATCGCCATGCACGTGCTCGAACAGGTGCAGCGAGGTCGATCGGCCGCGGTCGAACAGCTCGACGTACTCGGACTCCGCCTGGAGCGGGTCGGTGCGCGCGATGCGATCGATCAGGGCGACGAGCTCGAGCTGGCGCGCGGCCGATACGGCGCGCTCCTGCTGCAAGACCGCGCCCAGTTCGCCAAGCACGCTGCGATGCCTGGCATCGGGGTAGCTGAGCAGCACCGCCAGCACGCGCAGGCTCTTGCTCATCGGACGAGGGACATTCTTCGTGAACATGGTCAGATCTCCGCCCGGATCGGGATCGTTCGCTTCTTCTCGCTGCCGAAGACGCTGGTCTGGCTCGTGCCCTCGGAGCAGCCGTTACCGAACGTGAAACCGCAGCCACCGCGCACGTTGAAGGTGTTCTCGGCGTATTCACGATGCGTGGTCGGGATCACGAAACGGTCTTCGTAGTTGGCGATCGCCATCACGTGATACATCTCTTCGACTTCGGCCTGGCTGATGCCGACCTGCTTCAGTACCGCGTGGTTGATGCGCTGGTCCACGTGTTTCTCGCGCTGATAGGCCCGCATCGCCAGCATGCGTTCCAGCGAGCGCACCACGGGCCCGGTGTCACCGGCGGTCAGCAGGTTGGCCAGGTATTTGACGGGGATGCGCAACTGGTTCACGTCGGGAATCTCGCCATTGGCACCGACTTGCCCGGCATTCGCTGCCGCGCTGATCGGCGACAGCGGTGGCACGTACCAGACCATCGGCAGCGTGCGGTATTCGGGGTGCAACGGCAGCGCCACCTTCCACTGCACCGCCATCTTGTAGACCGGGCTGTTGCGAGCCGCTTCCATCCATCGGTCGGGAATACCGTCGAGTGCGGCTTGCGCGATCACCTTCGGATCGAAGGGGTCCATG